>NZ_JBXWQK010000011.1:0-111997 GCF_059612345.1 Ruegeria sp. CDSA020
GTCTTGCCGTGGTCAACGTGCCCAATCGTGCCAATGTTGACGTGCGGCTTATTACGCTCAAACTTTTCCTTTGCCATTCCTCAGGCGCCCTTTTGTGCTTTGGGGGACCCTTGGTCCCGTGGTTACATCTGCGCGCGCGAGATATTGGGTTCAAAGGAGAAAATCAAGCACATCCTGCGGGAAATGCCGTTCTTTAAGCCGGATTTTGCGTTGCTTCACCTGAATCGAGTGGCTGGATCAGTTCGGGACGCCGGTCGAACCAACCGTTTTCCAAATGTTCCTCGGCCAACCATTCTTCGACTCGGTCCGCAACTTTCAGAGCCAGCCCGTTCATTTGCTCTTGTTTCGTCCGTTCATGGCCCGACCCTTTCAGGGCACTGCCGCCGGTTGTGTCTTCCAGCACCTGGAATTGCTTACCTTTGGCAAGAAACTCTTTCTTGTTCACGTCATAAACGTTGACCAGAACAATCGCAGTGCTCTTGGGGTTATAGATCACCGGAATGCCGGGAGGGGCCAGCATGTAGCCCTCGAGGCTGATTCCGATGTCGTATTCCTGTGCGCCCGTATAGCGCCCAAGGCGGATGTCCACCGCGTTTTGAATGGCCGCAGTCCATTCGTCTGGCGTCGCATCCCGGCTTACCGGCCCCTGCACCGCCTTATCGGCAAAGGCATAGTTTACCCGCAACTTGAATTCGCCCAGCGACTCAGGCTCTTCGTAAACCTGCGTTTGGGTGCAGGCGCCCATCAGGGCCAATCCGGTGATCAGTGTCAAAATGCGCAACATGTCTCGTCTCGATAGGCCTGTTTTTCTTTGATCTAACGCACCGATACGGCTTGTGCCAAGCCGTATCGGCATAAATCCTCTGTGACCGGGCCTGATCAGGAGAATTTAAAATCACGCGGGAAGCCGTATGGCGGCTTTTTCCCGACGCTGGCACGCTTGGCCAGCCATTGCGAAAGATCTGCCTCGTGCCGGGTCTTGTCGCCACCCATGGACCATTTCAGGCCCTCTTCCCAGTTGAAGGTGGTGATATCTGACAGCCCGCCGTCCAATTCCAGCGTCCCCTGCCGCCCGCGCGCCATATTGTATTTCTGCAGGCGAACGCCCTTGCCGCGGGTCATTTCAGGCAGTTCCTCGGTCGGGAAGACCAGAAACTTGCCGTTCTGAGAAACCACTGCAACGTGGTCACCTTCGATCGCCTTACAGATAATCGCTGTTTCGTCGCCTTTAACGTTCAGCACCTGTTTGCCGTTTCGGGTCTGTGCCAGCACGTCATCCTCGGGCACGGTGAAGCCGTTACCCGCATCCGAGGCCACCAGCAGCTTGCGCCCCGGTTTGTGGATCAGGATGTCGATTATCTGCGCCTCATTCGGCAGGTCGACCATCAGGCGCAGCGGCTCGCCCATACCCCGACCGCCGGGCAGATTCGCGGCGCTGATCGTATAGAATCGACCGTTCGAGGCAAAGACCAGCAGCCGATCGGTGGTTTCCGCATGGAAGATAAACCGTGGCCCATCGCCATCCTTGAACTTCAACTCGCGGTTCAGGTCGATATGGCCGGTCATGGCGCGAATCCAGCCCATCTGAGAGCAGACAACCGTGATCGGTTCGCGGTCGATCATCGCCTCAAGCGGGACCTCTTCGACCTGACCGGCTTCGGCAAACTGGGTGCGACGCGCGCCGCCCTCATAATCCTTGCCGAACGTTTTCTTGGTCTCTTTCAACTGCTCGGCGATGCTGGCCCATTGCAGGCTTTCGTCGGCTAGAAGATCTTCGAGATTGGCACGTTCCAACATCAGCTCATCGCGTTCGCGAACCAGCTCCATCTCTTCCAGACGACGCAAGCTGCGCAGACGCATGTTAAGAATTGCGTCGACCTGGACCTCGGACAGCTCGCCCTCGCCCCGTGTGGGCGAGACATAGTCGGCCTCATTGGTGGCGCGGACATGGTCGATGCCCCAGTCTTCGCGCATCAGCGCAGCCTTGGGGTCATCGTCATAGCGGATAATGTCGATCACGCGGTCAAGATTCAGGAAGGCAACGATAAAGCCCTCCAACACCTCCAGCCGATGGTCGATCTTGGCCATCCGGTGGCGCGACCGGCGCAGCAGAACCTCTTGCCGGTGATCAAGGAAGGCGCGAAGCACTTCTTTCATCGAGCAGACTTTGGGTGTCACCCCGTCGATCAGCACGTTCATGTTCAGGCTGAACCGCACCTCAAGGTCCGAGTTGCGATAGAGCATGCCCATCAGAACCTCGGGGTCCACATTCTTGGAACGCGGCTCAAGGATCAGGCGGATGTCATCGGCGGATTCGTCACGAACGTCGCCAAGGATCGGGATTTTCTTGGTCTGAATCAGCTCGGCGATCTTTTCGATCAGCTTCGATTTCTGAACCTGATAGGGAATCTCGGTGACGACGATCTGCCACTGACCGCGGCCCAGATCCTCGACCTCGAACTTACAGCGCAGGCGGAATGACCCGCGCCCGGTGCGATAGGCCTGCGCGATATTCGCAGGCGGTTCAACGATTACGCCGCCGGTTGGGAAATCCGGTCCGGGCACGTAGTTCAGAAGCGTATCGTCGCGCGCATCCGGCGTCTTGATCAGATGCAAACAGGCGTCACACAGTTCCGAGATGTTATGTGGCGGGATATTCGTCGCCATGCCCACCGCAATACCGCTGGAGCCATTGGCCAGCAGATTCGGAAATTGCGCGGGCAGAACCACCGGTTCGGTCAGCGTGCCGTCATAGTTGTCACGGAAATCGACAGCATCCTCGTTTAGACCCTCAAGCAGAGCCTCGGCCACGATGGTCATCCGAGCCTCGGTATAACGAGAGGCCGCCGGGTTATCGCCGTCGATATTGCCGAAATTCCCCTGCCCGTCGACCAGCGGATAACGCACGTTGAAATCCTGCGCCAAACGCGCCATCGCGTCATAAATCGCGGCATCGCCGTGCGGGTGATAGTTACCCATCACATCGCCCGAGATTTTCGCCGACTTACGGAACCCGCCCGTTGCACTGAGTCGCAACTCGCGCATCGCATAGAGGATTCGCCGATGCACCGGCTTCAAACCATCCCGTGCATCGGGCAAGGCCCGGTGCATGATGGTGGACAGCGCATAGGTCAGATAACGTTCACCAATCGCGCGGCGCAGCGGTTCGGCTACTTCGCCCCCGTTTTCGGGGGCCACCATATTGGGGTCGTCGATCGTATCATTCATAGATGATGTGATACGACGCAAGGGCGCGCGGGTAAAGCAAGCAAGACATATTTTATTGGGGACAAGTGGCGCTTTTTGCAACAGGGGGAGGCAACCCCCCGATTTCCCCCGTTTTTCGACTTGGGTCGCGAATTATGCTAGGATGTCTGACATTAGTCTGCTGCCTTTTTTTGTTTTGATTGATCGACCGGGGGATGCGCCATGACGCGCCTGATTGTAATGAGTTTCGCTGCACTTGGCTGGTGCTTTTACGTCATGAGTGGCGGGCCTAATTTCGAGCCGCGCGGTGTGCGATCGGAACAGCCTGTGCGAGTCGCCTCGAAAGCGGCCCCCAAAACCGTAGCACCGTCTCCGGCAAAAGAGCTTGTGACAAATGTCGCTATGCGCTCGCCGGTCGTGCGCGAGCGCCCGATTGATCCCCAGCCAGCAGTCGCAGCGATTGTCGCAGAACCCGCCAGTCTGGACACTTTCAACGCGCTTTCGGTGTTTGACGATCAGACTGCCAGCATCACGCTTGCGTCTCTGGAAGACGGTGTGACTGGCCTGAAGCAAATCACCAAGGACGTGCAGCCTGAACCCGCCGCCCAGCCTGAACCCAGGAAAGATATCCGGGAAATCTCCGGGACCCGCGTGAACATGCGTGACGGCCCTGGAACGATCTACCCGATTGTTGGCAAAGCGCGCATCGGCCAGAAGGTCGAGGTGCTAAGTGACTCGGGCACCGGATGGTTGCGACTGCGCGTGTTGCCGCAGCAACAGGTGGGGTGGATTTCGACCTCTTTGGTCAGAAAAACACCAGACTGACGTGGAGCAATGATTGTTCCCATACTCTGTGCACCCTAGCTTGGGCTGGTTCAGAATCGGGAAAATCATGCAGAAGACCATTTTAATTACTGGCTGCTCATCGGGCATCGGACTGGATGCGGCGCATGGGATGCGCGCGCGGGGTTGGCGCGTGTTTGCCTCGTGCAAACAACAGCGCGATTGCGACCGGTTGCGGGCGCAGGGGTTTGAAAGCCCGCGCATTGATTATACCGACACGGCCAGCATATCCTCGGGTTTGAACGAAGTGTTGGAGGCCACCGGAGGCACCCTGGACGCGCTGTTCAACAATGGCGCACATGGCCTGCCCGGCGCGGTCGAGGACCTGCCGACCGAAGGCCTGCGTCAGATTTTCGAGGCGAACTTCTTTGGCTGGCACGAACTGACCAGGCAGGTCATCCCGATTATGCGCAGTCAAGGACACGGGCGAATCGTTCAGAACTCTTCGGTGCTGGGTCTGGTGGCCTATCCGTGGCGCGGCGCCTATGTGGCCACGAAATATGCAATCGAAGGGCTGACGGATACACTGCGCCTGGAACTGGCTGATACGGGGATCAAGGTCATTTTGATCGAACCCGGCCCGATCACATCTAAAATCCGCGAAAACTCAATCCCGTTCTTCGAGCGGTTCATCAACTGGCAAAACTCGGCCCTGCGCGAGCGTTATGAGTCCTCTTTGTTGAAAAGACTGTATGAATCGTCGGGGCCGGATCGGTTTGAACTGCCCGCATCAGCGGTTACGACCAAGCTGGCCCACGCCGTAGAATCCAAGCGCCCGCGCCCCCGATACTATGTGACAACACCTACATTTATCGCCGGTTGTTTGCGCCGCATCCTGTCGACACGTGCGATTGACCGCATCCTTGCAGGGGTCTGAGGCGAAATAACCCGTTCGCTTTTGGCACGCACGGGGCTAGATGATAGCCCTAGGCAAACAGAAACGCGGACGGTGTACTCATGGACCTAATGATGGTCATTTTGCTTTTGGCCATGGCGGCGGTTGTCGTCGTATTGGCGCTTGGCATCTCGAATTTCGGCAAAAGCGGCAGGGACGCGGCACTGAAAAGCAACAAGTATATGCGCCTGCGTATCCTGTTTCAGTTCATCGCCGTGATTCTGATCGTGCTTTACGTCTGGCTGCGCGGTCAGGGAGGTCAGTAAATGGTCGTATTGAACAAGATTTACACCCGCACCGGTGATGATGGCAAAACCGCACTCGGCAATGGCGAACGCGTCGCCAAATACTCGGGCCGCGTGACCGCTTATGGCACCGTGGACGAGTTGAACGCCTTTGTCGGCGTCGCCCGGACCGAGGCAGAGGGGGATGTCGAAGCTGCACTCGCGCGCATTCAGAATGACCTGTTTGATCTGGGCGCAGATTTCTGTCGTCCCGATATGGAAAAGGATGCCGAAGCAGACTATCCGCCTCTGCGCATCGTGCCCTCGCAGATTGACCGGCTCGAGGTTGAAATCGACGCGATGAACGAAGCCTTGGAACCGCTGCGCAGTTTCATCCTGCCCGGTGGCTCGCGTCTTGCGGCACATCTGCATGTATGTCGAACCGTATCTCGCCGGGCCGAACGGCTTGCGGTTGAGCTGACCAACATGGAGCCGGTCAACGAAACCGCAGTCAAGTACCTGAACCGTCTGAGCGACTGGTTCTTCGTCGCAGCCCGTTGTGCCAATGAAAACGGAACCGAAGATGTTCTGTGGGTTCCGGGCGCGAACCGCTGAAAGCGGCGTTGCGTCCAGTGGACGCGGCGGCGACCGGAAGGGCGAAGCCCCGGTCCGACGGGCGGGCGCAAACCGATAGCTTCCTGCCTTTTGGGTGGGTGTGTGGTGCTTGGTCACGTCAAAAATAGCAAAACGCGACGTCCGTTGCAGATGACGTGACGATTTTGCCCTGTTGCCGCCTGAATTGAATCGCTATTCAAGCCCTCATGAACATTGGTGGAGTCGCGACGCGGCTTGCCGTTTTTTGTGAGGAGCTAGCGCAAAATGAAGGTACTCGTGCCTGTCAAACGCGTGATTGACTATAACGTTAAAGTTCGCGTCAAAGCGGATGGCAGCGGTGTCGATCTCGCCAATGTCAAAATGTCGATGAACCCGTTCGACGAAATTTCTGTCGAAGAGGCAATCCGTCTGAAAGAAGCCGGCAAGGCAGACGAAGTCGTCGTTGTTTCTATCGGCGTAAAACAAGCCCAGGAAACACTGCGCACTGCGCTGGCCATGGGCGCGGACCGTGCCATCCTGGTCATTGCTGCAGATGATGTCCACCAGGACATCGAACCCCTGGCCGTTGCCAAGATCCTGGCCAAAGTGGTCGAGGAAGAGCAGCCCGGTATCGTTCTTTGCGGCAAGCAGTCTATCGACAACGACATGAATGCAACTGGTCAGATGTTGTCAGCACTTTTGGGCTGGTCACAAGGCACCTTTGCGTCCGACATCGACATCGACGGCGACAGCGCAAAGATCACTCGCGAAGTCGATGGTGGCATGCAAACCATCAGCGTCAAAATGCCGACAATCGTGACCGTGGACCTGCGCCTGAACGAGCCCCGTTACGCGTCGCTGCCCAATATCATGAAGGCGAAGAAAAAGCCGTTGGACGAGAAAACCGCCGCTGATTACGGCGTCGACGTCTCGCCGCGCCTGGAAGTCGTCAAAACCGAAGAACCACAGGCACGTGCCGCTGGCATCATCGTCGGCTCGGTAGACGAGCTTGTCGCGAAACTCAAAGAAGCGGGGGCTGTGTAATGGCTGTTCTTCTTCTCGCCGAAGTCAACAATGGTGAACTGGCGCTGGACGCAACCGCCAAAGCTGTAAACGCAGCAAAGGCACTGGGTGATGTAACCGTTCTGGCCGCAGGCGGTTCCGCTGCTGCTGCCGGTGAAGCTGCCGCCAAGATCACCGGCGTCTCAAAGGTTCTGGTCGCCGAGGACGAATCGCTGGGCCATCGCCTGGCAGAATCCACTGCTGCGCTGATCGTAGGTCTTGCTGATGGTTATGAGCACATCGTTGCCCCCGCCACCACCGATGCCAAGAACGTTATGCCGCGCGTTGCCGCGCTGCTGGACGTCATGGTCATCTCGGACGCGTCCGGTGTCGTCGACGGCTCGACCTTCGAACGCCCAATCTATGCGGGCAACGCGATCCAGACCGTCAAATCTGTGGACGCCAAAAAAGTCGTCACTTTCCGAACCGCAAGTTTTGATGCTGCGGGCGAAGATGGCTCGGCAGCCGTTGAGACCATCTCGGTCGGCGAGAACCCCGGCCTATCGTCCTGGGTCGAAGACAAGGTAGCTACAAGCGACCGCCCCGAGCTGACTTCGGCTGGCGTTGTTGTGTCGGGTGGCCGTGGTGTCGGTTCTGAAGAGGACTTCAAGCTGATCGAAGGTCTCGCTGACAAGCTGGGGGCCGCAGTTGGCGCATCGCGCGCCGCAGTCGACTCGGGCTATGCTCCGAACGATTGGCAGGTGGGTCAGACCGGCAAGGTTGTTGCCCCGGATCTGTATGTCGCTGTCGGCATCTCGGGTGCGATTCAGCATCTGGCAGGTATGAAAGACTCGAAAATCATCGTGGCGATCAACAAAGACGAAGAAGCGCCGATCTTCCAGGTTGCCGATTACGGTCTGGTCGCCGACCTGTTCCAGGCCGTTCCGGAACTGACCGAGAAACTCGGCTGATCAACGGGCTAGACTTTTCCACGAAGAATCTTGCATTGGGCCCGCCATCGGCGGGCCCTTTTCATTGCAGGTTTCTGATCGGACCGACCAAGGCGTCAGCAATCGACCTGTGTGCCGCAGGACCTATCATATGTTCCGCCATGGGCTGTTGCAGTGTTCCAAACAGCATATCTTCAAGCTCATCGGACTGCCCCGACACGCTGACCGTCACCTCAACGATCTCGGCGCTGAGAGGGCGCAGGGCCTCGATCATCTGTGGCGTGATCCGAATATCAGCACCGTGCTTGGGCTGATCACTTTCTGCCTCACGCAGGACCTGCAAATTCAACAAGACAACAGGCGCTTCAAGCGCCTCAACAAGCCCCCCAATGCGGTCGATCCAATTCCGTCGCAGCTCTTCTGCGATTGCCTCGAACCGCGCATCATTGCGGCCCTGCAACAAAATCATCAGGTGATGTACGAAATGGACATCAGCAAAGTCGATCTCGGGATAGAGAGATTTCAGATCCTCTGTCGGAGCCAGAAAACGGTCGTTGCGTCGGGGATGAACCCGGTAGAATCGATTGGACTGCCCCAATATGTCGCTAAGCTGCACCAAGCAGAGCTCTGCTTGGTTCAGTAAACCCCTCAACTCCGTGTCATCGCACAGCGCATCTACGCCGCAAAAAAGACTTCCGAAATTCAGGCATCGTCTGTCCAACCTCTCTTCGAGAACTGCCGCGAATGGCTGCTCGACGAATCGCCCGAATGTTTCGGTCCCACCTGCGCAGGCCACAAATGACGTCTCCAGCGAACGCATTGGCCCACGAAACCACAATCGTGATTCACCGTATTGGCACACCTCATGCTCGAGTCGCCCCGAGCCAGCTTGATGATAGCTCATATCACTCACCCAATTTTCACCCGGATGCCATCTTGCAGCCGCAAGTCTTGAGAATCTCCTAATGTGCGCATTTGAAGCAAAGTCGAACGGTCTGATCCCCTTGCCGCCCGCCCCGATCTGCCGATAGTGTCATCCTACCCCGTGGCACAGAGGCATCAAAAAATGGATGTAAAATCAGTCGGAGTGATTGGCGCAGGCCAAATGGGCAATGGTATCGCCCACGTACTGGCTTTGGCGGAATATGACGTTCTGCTGAACGACGTTAGCCAGGACGCGCTGAACAGCGCCATGGCGACGATTGAAGGAAATATGGCGCGCCAGGCATCGCGCGGAAAAATTTCGGATGAGGAGATGCAATCCGCGCTGAAACGCATCACGACTACAATGGAGCTGCCAAAGCTGGGCCAGACTGACCTGGTGATCGAGGCCGCAACCGAGCGTGAGACCGTCAAACAAGCCATTTTCGAAAGTTTGCTGCCACATCTGCAACCGCATACAATCCTGACGTCAAATACGTCATCTATTTCGATCACACGTCTGGCGAGCCGAACAGACCGGCCCGAACGCTTTATGGGTTTTCACTTCATGAACCCAGTTCCGGTGATGCAACTGGTTGAACTGATCCGGGGCATTGCTACGGATCAACCAACATTTGCTGCCTGTAAGGCCGTTGTAGACCGCCTGGGCAAAACCGCCGCCAGCGCCGAAGATTTCCCGGCTTTCATTGTCAACCGCATCCTGATGCCGATGATCAACGAGGCCGTATACACCCTGTATGAAGGCGTGGGGAATGTTCAGTCGATTGACCAATCGATGAAATTGGGCGCAAACCACCCGATGGGACCGCTAGAACTCGCTGACTTTATCGGCCTGGACACCTGTTTGGCCATTATGAACGTGCTGCATGATGGATTAGCCGATACCAAATATCGCCCTTGTCCGCTGTTGACTAAATATGTCGAAGCGGGCTGGCTGGGACGTAAAACGCAGCGTGGTTTTTATGACTATCGGGGCGATGCCCCAGTGCCGACCCGGTAAAGGCCACCGCCCGGAATTCATCCGGGCGCAGCCACGAGATTGTCCTGATCAGGTGAAATTGCAGGTCAGAGCTTGGTTGCCTGCCCCAGACCCAGCGTGTGTTTTCTGAGCCAAGCCATAAAGCCGCGCGGATCTCGTTCCAGCAGCTGCATATCCTCATCCGAGATCGGTTCTCCGATCACCGGGGATTGCGGTTTGTTGCAGGATCGAACGATCTCGTGCAGCAACAAACCCTGGCGCAGAATCGCAGAAAGCTTGTTGGCGATCTGGTAGGCACGCGAATTCCTGCCAGGGAAAAAGATCGGCAGGACCTGCGCGCCGGATCTACGGATCATTTTGGCCGTGAACACGTTCCACTCACGCTCGATCACCGGCCCGAACCAGTCATCCGAAGACATCACGACGCCTGAAGGGAACAAGGCCACAACGCCCCCGTTTTTTAGATGCTCCATCGCATTGCCGCGCATCTCAAGCATCTTGGCCTGTGCCTCGGGATCGTGCGGGAAGGGCACCGGAATCATGAACGACGTCGCCGCCTCGTCCAAACCTGTCAGAACCGAACGGGTCAAGATCCGATAGTCGCTGCGGACCCTGCCGATCAGCTCTGCCAGAATCATGCCGTCGACCATGCCATGGGGATGGTTGGCTACGACGACCACGGGCCCCGTTTTCGGAATACGCGCGATCTGTTCCTCTGGCGTGGTCAGGTCGATGCCCATTATGTTAAGCGCACCTGCCCAGAACCGTTGGCCGCGGAATTGTTCATTCTGCTTCTCGAACTTGTTAACCATACCCAAAATGGTCAACTTACCCGTACACCATTCAATGGTGCGGATCGCTGTTGCAGTCCAAGGGTCGTCGAACGAGTTTGCGTAGGTCAGGGTCTTACGATCATAGATCTCGCCCTGGTCCTTGGTCCCATCCACCACCGGGCCTGTCTTGGTCTCGTGCGTTGTTTCCGCCAATTCCTGGTTATCCCGTTCTTCGTATCACGGCGGGTGCGGTCAGAAACCTTCTCCGAACTTGTCGTTCACCAGAGTCTCCAACGCATCAGCCAACGCCTCAGCATCCGGTCCGGACGTCTCGACGTCAATAGTCGTTCCGCGAGACGCTGCCAACATCAAAAGACCCATAATGCTGTCGCCGGATGCGGAAAGCCCATCTTTCGACACCTCGGCCTGAGCGTCGAACCCTTCTACCAACTCGACCAGCTTGGCCGAGGCACGGGCATGCAGGCCCTTTTCATTGATAATTTTCAAGCTTCGGGTGGTCATTCTTTATCTGTCCGGTTCTCGTCAAACGTCACATTTTGCGCATTGATATACTTACGTCCAGCTTCCATTGCCTGCCGCACGGCTTCGCCAATCGGCAGGTGGCGGGATTTGGCCAGTTTTATCAACATGGGAAGATTTGCGCCGTAAAGGATACGGCGATCCTGCGGCGCGCAGGCACGCAGGCTGAGATTCGACGGGCTTCCGCCAAACAGATCGGTCACGACGACAACACCGTCACCAACATCAACACTGTCGGCGGCCGCACAGATTTCCGATTGCTTCGCTTCGCGATCATGATCGGCCTCGATCGAGATCGCGGCCAGGCCGGGCTGATTGCCGACCACATGCTGCATCGCGGCCAAATATTCTTTGGCCAGCCCACCATGTGCTACGAGTACGATCCCGATCAATCCGGCCTCACATTCAACGATCGTCTTTCCATTTCGCGATGCCTAATTGCCACTTGCTGCCCCCCTTCTGCAAGGGCCTTTGCAACCGCTTCGGCCATTGCAACCGATCTGTGTTGCCCTCCGGTACAGCCAAAGGCCACGGACAGGTAGGCTTTGCCCTCGGCCCGGTAGGCGGGCAACAACAAAGTCAGCAGGTCAACCACCCTTTCGAAGAAAGGCGCATAGTTCGCGTCGGTTTGAATATAGCTCGCCACATCCGAATTGCGACCATCTTCGGCCCGTAGCTCGGGACGCCAGTACGGGTTGGTGAGAAAACGGCAGTCAAAGACCATATCCAATCCGCGAGGCAAGCCACGCTTATAGGAAAATGATTCGATGGTTACCGCCAGATGCCGCCCACCCTGAGGTGCAAACCAGCGCTCAACCTCTTCGCGCAGTTGGTGAACATTCAGTGGCGTGGTGTCGATCAACGTATCTGCAAGTTCACGAATTGGGGCCAGCGACTCTTTTTCCTGGCGCACTCCGGTTTCAGGGCTGGCATCCGCAGACACCGGGTGACGTCTGCGGGTTTCCGAATACCGACGCAGAAGGACTTCATCGCTACAATCGAGATAAAGCGTGGTCAGGTCAACCTGTTCCATCCACCGAAGCTTAGCCAGCAATTCGATGACGCCAATCGTGGAAAAATCGCGGTTGCGCGCATCAATACCCAGCGCCATGGGACGGTCGGTTTTTGGCCCGTCTAATAGACGCAGCAAAAGACCCATGGGAAGGTTGTCGATGGCCTCGAACCCCAGATCCTCTAACACACGGATTGCGGTGGACCGGCCTGCGCCGGATGGGCCGGTGACAAGTACGATGCGTCTTTGGGTCGTCATTGATTGGGCCATTCCGGGTCTGCACACCCGTTTTTCATCAGTAGCAAGAGCGCTGCTGGTAAATTGGAGACGCCAGCGCCCCGAAGCAAGGGAACAGTTTGCCTCAGGATAAGAATTGAACGGGGTTCTGGCAGGCGCTCGGGTTCTTCTTGCGCCATGTCCACCACAAAGCCAACCGGCACCGGCCCAACCGAGACTGCCCGCAACAGGCCAAGACCTCTTGCCTCGATCAGTCCACCGATATTTGGAGCCGCCTCTGCCAGGGCGAGATTGCCATCCATATACAACCGAACCCGATCGTCCGCGACCAGATCGGCCCCCAACGCCATCATCTGCAAAGACAGCGCTGACTTCCCGGTGCCCGAAGGCCCCACGATCAAAACAGCACGGTCTGCTACCGCGACGCAAGAGGCGTGAACGATGGCAGTATCATGGTGTTCAACAGAGGAGAGTGCGGACGTGCTCACCGCATCAAACCGGCAGGCCCACGACAAATCGCGCGCCTTGAGGGTCTGATGTTATGTCCGCTTCGGTCGGGCGGATATTTTCGGCCCAAATCACCCCGCCATGCGCCTCGACGATCTGCTTGGAAATTGCCAGACCCAACCCCGAATTATTGCCGAAATGCTCGGCTGGCCGCTGGGAATAGAACCTTTTGAACACTTTGGTCAGGGCTTGCTCGGGGATGCCTGGGCCGGTGTCTTCAACAACAACCAGAACCCGATCCTCGCGCCGGCGTACCCACACACGTATGGCATCGCTTTCTTCGCAGAAGGAAATCGCATTGGTGATCAGGTTTACGAACACCTGCGCCAATCGCGCCTCAAGCCCGGTCACGGTGATTGGTTCGGGCGGCAGATCAGTGATGTAATCGATTCCCTTGGCGCGCGCATCCTCGCCCAGATACTGACCGAGGTTTCCGATCAGGTTCAACAAATCAAATGGCTGCTCTTCCTCCTTGACCAGTTCGGCATCCAGGCGCGAGGCGTTCGAAATGTCGCTGACCAGACGATCCAGCCGACGGACATCATGTTCGATCACCCCCATCAGCTTGTCGCGCTGGTCGTCTCTTTTAACCATGCGCAACGTGCCCACAGCGGATTGAAGGCTGGCTAGGGGGTTTTTGATCTCATGCGCCACATCTGCCGCGAATTGTTCGTTTGCATCAATCCGGTTGTACAGCGCGGTAACCATGCCGCGCAAAGCTCGGCTGAGTCGTCCGATTTCGTCCGGTCGCGCGCTCAGATCGGGGATGCGGATGCGGCCCGGGTTGACCCCCGCACCGCGGTCTTTGCCCATCTCGGCGGCGGATGCCAAGTCGGCCAACGGGTTGGCGATGGTCGATGCTAGGACAAGGCTCAATCCGACTGACACCAAAAGCGCCACGACGAACATGCGCAGGATCCGCTCTTGATCACGGCGGGCCAATGCGTCGATTTCTCCGGCGGGACCGGCCATGGCAACCGCGCCAACGGGCTTTCCATCCAGTTGGATCGGGGCCGCAGCAACGATAACCGTTTCGCCTGCGTCATCCTGAACCGCCTGAACCTGAATATGCCCGGTCAGCGCCTGTGGAATTATGGCCTGAACGCGTTGGGCCAAGGTTGGCGCTTCGCTGGTTTCATCTTGCTTGAACACTTTGGACAGCCCGGTCCAGACCGCGTTCAAGGCATCACTGATCAGTGTGCTTCCAGTCTGCGCATCAGCTTCTGAGCGCAGCATGACCGGCATCTCTGAGACCGCAGGCGCGCCGCGCGTCCAACCAATCAGCGTCCCACGAGCATCGTAAACAAAGACTTCACCGCCGACCGGCAGGCTGAGACCAGCCAACGTATCTTTGACATCCAGGATGGCCGCGTCGCGGGTAATGCCAGTCACATTCTGTCGCAGCTGGGTTTCAAATACGTTGCTGACCAACTGCGCATCACCAACCAGGTTCCGGGCGGTTTGCTGCACCTGTTCTTCTCGCGAATTATCCAGATATAGCAATCCGGTGACCAGAATCACCAATGCAATCATGTTGAATGTGATGATCTTGCGCGCCAGAGGCGAGCCCCGCAGGGAAAACAGATTGCGGCGGCCGCGTCTGGCCCTGAGTTCGGCGGAATCGTCGTTCTGGGGGATGACCCAGTCATCCCCCAGAACGACGTCACCGTCGCGTAACTCGTTTTCTTGCTCAGTATCGCGCACGAGACCCAGTAACCCCTTAACTTAGGCCACGCTTATTCTTCGTTGTACCGATACCCAATACCATACAACGTTTCGATGGCCGAAAACTCCGGATCAGCAGCGCGCATCTTTTTGCGCAGACGCTTGATGTGGCTGTCGATCGTGCGGTCATCTACATAGACCTGATCGTCATAGGCAACATCCATCAGCTGATCGCGGCTTTTGACAAATCCCGGACGCTGCGCCAAGGCCTGCAGTAGCAAGAACTCGGTCACTGTCAAAGAGACATCCGATCCCTTCCAGCTCACCGCGTGGCGCAAGGGGTCCATCCGCAATTCGCCCCGTTCCATCACCTTGGCGTCGCCTGTGTTGGCAGCCACGGGATCACCCAAGGTCGCTTCCTGACGGCGCAGCAAGGCCCGTATCCGTTCTACCAGCAACCGTTGCGAAAAGGGCTTTTTGACATAATCATCAGCACCCATGCGCAAACCCAGAACTTCGTCGATCTCGTCATCTTTCGAAGTCAGAAAGATCACCGGCATCTGAGTCTTCTGCCGCAGTCGCTGCAGCAAATCCATGCCATCCATACGCGGCATCTTGATATCCAGCACTGCCATATCGGGCAGCTTCTTGTTAAACGCATCCAGAGCAGCCTGCCCGTCGTTATACGTTTCTACCTCGAAACCCTCGGCTTCGAGCGTCATGGATACGGACGTCAGAATGTTCCTGTCGTCATCCACCAGTGCAATCTTTGACATCGGGTTAACCCCTATTCCTGCTCTCATACGAAACAATTCGCTTATTTGTAGGGCATTTTTGTCGTTTTTATGGCCGCGAATCAATCGCCATCTACGAATCGTGCGATTGTTGTCACACACATGCGGCAAAAAAGCCGTTAATGGCCTTCGAAAAGTGTCTGTATTTCCTGCAGAAAAAACATGGTGGCGCTAAACCTGAACTTGGTTGCGCTAACTGCGCCAAACCGTCCTGTTCACGCACTAAACGACCATGATAAGACCCGCCCAATCGCCGGTTTTCCCGGTACACTGCCCCAAGAGCGCACCTTGGCCAATCTGCCGCCGCGCCGCCACAGGAGAAGACAAACATGACATCTGGACGGGTGAACCCGCAATTCCGCCTCGAAGATCAGGGCATCGAGGGTCTGGGCAATGTCTATTACAACTTCATGGAACCGGCACTGATTGAAGAAGCCCTCAAGCGGGGTGAAGGTACACTTGGCAATGGCGGAGCTTTTCTTGTCAGTACCGGCAAGTTCACTGGCCGTTCTCCCAAGGACAAACATGTTGTCCGCACCGACAGTGTCGCCGATTCGATCTGGTGGGAAAACAACGCCGAGATGAGCCCCGAGGGTTTCGAAACGCTTTATGCCGATATGATCGAGCACATGAAGGGTCGTGACTATTTTGTGCAGGATCTAGTCGGTGGCGCCGACCCCGCTTATTCGATCAACGTGCGCATGGTCACCGAACTGGCATGGCATAATCTGTTCATCCGTCACTTGCTGCGCCGCCCGGATCGTGAAGACCTGGATGAGTTCATCGCGGATTTCACAATCATCAACTGTCCCAGCTTCCAGGCTGATCCGGCCAAGCACAACTGCCGTAGCGAGACAGTGATCGCACTGAACTTCGACCGCAAATTGATTCTGATCGGCGGCACAGAATATGCCGGTGAAAACAAGAAGTCCGTCTTCACCCTGCTGAATTACATGCTGCCCGAAAAAGGCGTGATGCCGATGCATTGCTCGGCGAACCACGCGGTCGGCAATCCCGTTGATACCGCAGTCTTCTTTGGCCTCTCGGGAACTGGCAAGACCACCCTGTCCGCTGATCCGGCCCGCACCTTGATTGGCGATGACGAACATGGATGGTCAGACCGTGGCACTTTCAACTTCGAGGGCGGGTGCTATGCCAAGACGATCAACCTGAACGCCGAGGCCGAACCCGAGATCTATGCAACCACCAGCAAATTCGGCACCGTGATCGAGAATATGGTTTTCGATCCCGAGACCAAGGAGCTGGATTTCGAAGATGACTCGCTGACCGCAAACATGCGTTGCGCCTATCCGCTCGAGTATATCTCCAATGCCTCGAAAAGCGCGTTGGGCGGGCATCCGAAGAACATCATCATGCTGACTTGTGACGCGTTTGGTGTTCTGCCCCCGATTGCGCGGCTGACCCCCGCTCAGGCGATGTACCACTTCCTGTCGGGCTTCACCTCGAAGGTTGCTGGCACAGAGCGCGGCGTGACCGAGCCCCAACCCACATTCTCGACATGCTTTGGCGCGCCGTTCATGCCGCGTCGCCCAGAAGTCTATGGCAACCTGCTGCGCGACAAGATCGCCCAGCACGGCGCGACCTGCTGGCTGGTGAATACCGGCTGGACTGGCGGCGCCTATGGCGTTGGCAGCCGGATGCCGATCCGTGCGACCCGCGGTTTGCTGACTGCCGCTCTGGATGGATCGCTTCGGGATGCGGAATTCCGCAAGGATGCGAATTTTGGCTTTGATGTGCCGGTTTCCGTCCCCGGTGTCGCCGAAGTTCTGCTGGATCCGCGTCGCACCTGGGACGACCAGGCCGCTTTCGATAAACAGGCTGAGAAGTTGGTTCAGATGTTTGCTGAAAACTTTGAGCAGTATCTGCCTTTCATCGACGAAGACATCAAAGCCGTAGCAATCGGTTAATGTTGCAAAAGGGGGCAAACCTCTCCCCTTTTTTTCGGACAGCACATCTGTTGGCAATCGTCCTTATACGTCTAACGTAAGGTGTCCTTACAAATTCGTTGCCCGATTTGCCGGTTTAAGCTATCCAATGATGTCATTAAGACAAATTCGCCCGACGCAATCGCGCCGGGCGTTGTCTAAAAATACCTTGGGTAACTCAGCCGCGCGCTCACATTCGCGAATTGAGAAACCTAATCAGATAGCAAGTGTATGCCAATGGGGATGAGTGTCAATATGAGACTTTCTGAACATTCAGATTTCAGTTCGTCTCATACCGCTGCTTTGTCGCAGCGCGTGACATGGGAAACGACAGGTAACGAAATGACTGAAATCTTGAAACTGACCGAACTGCGCAAACTGATGCAAAGCATGGAGCGCACGTTGGGGCTGGAACAACTCTCACCGGTAGAGCGCGATATCTATTACGCCGCCGAAGAACTGTCCAAAGCTGACCAGGAAGTTCGGACATTTGGGTTGATTGAACACACGCTTGTGCAAAGCGTCTCGCGCCCGACCTTTTTTCGTGCGCTGAAGTCGCTGGTGCAGAAGGGGTATTTGTCACAAAGCGGTAGCGCGAACCGTGGACGGTATGTTGTGCATGCGCCTAAGTAGTAAAGCGTTTGATCTGCGCATTGCTGGCTGACCGCCGTGCGCAGATGGGCCTCTGAAACGTTCTTTGCCTCACTGGCCTACGTGATTGCCTCGTTCCTTACGTTCGAGGTTCTGATGCCACTGCAGAACGTATTCTTCCCCGAATATCCCAGCAAGGCCAGCTTGCTGTTTCTCCCGCATGGTGTGCGTGTGCTCTCTGCTTGGTTGTTGGGGTGGCGGGCGATTTTTGCGCTCTTGCCCGGGGTCTTTCTTGTGTTTGCCTTTCTCGGCGGAAGCGACGTCTTCCTGCCCAACCGTCTGGCCGCCATTGCAATCGCCGTCACAACCGTTCCTGCTGTATTTTACCTATGCAAATGGGTCGGCTTCGATCTGTTTCCCCACCCGGACCGCAAACCATGCTGGTCCTGCGTCATGGGGGTCGGGATCGTCACGTCAATATTGGTGTCCGTGCTGACCAATCTGGCTTTTGGCAGCGGTGGGTTGGAATATATCGCCTTCCTGATCGGCGATATCTCGGGCCTGTTCTTTCTGATGCTGGGGCTCTATTTCACGCTGCGCGCGATAGATCGGCGTGCCTAGCCCATCAGCCCGCGCCGCAACAGGTTCAGCCCTGCGATAAGCAGCACGAACAGGGTGATCTTGCGAAACAGCGCCTGATCTATGCGCGACTGCAGTTGCAACCCCACCCACATGCCCGCAAGCCCCGGCAGCACCAAAGCAGCCGAGAACGGAGCGGTTTCGGCGCGGAAAATCCCGGAGCCCATATGCGCGAACAGCAACGCCAACGCCCCCAAACCATAGATGACCCCCTGCACACGCATCTGCACCGCTTTCGGGGTGTTTAAGGCGGTCAGATAGGCCACGGTTGGTGGCCCCCAAATTCCAGACATCCCCCCGACAAAGCCTGCAACCGCGGCGATCATGGCCTCTATTCGGGCAGATGGGCTGGCCAATTTCAGACGCAGACCCAATACCTGGATCAATGCAAAGACTGTCACCGGGATGCCAATCATCAACAAAAAAGTTGATGCTGGCACAGCGCTGACCAACTGAGCACCAATCAGCAGAAACACCAACCCGACAACCAGAAATACACGGAACTGACGGATCGAGGACACGGCGGCCGGAACACCCCCGCGCAATGCCTGCACCCCATTTGTCACCAGGGTTGGCAGAATAAGCCCCGCGATCGCCATATCCGGCGAAAGGAACATGCTCAGCCCCGAGATCAGAACCATTGGCATGGCAAACCCGACCATGCCTTTGACCCAACCGGCAATGAAGGCAACCCCACAGGCCAGCAGCAGTTCTTGGGCAGAGAGCATAGAAAACAACGTCATGTCCCCCTGATATCACTCCTGACGGGTGCTGCACTGCAAAAATGATCAAGCAACTTTAGAACTTTTTAGTCGCATAATTCGTATTTTTGTTGCGCTGCACGTGCAGCATGATATGACCAGACGACTTTAGGAGAAAGCTGATTCATGGCCCATGACGGACAGGATATGACCCAGATGATTACATCCGCGATTTTGCCCGAGCTTCTAACGCTGACACGTGCGGCTCTGCCCGCCGTGGACACCGTATTCGAACGCGCCCGCGAGTCGGTCCGCGCGATGGTGACAGAAGATGGTCGCGTGTCCGGTGCTCTGATCGAGGCCAATCAGACCGCCGCTCATGGGTTGGCATGGCTGGCAACATACAACCAGTCGCTGCAGCAGATGCAACGCTGGGCCGATGCTTTGGAGGCAGAAGGCAAATTCGGCGAGATCGAACAGCTGCTGCACCAAATCGCCTTTGGTGAATACCTGCATCAGGTCGCGGGCGGCATCCCAATGAACCAGGGCGAGATTTTGCGTCTTCAGGACATGGGTCTGGGCTGGGACGCGCTGTCCGGTTTCCAATGCGCCGAAGTTCAGACACTGATGGCACAGGCCAATTCACAGGCCGCACGCGGTCGCTTGGTTGAACTGATGGAAGAACAGGCCGGTGCCACGATGTTCGGAACGTCGGGCCTGGACGAAGAACTGGAAATGATCCGCGACCAGTTCCGCCGCTATGCCCAGGAAAAAGTCGAACCAAACGCCCATGATTGGCACCTTAAGGATGAGCTGATCCCGATGGAGATCATCGAGGAGCTTGCCGAGATGGGTGTATTTGGCCTGACCATCCCCGAAGAGTTCGGAGGGTTTGGTCTTTCCAAGGCCTCGATGTGCGTGGTGTCCGAAGAATTGTCGCGCGGCTATATCGGCGTCGGATCGCTGGGCACCCGGTCCGAGATCGCGGCCGAGCTGATCATTGCCGGTGGAACGGATGAGCAAAAAGCGCAGTGGCTGCCCAAGATCGCCAGAGCCGAGATACTGCCGACAGCAGTTTTCACTGAACCCAACACAGGCTCTGATCTGGGCAGCTTGCGCGCCCGAGCAGTCAAGAATGCCGAGGGTGATTACCAGATCACCGGCAATAAAACCTGGATCACCCACGCGGCGCGGACCCATGTGATGACCCTGCTAGCCCGCACCAACCCCGACAGTACCGATCACCGCGGCCTGTCGATGTTCCTGGCGGAAAAAACACCTGGAACGGACGACAACCCCTTCCCCACCCCAGGCATGACCGGTGGCGAGATCGAAGTTCTGGGTTATCGCGGGATGAAAGAATACGAGTTGGGCTTCGATGGGTTCAAGGTCAAGGGTGAGAACCTACTGGGCGGCGAAGAAGGCAAAGGCTTTAAGCAGCTCATGGAAACCTTCGAATCCGCCCGCATCCAGACCGCAGCCCGCGCCATCGGTGTGGCCCAAAGCGCGCTGGACATCGCCATGCAATATGCGCAGGACCGCAAACAGTTCGGCAAGTCGCTGATCAACTTCCCCCGCGTGTCCGGCAAGCTGGCGATGATGGCGGTCGAGATCATGATCGCACGACAGCTGACCTATTTCTCGGCTTGGGAAAAAGACAACGGTCATCGCTGCGATCTTGAGGCCGGGATGGCCAAGCTGCTGGGCGCCCGCGTGGCCTGGGCTGCTGCCGATAACGGCCTGCAGATCCACGGCGGCAACGGCTTTGCACTGGAATACAAGATCAGTCGCGTGCTGTGTGACGCACGTATTCTTAATATTTTTGAAGGGGCTGCCGAAATTCAGGCACAGGTGATCGCGCGGCGTTTGCTGAGCTAACCTGTAACGGCAACCCTGTTTCCCCGACTTGACCCGGCGCGCGCGCCGGGTCTTTTTTTGCCCAAACTACTGCAGCCCTCAGTTCCTCGAAATCCTGCCCTTACCTTCCCTGCTGTCTACGTTCAGCCTTGACCAGCCACGGCAGAAACTTCCCCCTATCGCAGCGCCGATATTCCCGGTAGATCAGCGTGCGATCACGAACCAGCGGCGAACCACATGATCCGATCCATTCTTGCCCTTCTGGCCACGCTTGCGGCCTTGGCCCTTGCTGGCTGTGCCACCACCTCTCAGCCGACAGCAACGCAGAACGACATAGACGAACTGGCGTTGGCCATCCGTTCCATGGGTCCCGCGGTTGATCCAGCCGAGGCACAGAAGGCGGCCACCATTGCCTATACCTATTCGCAGCGTCTGGCCCGAGAATGGCAGGTCACCGACCCGGCCATCATCCACAACGCCAAGGTCATCAACGGATTTCGTGAGCGCGGCCTGTGCAACGACTGGGCCGAAGCGATGACCAGCCGTTTAAGGGCCGAAAACTTCCGCACCCTGGAAATGCACTGGGCTACATCACCGCCAACGCCGCTGAGGATCATCCACCATTCCGCAGTGATCAGCGCAAAGGGCGACACGATGTTCGAGGGCATCGTCCTTGACCCATGGCGCAACAGTGGCGCGCTGACATGGGCGCCAACGCGCGAAGATACGCGATACAACTGGCGTACCCGCATGGAGGTGCGCACCGCTTTGCTAAACGGAGAGCAACCCTACTGAGTTTAGGACGGGGTCTTACACTGGCTGATCCGTTCCGCCACCACGGGCAGCATCCGCGCAGCCACCAGCTTTGACCCTTCGGGCGTCAGATGCGTGTAATCGACATACAGCACCTTGTCTTTGTGGAGGGGGCCGCCGATCTCGGCAATATCGGTGAAAGGCACATTGGCCTCTTCAAACAAAGCAGGGAAATCGACCCGCGCGCGATGCATCAGATCTTCGCGTCCCGGCTTGTACCAATCCCGCGTGAGCTGGGCGATTTCGCGGTCGGTCTTGCTTAGGACATTGGTGTCCTCATAGACGACCTCAGGCTGCAAAAAGACGTGATAGCAAAACCCGTGGTAGTCGCCGAATGTTTCGATCAGCTTGTAATTGCGCAAAAATCCGACCTTTGCAGTCTGCGCAAGCTCTGCTGAAAAGTCTCTTTGCAAGGCGGTAACATCCCCATACGTGATATTTTTGGGGATTTCATAGCGGTCGAACAAGCCTTGCGTAAATTTCGAAGCCAGTTTGAAGGTATAGGAATACTGCGCCGGGTACCGCAGGAACGCATAGGCTGAAAAGAAGGGTTTGCGATCATTCAAGGCGTCAATCATGCGTGCGGACGAGTAAGCATAACTTTGGACCGGATTGTCGACCCCAACATTGTAAAAATCATTGTGGCCATCCAGAAACACAATCATGTCCGGGCTGTACTCATATAGCGTCTCGTACAGGTACAACACATGTTGAAAACTGTGATACGCAACAACTCCGGCGTTGATCACCTCAATCGTCACACCGGGCATCTGATCGCCCAACCGCTCGCGCAGGTCCTGCTGCAGGAAATACGCAACCGTTTCCTGATTGGCGAGCGTTGGGTGGTCAGGATAAATACTGCCCTGCGATCCGATGGCATAAGCAGTTGAGCCACCCATCAGAAAAATGCGGAACGTGTCGTCGGGTTTTGGCTGTTCAATCAGCGTATCGTGGCGGAACCCTTGATCGGAATGGATACGCTGCCCGCCAGTATCAAATCCTCGCTGATAGTCTGGGTTCAGTTTGTGACCACGGATCGAAGAGTATAGATGTCGCTCTGCCGTATTGCCCAGCGTGTTGTCATACACATAAACCACGGTGAAATACGAAAGCAGTTCAACCAGCAGGAAGAGAAAGAGGGCATAGATCAAAATCATAAAAAACTTGGTTACAGGTCGCATCCGCCCCATGCCAACATCATCATTTCCGCTCACTACGAAGCTCCAATTCTATCAGGTCAAAATCAAATAAACCTGGCGTAGATACCGGTGTAATAATTCCACCTAACTGCCCAAGTCTTAGGAAAGGCCCGTTATTCGCTTTCAATATGTCCAAGATGTTTTGCAAGTCAACGGTCACCATTGTATCCGATTCTTTACCTAGTCGGTTCAAAACAATGCGTCCAAGCCCAGGAAACTGTTCTTCGCTGATTTCAGGAATTCTGCCATGTTGCGTTACATAATGCTGCTTTCCCTTTCCGGATTACTCCAATGTCAGAAGGATGAAACCGTTGCGGCCTATGGTGCTGCCGACCGGGAATGGGCCCTGCAAGAGATCAACGGTCAGCCCTACAATGCAAGTGCCTTATTGAGATTTTTGGAAGAAGGCAAAGTAACGGGCAACGCCCCCTGCAACAGCTACACGGGCAGGCTTAACGCGCCCTATCCATGGTTTGAGCTGACCGGCCTGACAGCAACCCGCGCCGCCTGTGCCGGGCTTGAGGCAGAAGGGATCTATTTCGCCGCCCTGCTTGCCATGACCCAATCAGAAGTATCAGGGAACCTGCTGATATTGCGCAATGAGGACGGGCAGGAAATGGTGTTCAAAGCTGCCGATTGATCTGATCAATAAACCGCGCCCGTGCGCCGGGCAGAGGGTTGTTCCCCAACGACGGAGCAACATGGTTCTCTAGAAAATGTCCGGTGGTCATCAATCCTTGCACCAATTCGGTATCCGGCGCGTCGCCCACGCCACGCAGGCAAGGTGGCAAGGGAAGCAACCTATCCACCCAGTCCCCTGCCCCATCAGCGCTTACCGCACGACCTGTTTTCGGAGAAACATAATCCAAACCTTCTGTTACACCCGTCACGGCACAGCGTGTCAGGTCAAGGCCAAACCCCAGCTCTTCCAGCAGCGACAATTCCCACCGCAGATAGGCAAGCACCCAAATTTCGTCCTGACCCAGCAGGTCCATCAACTGTTCGGTTTGTTTATAGATGCGCGGATGCGCTTCGCGCTCAGGCAAACAGAACGAGAGCAGGGCCACCACCGTATTCAATCCAGCCAGCGCAAGCCTACCCGAAAACGCCGCCGCCGCCCGCGACCGCAGGGGCTCGACCTGAAAAGTGCCGATATGCTCCTCGAGCCGTGCGCGCCAAAGCACATCTAATTGCGCCCCGGGCTGCAGGATCGGCGCGATCTTGCGGCTGGTTCCACCACGTACGACGCCGGCATGACGACCGTGGCCTTCGGTAAAGACCTCGATAATTGCCGCCGTTTCGCCATGGCGGCGTGAGGTCAGAAGTATGCCGTGGTCGCGCCAGTCCAAAGCGTGTCCAATCTTGTGGGGTCAGTCCTGCCCGAGCAAAAGAACGCAAAGCCGGGACCACTGCAAGAGAGACCGGGAAATCGGCGACCTATTGGGTCAGAACGTGACCCCCGCGTGGATCAGGATACCCAGTACCATAAGAAGGTTCAGCACCATAGAAATGCCGTTGCCAATATAGATGGGCAACTTCTTGACGATCAGACCGTAGATGAACCAAAGCAAAGACAACGCCGCATAGAGCGACCATGTTAACAGCGATTGGCCCGACGCATGTTGAGAGTGGGTAAAGAAGAGCTTCACAAGCTGTGGAAGCGTGGCAAATGGGCCTAAAATGCCGACAAATACCATGAAACCCTCGAAGTGCTTCATCACGAGACCAAGGTTTGACTTTATGAACTTCTGACTAAATGTTTCAGCCAACGTAAGACCTCTATCCTCGTCATATGCCGCAACAACCCGTTTCAGCACCATCCGTTAAATACGCATACAAATAGCGAAAATGGACCGTCTTACCGAGACCTATGACATAACTTTGGCAGAGGCCTGCACCGCGTCTGTGCTACTACCGCTAATCCAGACCGTCCTCACCCAGCAAATGGCGCCCCTGCCGGTCTTCGACCTCAATCACCCAGAGGTCAGGGTCAAAGCTGCGCTGGCGTTGGATAGCCTCGTCCACATCGACCTCGGGACCAGAGGAGAGTTCAACCCACTTGCGCTCACCGCTCATCAGATCAAAGCTGCGCTGGAAGGCTGTGGCCTGACCGTCCAACGTGTTGAGCTTGATCAAAACCGCGCCGGCTGTGTCGTCACCATGGGCCACAACAAAGGCCGGTATTTCCTGAAATCGTAACCGTGCCAGATAGGCGTGAACCCAGAAGTCTGCCGTCAGTCGCGTCATGCGTTTCCGTCTTTGAATTCCAGACCCATTTCCGAATAGCGCTCGGATTCCTCCAGCCAGTTTGGCCGGACTTTGACCTGCAGGAACAGGTGGATCTTGCGATCAAGGAATTCTTCCAGCTCGGCCCGGGCCGCTTGGCTGACGGCCTTGATGGTCTCGCCCTTTTTGCCCAGAACGATACCTTTATGTCCGTCGCGCATGACATAGATTATCTGGTCGATCTTTGCCGACCCGTCCTTGCGCTCTTCCCAGTTCTCGGTCTCGACGGTCAGCTGATAGGGCAGTTCCTGATGCAGCCGCAGGGTCAGCTTTTCGCGTGTCATTTCAGCCGCGATCATACGCAACGGCAGATCAGCGATCTGGTCTTCCGGATATAGCCACGGGCTCTCGGGCAATTCGCCCGCCAACCATTTTCGCAGATCGTCAACGCCATGGCCCTTCTCGGCCGAGATCATGAATGTCTCGGCGAAAGAATAGCGGGAGTTGAGATCGCTGGTCAGGGCCAGCAGAACTTCGGACTGCACCCTGTCGATCTTGTTGATGGCCAGCGCGACGGTGCGGCCCTGCCCGATCTCGTTCAGACCTTCAAGGATGCGCTCTACGCCCTCGGTGATGCCACGATGCGCTTCGACCATCAGGACAACCACATCGGCATCCGCGGCCCCGCCCCATGCGGCGGCCACCATTGCCCGATCCAGACGGCGACGCGGTTTGAAAAGGCCCGGCGTGTCCACAAAGACCAACTGTGCATCACCTTCCATCGCCACGCCCCGGATGCGGGCTCGGGTCGTCTGAACCTTATGTGTCACGATCGAGACCTTGGCCCCGACCATGCGATTCAGAAGGGTGGATTTGCCTGCGTTGGGCTCTCCGATCAGGGCGATAAATCCGGCGCGTGTCGTCATCTGGGGTTTGATCCTGTTTGCAGATGGGCCTCCCTATCGCAGAAAGAGGCAGCGGACCAGAGCGATTTGCAGCTTTGGCACATGCGATCTGGATGGCATTGGGTGGGGTATGGTGGGCGACCCATCACCGGATAGGACCCGTGTTCGACCGATAGGCATTTCCGGCCAGCCCTCAGGAGACAGACTGTTTTTACCCGGTAGACTAATTCTGCAAACGGTCCAGCAACGACTTGGCGGCCGCCTGTTCGGCCTGACGCTTTGACCCTGCTGTTGCCTGCTCTTCTGCCCCGTCCTGAAGACGCGCAGCGATGGTGAAGACCGGCGCATGGTCCGGGCCAGAGCGTCTGACTTCGACATAGCTGGGCGGTTTCTGGCCCCGTGCCTGCGCCCATTCCTGAAGCGCCGTTTTGGCGTCACGGGCGTCGGCCTCGACATCGTGGATGCGATCACCCCAGAGCTTTAGGATAACGGCGCTGGCGACCTCGAACCCGGCGTCGCGATAAACCGCAGCAATGACTGCCTCCATCGCGTCGCCAAGCAAAGCTTGTTTGCGCCGCCCTCCGGACAGCATTTCAGATCGGCCCAGTTTCAGTACAGCACCCAAATCAATCTGCAGCGCCACATCTGCACAGGCCTCTTTGCGCACAAGCGCATTGAACCGGGGTGCAAGCTGACCTTCGCTCGCTTTTTTGTCCGCCTCCAGCAAGGCCGTCGCCATCACCAGACCCAGCACCCGGTCGCCCAGAAACTCGAGCCGCTGGTTGTCCGGGCGCGTAGCCGAGGATACCGATCCATGGGTCAACGCGCGCACCAACAGCTCGGGGTTGGCAAATTCATACCCCAGACGTTTTTGAAACGCCTTTATTTCGGCGGAAAGCTTCAATTCACAGCCTTAAAGAAGCGGTCTCCGCGCCAGGTCCAGAAGAACAGCATCGACCGGCCAGCGGATGAGAACATGATACGATCTGCACGACCAATCAGGTTTTCATAGGGTACATATCCGACACCCCCGGCCGATTGCGGCAGGCGGCTGTCGCTGGAATTGTCGCGGTTATCGCCCATAAAGAAGTATTCGCCTACGGGCACGGTATAGACGCCGGTATTGTCCGACCCCTGATTGCCGATATTTATCACCTCATACGAGACGCCGTTTGGCAGGGATTCGATCATCCGGGATTTCTCGCAGGCGCCGCCCCGCCCGACAGCGCCGTTTTCACAGCGGGGGAACTGGCCTTGTGGTCCCTGGCGTTCATAGGTTTCCGTAAACACTCCATCGGGTTCCTGCGGAACCGGAGTACCGTTCAGGATGATCTGGCCCTCAATGATCTGGATACGATCGCCGGGCAGGCCAATCAGGCGTTTGATGTAATCGCGACCCGTCACCGGATGACGGAAAACGATCACATCGCCGCGCTCGGGATCGCCGGCCCAGATACGGGTGTTGTCATCACTTTGCATCCAGCCACAAACATCCTCGGCGTCGATATTGAGGCCGACGCTAGGAATAATCAGACTGGGGCAAGAGGCATAGGAATATCCATAGGCCATTTTGTTGACGAACAGGAAATCCCCGATCAACAAGGTCTGTTTCATCGACCCTGACGGAATCCAGAACGGTTGAAAGAACAGGGTACGGAAAACGCCCGCGATCAACAGCGCATAGACGATGGTTTTGATCGTCTCCCACACGGGATTTCCGGTTTTGACGTCCTCGGCCATACTGCTCTCCGGTCCTTGGTTTGTTGGGGTGCTACATGCGCGGCGCGGCGGGGTTAGTCAAGACAGAGCGCTGCGTTCGCGAATTGGGCGCGCCTCGATCACCACGAAGGCCTGCGCCCAGGGGTGGTCATCGGTTAGGGTGACGTGGATGATCGCCGCATGACCCTCGGGGGTCATATCGTTGAGCCGTTCCGCCGCCCAACCGGTCACATGCATCACTGGTTGGCCGGTTTTAAGGTTGGTTACAGCCATGTCCTTCCAGGAAATCCCCATACGAAGCCCGGTGCCCAGCGCCTTGGAGCACGCCTCTTTCGCGGCCCAGCGCTTGGCGTATGTGCCTGCTGTGTCGGCGCGGCGTTCGGCCTTGCGTTGTTCAGTGTCGGTAAAAACGCGGTTACGGAACCGGTCACCAAACCTGTCGAGCGTGCCCTGAATGCGGTCTATGTTTGCGAGGTCTGTGCCGATGCCTAGGATCATGACAACCGCACCGTCAAAATCTTGTAACTTGCCACCCCAAAGAACCCGGCAAAGGCAAAATCGAACCAGCGGCGGGCGCGGCGGTAGGCGCGGACTGTGCGCTCAGACGAGAACAGGAATGCATAGCTGATGAAAATGAGCAGCGAGCCCGCGTAAAGTAGGCCGAAATAGCCAAGCAGCATCGACAAGCTGGCGTCATTCGGGGCAACGATAGCGTAAATCGAGCCCCAGCTGAGGATCGCCTTGGGGTTGGTCAGGTGGATCGCCGCGCCTTTGGCAAAGATGGTGCGTAGCGAGCCGGTGACCGGGTTGCCCAACGCCATCTCATCCGACGACAGCGCCCGTTTCAGGGCCTTGAGCGCTAGCCAGCCCAGATAGGCTACACCGACATAGCGGATTACTTCGAACACCCAGACATTGGCTAGCATGATCGCCGACAGGCCCAGCGCGGCGGCGATGCCCCAGGCAGCGGACCCCGCACAGATACCCAGTGCAAAGACCAGACCGGCGCGGCGGCCTTCGTTCATTGCAGTTCCGGCGATGCCCATGGTTGCCGGACCGGGTGAGCCTCCGGCCATCAACCAGGCGATCCAGATTGCTATGAAACCCGAGGTTATCATCCCCGCGCCTCATCCATCAGGCGGCGCATTTCCTGAATGGCGGGGGTCATGCCCAAAAAGATCGATTCGCCAATCAGAAAGTGACCAATGTTCAACTCGCGCACCTCGGGGAAAGCGGCGACAGGTTTGACCGTGTCGTATGTCAGACCATGTCCGGCATGCACTTCGAGGCCAAGCGAATGGGCAAAGGCGGACATGTCGCGCAGGCCTTCCAGCTCTTGCGCTGCCTCATCCAGTTTGCCTTCGGCATGGGCGTCACAATAGGCGCCTGTGTGCAGTTCGATCACTTCGGCGCCGATGCGATGCGCGGCCTCGATCTGGCGACGGTCGGCGGCGATAAAGATCGACACGCGACAGCCCGCATCACGCAAAGGTGCAATGAAATGGGCCAGTTTGTTTTCCTCGCGCGCGACTTCCAGCCCGCCTTCGGTAGTCCGTTCCTCGCGCTTTTCGGGGACGATGCAGACCGCGTGCGGCTTATGGCGCAAAGCGATTTGTTGCATCTCGGGCGTGGCTGCCATTTCAAAATTCAGAGGTACCGAAAGAACCTCCATCAACCCGTCAATATCTGCGTCCGAAATATGCCTGCGATCTTCGCGCAGATGGGCAGTAATGCCATCTGCACCGGCTTGCTCGGCCAGCGTGGCCGCGCGCAAAGGGTCGGGATAGACCCCACCACGTGCATTCCGCACTGTGGCCACATGGTCGATATTCACACCGAGACGCAAACGGTTCTCAGACATCCTTTGATTCCTTTCCCAAATCCTGGCTCGAGCCTAGTTGGTTTGACTCTGGAACGGCAGCCTCGGATTCAGCCAGACGTTTGATTTCTTCAAACTTCTTTTTGATCCTGTCGCGACGCCGTTGCTGATAGGTGTGGACCAGCGGCAGGCTGAGATAGTAGCAAACCACCCCAGCCAGCAATCCGGGAAGAATGCCGCCAATCAGGTACGGAAAGAAAACCTCGTCGTAGAAAATTCCCAGCCCGTGCCAGTCAGCCACCCGGTCGGTGAATACTGCAATCAGGTTGTCTTTGAGATCACCGATCGCATTGGCAAACTTCCCCATAAGCCCATGGGTGTCGCCCTCTTCAAACTCGGTGCCCAACAGGAAATGCCCGGTCTGAAGGCAAACCACCCCGATGGGCACATAGGTCAATGGGTTTCCGAAAAACGTACCGCTGAGTGCAGCCAGCATATTGCCGTTGAACAATCGCGCAGCCAGGGCGGCAATGCCAAAATGCAGCCCGTAAAAAGGTGTAAAGGCCGCAAACACTCCAAACCCTACCCCGCGGGCGATGCGTTCAGGTGAATCCGGCAATCGCCGGACGCGGTGTTTCACATAGTGAAAGGCCCGGGTCCAGCCACCACGAGGATAGACGAATTCCGATGCGATCTGGACAGGCGAGCGTCGATCTCGGCGCTTGAATACCACTCCTGATCACCCCTTCTCAGCCAGCCGCAACTGCGGATTTAGCTCTGTCTCTGAAACGTTCAACCGCTGCAACATCGCTTTCGGCCTCAAGCATCAACATCAACGAATGCAACTGCTCAAGGTCGCGCAGTTCTACGTTGACCAGCAGGCGGTAAAAATCCGGTTTGCGATCCACAAATTCTAGGTTCGAGATATTGGCCTTTTTCTCGCCGATCAATGTACAAATGCGACCCAGCACACCTGCGTCATTGCCAATCGTAACATCAATCGTCGCCCCGTAGACAGCAGGGTGAGTACCCGAGTGCCAGTGCAGATCGACCCAGCGCTTGGGCTCGCTCTCGTATTCGCTCAGGCGATCACAGTCGATTGCATGCACGACAACACCTTTGCCGCGATAAGTGATCCCGACGATCCGTTCACCCGGCAATGGCTGGCAGCAAGGGGCGCGGTCAAACTTCTGCCCCGGCTCAAGACCGATCACGGCCCGGCGCATCGGAATGGCATCACCATCATCCTGCGTCAGTTCCGGGTAGACGGCGCTGACCACATCATGGGCAGTTAGTTCTGCACTGCCCAGGCGCGCCAGCAGCTCATGCCGGTCTTTCAGGCGTAGATGCTTGGCAGCAGTGTCCAGCGCCTTGTCGGTCGCTTTGCGCCCGACATGTTCAAATCCCGATCGCGCCAGTTCTTTGCCCAGCTTGATGAACCGCTCTCGGTCAACCTCGCGCAGGGCGCGACGAATGGCTGTACGGGCTTTGCCGGTGACGGCAATTTCCAACCACGTGACTTGGGGAGTCTGGCCGTCAGCTGTTATGATATCCACCGACTGCCCGTTTTTGATCCGGGTCCAAAGTGGCACGCGAATACCATCAACCTTGGCCCCTACACAGGCGTGCCCGATGCGCGTGTGGATGGCATAGGCAAAGTCGATCGGCGTCGCACCACGCGGCAGTTTCACCACGTCCCCCTTAGGCGTGAAACAAAAGACCTGATCCGAATACATCTCGAGCTTGACCGCCTCGAGGAAATCCTCGTGATCCTCTTCGCTGTCGAATTGTTCGGTCAGGTTGGCGATCCACTTAGCCGGGTCGACTGCAAAGGGGTTTTCCGAACGCACGCCATCCCGATAGGACCAGTGCGCGGCCACGCCAGTTTCGGCGACATCATGCATCTGACGGGTGCGGATCTGAACCTCGACCCGCTTGCCGTCACGGCCTGAAACGGTGGTGTGGATCGACCGGTAACCGTTCGATTTCGGCTGGCTGATATAATCCTTGAACCGCCCCGGCACGGCGCGCCAACGCTGGTGGATCGCTCCAAGGGTTCGATAGCAGTCTTCTTCGCTTTGCGTAATGATGCGGAACCCGTAAATGTCGGACAGACGCGAGAACCCCTGGTCCTTTTCCTGCATCTTACGCCAAATCGAATAGGGTTTCTTGGCACGGCCAAATACCTCGGCTTCAATCCCGGCCTTTTCAAGTTCGTGCCGCATGTCGCCGGTGATCCGGTGGATCACGTCACCCGTTTCGCGCTGCAGCGTGATGAAGCGGCGGATGATGGACTGGCGGCCTTCAGAGTTGAGAACGCGGAAGGCGAGGTCTTCCAGCTCTTCCCGCATCCATTGCATACCCATACGGCCTGCAAGCGGCGCGTAGATATCCATCGTCTCGCGCGCTTTGACGATCTGCTTTTCGGGCCGCATCGCCTTGATTGTGCGCATATTGTGCAGACGGTCTGCGAGCTTAACCAGAATGACCCGCAAATCCTTGGACATCGCCATGAACAGCTTGCGGAAGTTCTCGGCCTGTTTGGTTTCGCGGCTGGACAGCTGAAGGTTTGTCAGTTTGGTGACCCCATCAACCAGCTTGGCGACTTCTTCGCCAAACAGCTCAGACACTTTGCCGTAATTGGCCTTGGTGTCTTCGATCGTATCGTGCAGTAGCGCCGTGATAATAGTCGCATCATCCAGACGCTGTTCGGTCAGGATGGCGGCAACGGCAACAGGGTGGGTGAAATAGGGCTCACCAGAATGGCGGAATTGCCCATCATGCATCTGCTTACCGAACTCATAAGCTTTGGCAATGCGGTCTGCATTCGTCTTGGGATTGTAGTTGCGGACCAGCGCAATCAGGTCTTCAGCAGAAATCATCCGGTCCGCACCTTCATTTGTGGGGATTACCCCTGGCCTTGAGCCTCCATCAGAGCGCGCAGCAGCTTTTCTTCGGACATGTCGTCATCCGCAGGCTTGTCTGTTTCCGCACCCATCAGCAGCGCCATCTGGTCTTCTTCGGGCTCGTCGACCTCGATTTGGGTCTGGTTGGCCTCAATCAGCCGCTCGCGCAGCTCATCAGCGCTCTGGGTCTCGTCAGCGATCTCACGCAGAGATACAACCGGGTTTTTATCGTTGTCACGGTCAACGGTGATCGGACCACCGGCGGAAATCTCGCGCGCACGATGGGCGGCAAGCATCACCAGTTCAAACCGGTTCGGAACCTTGTCTACGCAATCTTCAACCGTCACGCGGGCCATGGGGCGCTCTCCGTTACTGAATCCATGTCAGGAAGAGGTTTATCTAAGGGCGAATCCCTGCCTTGACAAGCAGGAAATGCTGCAAATGCACCAATCATAACGGGGTAACTGCCGCAATATCGCCTGAAGGAAGCCCCGCAAGCATTTCCATGACGGTCTGGTCCAGTATCGGATGCCGCCAGTTCGGGGCAACATCCGCCATGGGAACAAGCACAAACGCACGATCCTGTACCCTTGGGTGCGGCAGGATCAACTGATCCGGCGCCTGCTGTTTCTGATCTTCGGGCGGCAGAGATAACCAGCTTTGAAAAACCTCGCGGTCGGGCAGAACCAGATCATCGTAACAGACCAGGTCCAGATCCAACGTCCGCATTCCCCAGCGCTGAATCCTCTCGCGCCCGTAATCATGTTCAATTCCATGCATTATCTGCAGCAACTCAAAGGGTGACCTTTCAGTCTCGATCAACACGGCCGCATTCACATAGTCAGGGCCCGCGCCCGCAGGAAAACAAGGGGTCGCATAAAAGCGGCTTTCAGCCCGAATCAACAGCCCCTGGCGCAAAATCGCGTCAATGGCATGCCGTAGCGTCAGATGGGGCTCAAAACCTCTCACTTTGAGATTTGCACCGAGGGCAAGCACTGCTTTTGAGGTGGTTTTGCGCATCCTACTCCCTATATTCGGCGAATTGCATACTTGCGATACACCATAAAACCCCTAATTATGGAGATATCAATGCGCTGTATTTTCCCAAGACTCACTCACGTAACACGCAGCGCGCTGATTTGTACCGGAAGGACCTATTTATGTTTTATAAAGACGAACGGCTAGCGCTGTTCATCGACGGCTCGAATCTTTATGCAGCCGCAAAAGCACTGGGGTTTGACATTGACTATAAACTGCTGCGCCAGGAATTCATGCGCCGCGGTAAGATGCTCAGAGCTTTCTATTACACAGCGCTACTTGAAAATGACGAGTATTCGCCCATCCGTCCACTGGTTGATTGGCTGCATTACAATGGCTTCACCATGGTTACGAAACCGGCAAAAGAATACACCGACAGCATGGGGCGTCGGAAAGTCAAAGGTAACATGGATATCGAACTGACCGTCGATGCCATGGAGCTTGCACCACGTGTAGACCATATCGTGCTGTTTTCCGGCGACGGAGATTTCCGCCCGCTGATCGCAAGCCTGCAACGTCAGGGGGTACGCGTTTCTGTGGTGTCGACCATCCGCAGCCAGCCCCCCATGATCTCGGACGAATTGCGCCGCCAGGCCGACAACTTCATTGAGCTGGAAGATCTCCGCGACGTGATCGGTCGTCCGCCGCGCGAAATGCCGATGGAACCGCGCACCGTTGCCGCAGGCGGGTAGTAACTGGCCCCAAAGCAAACTCGGTTGAAAATTAGCGCGGTCAGGGGAAACCCTGGCCGCGCTTTTTAAACAAAGATCAGGTGCTGAAAACACCTATTGGCTAGCATTGAACCATGTCGGATCAATGACATTGTCCTGACTGGACCATGGCCGTGAAAAGACTTACCTGTGTCGGTAAGGAGAACGCGACATGACCAAGCCCCCCCTGACCCTCTATCTCGCCGCCCCGCGCGGGTTCTGTGCTGGTGTCGACAGGGCCATAAAGATTGTCGAGATGGCGCTGCAGAAATGGGGTGCCCCGGTCTATGTTCGGCACGAGATTGTCCATAACAAATTCGTGGTCGATGGACTGCGCGCCAAAGGTGCGATCTTTGTCGATGAACTGGAAGACTGCCCCGACGATCGCCCAGTGATATTCTCGGCGCACGGGGTTCCCAAATCGGTACCCGCGACGGCGGCGCAGCGCCAGATGGTCTATGTCGACGCCACCTGCCCGCTGGTCTCCAAAGTCCATGTCGAAGCACAGCGCCACGCCGAAGCCGGGCTGCAGATGATCATGATCGGACATAAGGGCCATCCCGAAACTATCGGAACGATGGGACAGCTACCCGAAGGAGAGGTTTTGCTGGTCGAAACGGTTGCAGACGTTGCAGACGTCCAGGTCCGCGACCCTGACAAACTGGCCTTTGTCACTCAGACGACCCTGTCGGTTGACGATACAAAGGATATCATTGCAGCGCTTCAGACCCGGTTTCCATCTATCGTCGGCCCTCACAAAGAAGATATCTGTTACGCCACAACCAACCGGCAAGAAGCAGTCAAGGTTGTGGCCCGGAAGTCCGATGCCCTGTTGGTTGTGGGGGCGCCGAATTCATCTAACTCGCGCCGTTTGGTCGAGGTCGCGGCACGCGCGGGATGCAGCTATGCCCAACTGGTGCAGCGCGCGACCGATATCGATTGGCGCGCCCTCGAAGGTATCTCTTCGATCGCTCTGACAGCAGGCGCTTCTGCCCCCGAGGTTCTGATCAACGAAGTTATCGATGCGTTCAGACAGCATTACGATGTGACGGTCGAAATGGTTGAAACAGCGACCGAGAATGTCGAATTCAAAGTCCCGCGCGTCCTGCGCCAACCCGCATGAGCGGCATACCAAGGGCGCCGCTGTTTCTGGGGTTGGCCGGGCTGATCCCCTTCATCTGGGGCGCACTGACCTATCTGAACGGCGATCTGAACGACTGGGGCCGACAGGCACTGGGCGCACGTTTTGTCGGTCCGTATATCCAGTTGTATTATGGGGCGATCATCCTCAGCTTTATGTCCGGCGTGCTGTGGGGGTTTTCCAGTAAAACCTCTGGCAGCAAGGCCGCGACCTGTTATGCGCTGTCCACATTACCCGCCCTGTGGGCCTTTCTGAAAACCGGCAGCGGGCCTGTCAGCACTGGCACAAATCTGATGTGGGGGTTTGGCGGGCTACTGGTGTTGGATGCCATCTTTTCGTATTGGCGGCTAACACCGGTCTGGTGGATGCGGTTGCGCATTTTGCTGACCGCAGTCGTATTGGCCTGCCTTGCCGTCGGAGTCTATCTGTGAGCGATCCCAAAACCATCAACGCCTATACCAACAACGTGGCCGAATACCTCAAGGTTCCTCTACCACCGGAGCAGCTGACATCGCGTCAGGAATTTGTCGATGCCGTCGGTAAGGGGCATGTGTTGGATCTGGGCTCAGGCCCCGGGTCAGACAGCGCGTTCTTTCTACGCCAGGGCCTGAGCGTGCATGCGCTGGATGCGACGCCCGCTTTTGTTGACTATGCGCGCGCCAATGGCGTGGACGCGCATCTAGGTACTTTCGACGACGTGACCGAAGTGGCCGCATTTGACGGCATCTACGCCAGCTTCTCGCTGCTGCACGCTCCCCGCAAGGATTTCCCACGCCATTTGGTGGCCATCCACCGGGCGCTGAAAACGCAGGGCGTTTTTTTCTTGGGCCTCAAACTGGGCACGGGCGAACATCGCGATCATCTGGATCGCTATTATAGCTACTTCTCGCAGACCGAGATCGAGGAGGCCCTGGCAGATGCCGGCTTTACCATCGACGGGATTAGGACCGGGATCGGCAAAGGTCTGGCGGGTTCTTACGATGGCTTCATTCTAGTGCTGGCCCATGCCTGAACTGTTTGCCTATACTGACGGTGCTTGTTCCGGCAATCCAGGCCCGGGTGGCTGGGGCGTGTTGCTGCGTGCAATGGACGGCGACACCGTCCTGAAACAGCGTGAACTGAGCGGCGGCGAAGCTGAAACGACCAACAACCGAATGGAACTTCTGGCCGCAATCAGCGCGCTTGAAACGCTTGAACGTGCCTCTAAAATCACCGTAATCACTGACAGCGCCTATGTGAAAAACGGCGTCACCGGCTGGATATTCGGTTGGAAAAAGAACGGCTGGAAAACCTCGAACAAAAAACCGGTCAAGAATGTCGACCTGTGGCAACGGCTGGATGAGGCGCAGGTGCGTCATAATGTGACCTGGGAATGGGTCAAGGGCCACGCGGGTCACCCGGAAAACGAAAAAGCCGACGAACTGGCCCGTGCAGGCATGGCCCCGTTCAAGCCCAAGAAGACGCAGCCATGAACGGCCTGGACCTGCTCGATTATGCCTCGGTTCTGGTTTTTGCGCTGACCGGCGCATTGGTCGCCAGTCGCGCGCAGCTTGATCTTGTAGGGTTTGCCTTTATCGCCTGCCTGACCGCCGTTGGCGGCGGCACGGTGCGTGACCTGCTGTTGGATCGGAATCCGGTGTTCTGGGTTGGCCAGCCCAGCTATGTCCTGATGGCCTGCAGTGCGGCAGTCCTTGTGTTCTTTACAGCCCATCTGGTCGAAAGCCGGTATAACTGGCTGGTCTGGCTGGACAGTTTCGCCCTGTCCATCGCGGTCGCTGCCGGCACGGGCGTCGCATTATCCTTGGACCAATCCGGTACGATCGTGGTGTTGATGGGTGTCACCACCGGATGCTTTGGCGGCCTGATGCGGGACGTGGTCTGCAACGAGGTTCCGCTGGTGCTGAAACAGGGTGAACTTTATGTGTCTTGCGCCCTTGCAGGCTCGGTAGCGGCCGTTATTGCCAACCGGATGGGGTTCGAGGAGCTGACCGTGCTTGCCGCCTGCGCCCTGATCTGCTGGGCATTGCGCGCAGGATCGCTGCTGTTCGGCTGGAAACTGCCCGTCTACAAAAGCCGCCCGCCACGCAGTCGCCCTTGATCAAGGCTTAGCGGCGCTTATAGGTCTGCCAGATCCAGATCACCAGAAGCGCGCCCAGCACAGCGCCGATGAACCCGGACAGCCAGCCCATCATCGTGACCAATGCCCGCAGAAGAAATCCACCAACCAAGGCACCAATGATACCGATCGGCATGGTGGTTGGGATATCTGCCTCAATCCGCATCAGGCGGGTGGCCAGAAAACCCGCAGCGGCGCCGATGACGATCAGGGCGATGACGGGCATGTCACTTCCTCCAATGGGTCGGAACGATGATCAGCGCCCCGATCGAGGACAGCACTGCATCCAGACCAGGCGGGCCAAAGCTGACCCCGAACATAATGCGCACGAAATAGAACAGGAATGCACCACCGACGCAGATGATGATCGACTGCAGAATGCCATTATGGGTAAAGCCGGATTTCTCGGACAGATAGCCGACAATCCCAGCAATAACGACAGTCCCCATCAGGATCATGAACATGGTGGCCTACTCCGATGACAGGCGGGTACCAACGGCAATCGGCCACCCCCGCAGAAAAGTTTCCCTATCCTGCGCCCCTTTACCCGCCCGTTGCAAGCGCAGTAGCTCAACCGCGTCATCGTCACAAGCAACCTTCAGTTGGTCGTCAAGAACCTCTCCTGCAACACCCTGCCCCTCGGCCAATTTGGAACCAAGCAGCTTGATCCGCTCCCCATTCATCTCGGTCCAGGCGCCGGGAAAGGGGGACAGGCCACGGATCTGACGGTCAATTTCGACCGCGGGTCTGGCCCAGTCAACACGCGCCTCAGCCTTGTCGATCTTGGCGGCATAGGTCACGCCGTCGTCGGGTTGAGGCTCGGGCGTCAGGTTCGGCAGTTTGGACAGTGCCTCGACGATCAGAGAAGCGCCCATTTCGGACAGCCGGTCATGCAACTGCCCTGTGGTCTCCTGCGCACCAATGTCGGTGGCCCGCTGCAACAGGACTGGCCCGGTATCCAGACCAGCCTCCATCTGCATGATGCAAATACCGGTCTGCGCATCACCCGCCATGATCGCCCGATGGATCGGCGCAGCCCCCCGCCAGCGCGGCAACAGGCTTGCATGAATGTTCAGACATCCTTGCGTAGGCGCATCCAGAATCGGTTGTGGCAACAACAGGCCATAGGCCACGACGACAGCCACATCCGCATTCAACGCGGCAAAGGCGTCCTGTTCTTCCGCTGATTTCAATGAGACCGGATGCCGAACGGTCAGTCCCAATGCCTCGGCCCGAGCATGAACGGGGGTTGGACGATCCTTTTTGCCCCTGCCCGCTGGGCGCGGAGGCTGGCAGTAGACGGCGGCAACCTCATGCCCCGCATCAATCAGCGCGTCCAGCACCGGAACCGAGAAATCGGGTGTCCCCATAAAGATCAGCCGCATGCCTACCCCAGCTTTTTAGCTTTGCGCAGCAGAATGTCTCGTTTGACCTTGCTGAGCCTGTCGAAATACATCCGCCCGTTTAGATGGTCGATCTGGTGCTGCACGCTGGTGGCTTCGATCCCGACAAAGTCACGGCGGTCGATGATGCCTTTTTCGTTGAGGAACTTTACCGTCACAGCCCGGGGACGTTTCACCTTGGCCGACACGCCAGGCAAGTTTGGGCTGGCTTCTTCATGCTCGCGCAATTCGACCGATCTGTGCAGGATCTCAGGGTTTGCCAGCCGCACAGCCCGCCCCCGCTCGGTCGAGCCATCGACCACCGCCAGCCGGAGCATCACGCCGATCTGCGGTGCGGCAAGGCCGACGCCGGGCATCGCCTCCATCGTGTCGATCATGTCATCCCAGATGGCACGAACCCCGTCAGTAATTTCGGTGATATCTTCGGCTTTGGTCCGCAGACGCTTATCAGGCCATGGCAGGCAGGTACGAACGGTCATTCGCGCGCCTGCTCGCGTTTCAGCTTTTGCATTTTTCGGGTGATCATCTGGCGTTTCATAGGCTTGAGATAGTCGATGAACAGCTTCCCGTTCAGGTGGTCAATCTCATGCTGGACACAGGTTGCCCAAAGGCCATCGAATGTTTCCCGCTGCGCGTTACCATCACGATCGATCCAAGCCACGTCCACGACCTTTGGGCGCGTGACGTCGGCGAATTGTTCAGGGATCGAAAGACAACCTTCTTCATAGACATTCGTCTCGTCCGACGACGCGACCACTTCGGGGTTGAACATAATCAGCGGGCGTTGAGCCTCGCCCTCTTCCTTGACACAGTCCATAACGATCAGCCGGTCCAGCATCCCAATCTGAGGCGCTGCCAGCCCGATACCAGGCGCATCATACATCGTCTCAAGCATGTCATCAGCCAGCTGGCGCAATTCGTCCGTCAGATCCACTACGGGAGAGCAGATCTTTTTCAGGCGGGGGTCGGGATGGATCAGTATATTGCGTTTCATGAGGTTGATTTAGGCCATCACGCCCTAAGCCGCAACGCCCCCCTTGCACCTGCCGAATTTGCGGCTAGCTTTCATCCGGACAGATGGAGCAGATATGACATTCAACGACCTGATCGACCGCCGCGGCACTAACAGTTCGAAATGGGACAAGCTTGAAAAGCTGTATGGCCTTTCGCCGGATGACGGTCTGGCAATGTGGACGGCCGATTCCGACTATTCTACGGCGCCTTGTGTGATCGACGCTGTGCGTAACGCGGCGGATCACGGTGTTTTCGGATATTCCTGGATGCACCCGGACTACCTGAATTCCATCCAATGGTGGATGAAGAACCGCCACGGGTGGGAGATCGATTCTGATTGGATTCTGACGTCGCAGGGTCTGGGAAATGCGATTGCGCTCTGCCTCGATGTCTGGACCAGTCCGGGCGACGGAGTGGTCATCTTTACACCCGTCTACCATGAGTTTGCACATAAGGTGAACAAGTCGGGTCGGCGCGTGGTGGAATGCCCCTTGATGCGCGACGGCGACGGCTATGGCCTTGATCTGGAAGACGCGCAGTCGCGGCTGGACGGAACCGAGAAGATGCTTTTTTGGTGCTCGCCTCAGAACCCCTCGGGCCGGGTCTGGACGCCGGAAGAATTGCGCGCAGTCGCGGCATTTGCGGAACGGAACAGCCTTATTCTGGTATCGGACGAGATTCACCACGATCTGGTCTATCCCGGCACGACCTTTGTTCCGATGGATGTCGCCGCGCTGGATGCGCGGCCCTGGACCGTGACACTGACGGCAGCGTCCAAGACCTTCAACATCGCAGGTCAACGGACGGGGAACATGATCATTCCCGACCCGGACCTGCGCGCCGCGATGCGTCGCCGAATCCAGACACTGGATTATGATCCCAGCGCATTGGGAGTCGCAATGATCACCGCTGCCTATTCGCCTGAAGGGGCCGCTTGGGTGGATGAACAGATCGCCCATCTTGATAGCAACCGAAAAATCTTTGACGCTGCAATCGCAGAAATCCCTGGCCTGTGGTCAATGCCCCTACAGGCAACCTATTTGGCTTGGATTGATTTCTCGGGCACCGGAATGGACCACGCAGAATTTACCCGGCGTCTGCGCGAGGATGCAAAAATCGCCACCTCGCCCGGCCCCGGCTTTGGTGCGGGCGGAGAGACATTCGAGCGGTTCAATCTAGCGACGCAACGCGGGCGTGTTGAAGAGGCCAGCAAACGGCTGAAACACGCGTTTTCCGATCTGCAATAGCGGAATGCCCATCGGCAGACCCGATGGGCAAAAGCCTAGTCCTTGTTTCCAAGCAGCGCGATGGGCGCGTCCGGAGATCGATAGAAATCCAATGGGGCCTTGTCGGAGGCGGCCGTGCTGCGCTTGAATTCATAGCGCATTTCGCCTGCCTCACATTCATCGGCAATGATCAGGCATTGATATAAGTGACGCGCGCCATCGTAGATATCGACCAATCCGCGCAATCGAGGCGTGGTTGCAGCCTCTACGGTGAAGCCATCCTTCCACAATCGGAGAATTTTGTAGGTATTGTCACCCAATTCGACACGAAGTCGGCTGGTTTTCTTCAGACTCGCGATTCGCGCAGCATCCAATTCGGCGCTGATTTCTTTGGAAACATAGGTACTCATATCAAAACTCCCCCGCAGCGGACTCTATTTTGGAACGTAGACTGTAAAAATCCAGTGAAGCCGATCACTCAACGCGGTCGAATCCAAACCTGTTGCACGGAAATCCCATTCCAACCTGTGCGAAAACGCAGGCACAATGCGCGGCGGCTCGCATAGGATCGGTCCCCTTCAAAGCGTATGTTCCGGGAAACCGCATTACGGAGGATCCAACCATGGGCCTATTGGTCGACGGCAAATGGCATGACACGTGGTATGATACCAAATCCACAGGCGGCGCCTTCAAGCGCAGCGCGGCGCAGTTTCGCAACTGGTTGACCGCCGATGGCAGTGCCGGCCCCTCTGGCAAAGATGGTTTCAATGCCGAGCCCGACCGGTATCACCTTTATGTCAGCCATGCCTGCCCCTGGGCCCACAGGACACTGATATTCCGCGAACTGAAAGAGCTGTCCGATCTGATCCCGGTTTCGGTCGTACACCCCGACATGCTGAACAAGGGATGGACATTTGCAACCGACGAACACGGGGCGGCGGGCGACGTACTGTACGGAATGGACTATGCCCACCAAATCTATACCAAGGCTGACCCGACCTATTCGGGGCGCGTAACCGTTCCGATCCTGTGGGACAAGGAACAGGAAACCATCGTCTCGAACGAAAGCTCGGAAATCATCCGGATGTTCAACTCGGCCTTTGACGGGATCACCGGGAACACCGATGATTACTGGCCCGAGGCGATGCGCGACGAAATCGAACAGGTCAATGCCCGCATCTATTCCGACATCAATAACGGGGTCTACAAATCCGGCTTTGCCACCAGCCAGGCGGCATATGACGCAGCCGTTGGCCCGCTCTTTGACACTCTGGACTGGCTCGAAGACCGGCTGTCCACCAGCCGCTATCTGATGGGCGACCGCATCACCGAGGCCGACTGGCGGTTGTTCACCACGCTGATCCGGTTTGATCCGGTCTATCATCTGCATTTCAAATGCAACCGGCGGCGTCTGATCGACTATCCCAACCTGTGGGCCTATACCCGCGAGCTGTACCAGTGGCCGGGTGTCGCGCGGACCGTGAACTTAAACCATATCGTGCGCCACTATCACTACAGCCATGAGAGCATTAACCCGCACCGGATCATCCCGACGAACCCGATCCTGAACTATCTGGAGCCCCACGGGCGCGATCAGCGTCCCGCCGCGTAGTGCTCAACCATCGCCGCCAGATCCTCTGGCGGCGTGCCGCTTTGCACATAAGCGCAGGCATTCGGGCTATGGGCAAAGATCGAGCCATCCGAAAAGAAAGTGGTGTTGGTCACGAAGATCACCCGGGCCTCGGGCCTGCGATAGCTGGCAAAGTCAGCCACGGCCAAGGCGCTACCGGTTTCCAGCACCAGATCCATCACGATGATCTCAAATTCGGCACCATAAAGGGCAAGGATCGCATCCTCTTGCCCGGTCACAAGCGTGACCTCGGCACCCTGTCGCTCAAGATGCCTTTTCCAGACCCGACCTAAATCAGGGTTACTCTCAACAATCAGTACATTCATCATCAACAACCTCGGCACTTATATTGGTGAGTGGTGCCGACCCCTAAGGTTTGTGTTCACGCGAATTCATTAACAAAGTGTTAACCAGGCCTGAGCACACCTCTGATCACGCGGATTTGCTTGTAAAACCGGCAGAAATCCGCTTGAAACAAGCAAATTTTGGTGATTCCGGCGAGGGGCCCGATGGCGCGCGAAAACAGAGATTTGAATCCGCGGGCCGCCCGGGACCATGGCGGTGGGCTGGATGGGGCAATGTCTGTCTATGGCGGCAAGCGCACCGATTGGATCGACCTGTCCACCGGAATCAACCCGGTTCCCTACGAGGTTGCCGGGCTCACCCCATCGGATTGGATGGAATTGCCCGACCATGGCGCATTTGAACGGCTGGCCGATGCGGCCCGCAGTTTCTGGTCAGTTCCCGAGGGTGCAGAGATCCTGCCTGCGCCCGGCGCATCTGCTCTGATCGCCCGCATTCCTGCGCTGGCTGCAACCGGCCGAGTTCAGATTACCACTCCAACCTATAACGAACATGCCGCCGCCTTTGCAGCGCAGGGCTGGACGCTACAGAACTCCGGCCCAGTTGAGGCGCGCGTCATCGTGCACCCCAACAACCCAGATGGGCGCATTTGGAGCGTGAACGATGTGAATGCCCCCCTGACGATCATCGACGAGAGCTTTTGCGACGTCACGCCCGATGCCTCGCTGATCCATCTTGCCGACCGGCCCGGTGTGGTGGTGCTGAAAAGCTTTGGCAAGTTCTGGGGGTTGGCGGGGCTGCGGCTGGGATTTGCCATCGCACGCCCCGAGCTGATCGCACGATTGAACGATCTGACCGGGCCGTGGGCAGTCTCAGGCCCCGCCTTGCGGATCGGAGAGCGGGCGCTGCGCGACACAGCCTGGGCCGACGAGACCCGGCGGCTATTGGCGGCGGATGCCACCCGGATGGACCGGATGGTAACCCAGAAAGGCGCGCAGCTGATCGGCGGCACCAGTCTGTTTCGGCTCTATCAGGTCGACGATGCCAGCGCCTGGCAAGACCGTCTGGCCCGCGCACATATCTGGAGCCGCATATTTCCCTATTCGCAAACCTATCTGCGCCTTGGCCTGCCACCGGCAGATGGCTGGGCGCGGCTTGAGGCGGCCCTGTGAGCACCGCCTTTATCTTGGTCTGCGCCATGTGTCTGGATGCTGCACTGGGCGAGCCGGATTGGCTGTGGTCGCGCGTCCGGCACCCCGCCGTTATGATCGGTAAACTCATCGAGTGGCTTGACGACCGCCTGAACCATGGCTCGTACCGTCGCCTCAAGGGCATAGCTGTTGCCGCGCTGCTGGTCGCAGGTGCCGCTGGGCTTGGGGGGCTTCTGTCTTTGCTTGGCCCGATCATCGGCACCATTATCTGCGCTGTGCTGTTGGCACAAAAATCGCTGGTGGAACATGTCCGCGCTGTTGGCGAGGGTTTGCAGACCTCGCTGGTCGATGGGCGCGCGAAGGTCGCCATGATCGTGTCACGCGACACCAAGGACATGACCGAAGCACAGGTCGCCCGATCCGCGATCGAGAGCGCGGCTGAAAACCTCAGCGACGGAGTCATCGCGCCGGCCTTCTGGTTTCTGGTGGGTGGCCTGCCAGGGCTTCTGGTCTACAAGGCGATCAATACCGCCGACAGCATGGTCGGCTATCGCACGGATAAATACCGTGATTTCGGATGGGCAGCTGCGCGGTTGGACGATCTCCTCAACCTGATCCCCGCGCGACTGACCTTTCTGTTAATCGTCATCTTGTCAAACCAATGGGCCAGATGGGGCGAGATGGTCGGCGATGCGCGCCGCCATATCTCTCCCAATGCTGGCTGGCCCGAGGCGGCAATGGCACGCGCGCTGAGCGTGGCCCTTGCCGGGCCGCGCAGTTATGACGGAAAGCTCCGTGATCTGGCCTGGGTCAACGGCGAGGCCCCACGCGACATCGGCGCGCCAGAGGTTTTCCGCGCATGTGACATGCTTTGGAGGATATGGGGGCTTGCGCTTGGCCTCGTGTCAGTGTGGGTTGGGGTCAGCTTCATAATCTGACGGACCTGTCCATGCGTTTTCTTTCCGGCCTTGTTGCCGCCGCCTTGTTTGCTTCACCTGCGTTTGCCCAATGTGGCGGGGATTTCAATTCCTTCGTGAAGGGGTTGAAGGCCGAGGCCGTTCAGCAAGGCTTTGACAAATCCACCGTCAATGCCTTCTTCAAAGGTGTGCAACAAGACAACGCGGTATTGAAAGCCGACCGGGCACAGGGCGTGTTCCAGAAACCGTTCATTGATTTTTCGCGACACCTGATTTCACAAAACCGGATCGACCGGGGTCAGGCCATGTCGCGCAAATACGACGCGGTGTTTGACCGGATCGAGCAACAATATGGTGTCTCGCGCGGGGTGCTGTTGGCATTTTGGGCGTTCGAAACGGATTACGGGGCGTTTCAGGGGGATTTCAACACCCGCAACGCGCTGGTGACGCTGGCGCATGATTGCCGTCGTCCAGAATTGTTCCGGCCTCAGGTGTTCGCCGCGATTGAGCTGTACAGCCGGGGAAATTTCGACCCGGCCCGCACGTCAGGTGCCTGGGCTGGCGAGATTGGAATGGTGCAGATGCTGCCCCGAGACATTCTGGAAAACGGGGTCGATGGCGATGGTGACGGCAAGGTTTCGCTAAAGACCTCTGCGCCCGATGCGCTTATGTCGGGCGCCAAGATGCTGTCGCATCTGGGCTGGCAACCGGGGCAGCCTTGGCTGCAAGAGGTCACCGTACCCGCACGGATGGATTGGTCGCTATCGGGCCCGGGCAAACCGCGTTCGGTTTCTGACTGGCAGGCGATGGGCGTTCAGGCACGCAACGGGTCCCTCACCAACCTGCCCGCCTCGCTGATCCTACCGCAAGGACATAACGGGCCTGCCTTTCTGGCCTATCCAAATTTTGATGTGTATTTCGAATGGAACCAGAGCTTTGTCTATGTGCTGACCGCCGCCTATTTCGGCACCCGGCTTGAAGGGGCACAGGTCTATGACGCGGGCAACGCGGCCCAAGGCTTATCGGGTGCACAGATGAAGCAGCTGCAAAGCAAGCTGCAGGCGCGCGGCCATAATGTGGGCAAGATCGACGGGATTCTGGGCGCAGGGACCCGCGCGGCTGTCCAGTCAGAGCAAGCACGACTAGGCCTGCCTGCGGATGCCTGGCCAACGGCTGAGTTGTTGAACCGGCTCTAGTCGCTCTTCGATACGGCGATCTAGGCGACTTCGGCGTCCAAAGATCGCCCGTTCGGCTCAAACACATGCATCTGCAGCCTATCGCCGCGTGTTTCGATGGCGGTATTTGCCGGGATCTCGGCCCAATCGCCATTCTTCGCATCCAGCGGCTCAGACGCGATAATGATCCCATCATCGCAGGGCCTGTAATGCAGGCTGGGTGCGAAACGGTCCGAGGCATAGCGCGCAGCAAACAGGCGATCTCCATCGGACCAGCAGGCGGCAAAGCGCATATGGGGTAGGCTTCCTTTGGCGCGGGCAAGCACCTCGACACGGTGCACCGCACGCTCCATCGCGGCGATGGGTTCGGCGTCCAACCCTTCGCCATGGGCAATCAGAAAAATCGCCTCGCTTTCAGTTGCGCCAAGGCGATGATCGTACAGGTGGCTAGGTATCATCCCGTCAAGCTGTTGGCGGATACGGTCATGGCCGCCGGCCTGCCCGTTATGCATAAAGCTCCACTTACCACAGCCAAAGGGATGGCAGTTGTTCCGCGACGTGGCAGTCCCCGTTGAGGCACGTACATGCGCCAGGAACAGGTGCGATTTCGTGTGATGGGTCAACTGTTTCAGGTTGGCATCCGACCAAGCCGGGTTGGTGTCTTTGTAAAAACACGGCGTTTCGCGCCCGGAATACCAGGCCAACCCAAAACCATCCGCGTTGATCGGCGTTTTGCCAATCAGGGCGTTTCTGCTTTGGTGCACCAGCGACTGTTCCTGGTCCATAACAAGTTCGTCCAGAAACCGTTTCGCACCCGCCCAAGCCAGAAATCTGCACATCGACCCGCCTCTTTTGATCCGTTGTTGATACGGGAACTTACAACAACGCGGGGTGAGAATTCGCCCCTGATCCCCAACTAATTTTGAAATATTACGATTAAATGACCACCAAAAACCCACATATTCAGATCAATTTCAATAGTTGCCGCGGTTTCTTGAATGTCACTCGGGCCGTACCGGGAAACGCTCTCCCTTTTCCGTGATCAGGATCAGGCGTCCAGCACTCAGGACATAAAGATCACATCGACCGAACCCGTTTCTGTATTGCACGCAGATACTGCCATCCTCCGCGATGGAATAGGTTCCGAACGCGGATTCTCCGCTGGCATAGGTATAGGAATAGGCCCCGCCAGCCGAGTATCGCGACTGCCCGTCATCATAAAAGGTCAGCGTCCGACCCGCCAGCGCCGCCAACTCTTGTTGGGTCAGAGGGACGTCATCGGGCTTGGTCGTCCATTCCGCGGCCCCTAAAGGGGTAGCAGTCAGTAGGGCGATGATCAGGAAGCGAGTCATGCCAGTAGCCTATCCCAATTCTTACGAAACCGCTCATAACGTTGCAGTGAGAGGTCAGGCGACCATCTGTTCGGCTTTCTTCAGATCAACCGAGACCAGCTGGCTGACACCCTGTTCTTGCATGGTGACGCCGAACAGACGATCCATCCGCGCCATGGTCACCGCGTGGTGGGTGATGATCAGGAACCGTGTGTCGGTCTGGCGGCACATCTCGTCCAGAAGGTCGCAGAACCGGGTCACGTTGGCATCATCCAGCGGAGCATCGACCTCGTCCAGAACACAGATCGGAGCCGGGTTCGCCAGAAAGACGCCAAAGATCAGGGCCGTCGCGGTCAGGGTCTGTTCACCGCCCGAAAGCAGGCTGAGCGTCGACAATTTCTTGCCCGGCGGCTGGCACATGATTTCAAGGCCGGCATCCAGCGGGTCGTCGCTTTCGACCATGACCAGATTAGCCTCGCCACCACCAAAGAGATGCTTGAACAACATGGCGAAGTTCGAATTCACCTGTTCAAACGCGGTCAGTAGCCGTTCGCGTCCTTCGCGGTTGAGGCTGGAGATGCCGCTGCGCAGCGCTTTGATCGCCTCTTCGAGATCGGCCTTTTCGCCGTTCAGCGTGTCGAATTCTTCCTGAACATCTTTGCTGTCCTCTTCGGCACGCAGGTTTACTGCGCCCATCGCATCGCGCTGGCGTTTGTGGCGGTTGACCTCGGCCTCAAGAGCATCAGCAGCTGGCATCTGGTCGGGATTCACATCCAGCTGGTTCAGCAACTGGTTCGGGGTTAGCTGTTGATCCTCAGCGATACGCTCGGCCGCTGCCGATACGGCCTCTTTGGCGGCATCACAGCGCGCCTCAGCGGCGGCACGGCTTTCGCGCGCTTCCGAAGCCAAACGTTCCGCTTCGCGCTCAGCCAGCACAATCTCTCGCTGGCGGGACTCGGCGGCAGCCAGCTTGTCGGCGGCCTCGGCCCGGCGGGCTTCGGCAGTTTCGATTAATTCGTTCAACTCTTCACGCGCCTCGGCGATTTCGCCCGGAGCAGCCATCGCTTCGGATAGCTCTTCCTCGGAACTTTCCTTGCGCTCGGCCAGTTCCGAGATCCGCTTTTCGGCGCTGTCCAGGCGGTGCCGCCAACCGCTGAGGTCCTTGGTGACCTCTTGTGTACGGCGGGTACGGGCCTCGCCCTCGCGGCGCAGCTCGTCATGGGACGAGCGGTGAGTCAGCATCGTGATCCGCGCCGCCTCGACCGTCTGTTTGATGTCTTCGACCTGCGCGCGGGCATTGTCGAGATTGCCCAGACCGGTCAAGGCGCCCTCGGCCTCGCGCAGCTGGGCACGGGCCGACATCGCATCCTCTTTGTGGCGATCAACGGCAAGCGCCAGCGTTTCCAGCCTGCCCTGCGCCAGATTGCGATCGGCCTCGGCCCTGCTGAGCAGACGCGCGGTTTCAGCCATGCGCTGATCGGCGGCGCGGCGTGCCTCGCGGGCGCGGCGGTCAGCCTCGGTCACGTCGGCCAGTTGTTGCGACAGCGTCTCGTGCGCGGCGCGGGCCCCGTCGGCCTGCGCCTCAGTCCGGGTCAGTTCCTGTTTCAGTGCCTCAAGTTTGTTGAGCTGTTCAAGCCGCAGGGCGGCCGCACTTGGCGCATCCTCGGCCCAGGCACGGAACCCGTCCCACCGCCACAGATCGCCGGAACGCGACACCAACCTTTGGCCCGGCTTCAACGATGCCTGCAACCGCGCGCCCTGATCCGCATCGACCAAACCAATCTGCGCGATCCGGCGGCTGAGGCGATCAGGACCGGATACATGCAAGGCCAGTGGTTCGGCCCCATCGGGCAGCGATTGATCGGCATCATAGCCTGCAACCGGAACCCAGCCTGATGGCCCGTCGCCCTCGACCAAGGGTGCCCTCAGATCATCGGCAAGCGCAGCACCCAACGCCTTTTCATAGCCTGGTTCCACGCGCAGCATGTCGAGCACCTGCCCGCCCTCAGCGGTATCGCGTTCAACCAGCTTGGCCAGCGCTGTGGTCTCGGCGCGGATCGCACCCAGCTCACCTTCAGCTTCGGATCTTTTCGCACGCGCCTCGGCCTCGCGGCCCTGGGTTTCATTGCGTAACTCGTCAGCGGCGGCCAGTGCCTCTTCGGCGGCTTCAGAGGCCTCGCGAGCCTCTTCTTCACCCTCTTGCGCGGCCTCAAATGCTTCGGCCGAGCGGGTCAGGGCTGCTTTCGCCTCATCCACCGCAGCGCGGGCCTTTTCCTCTTCGCCTTCCGAGCGGGCCAGCGTTTTGCGGCTGTCGTCGACCAATCGCTGGCCGGACTGGTGGCGCGCAACCAGACGCGCCATATCCTCAGTCTCTTGTGACAAGTGGTCTTCGCGGTCTTGCAGGACAGAGGCCGCTTCGCGCGCGACCTCGGCGGCCTCGGCGACTTTTTCGTCGTGGCCATCGGCAGCCTTGGCCAATTCACGAGCTTCCCATTCCAGCCGTTCGATCATCTGTCCCGCATCGCGGTTCAGCCCGGCCTCGCGCTCGATATCGTTGCCAAGCTGCTGAATGCGATTGGTCAATGTCTCAATCGTCTGACGGGCGCGGGTTTCCTGATCCGACAACTGATCCCGCTGCACCTGTTGGCGCTGCAGGACGGCGGCGGCAATGGCCTCTTCCTCGCGCAGGGGTGGCAGGGTTTCTTCGATTTCCGCCCGACTTGCGACGGCAGAGCGTGCATCAGCTTCGGCGTGCGACGCCTCGGTCAGGCGTTCGCGCAGCTTTTCCTCGGCCTGCTGGCGGGCCATGTCGGCCTCTTTCCAGCGACGATAGAGCAACATGCCTTCGGCTTGGCGCAGCTGCTCTCCGATTTCGCGATAGCGGGCGGCCTGACGCGCCTGACGGGCCAGCTGCGCCAGCTGTCCGCCCAGTTGTTCCAGCACGTCATCCACACGGGTCAGGTTGGCCTCGGTACCCTTCAGCTTCAACTCGGCCTCGTGTCGGCGCTGATAGAGGCCCGAAATTCCGGCCGCCTCTTCCAGAATGCGGCGGCGAGAGCGGGGTTTGGCGTTAATCAGTTCGGCAATGCGGTTCTGTCCGACCAGCGCCGGAGAATGTGCACCCGTTGACGCGTCGGCGAACAACATCTGCACATCACGCGCCCGCACATCCTTGCCGTTGGTCTTATAGGCGCTGCCGACATCTCGGGTGATGCGGCGGACAATCTCAAGCTGGTCGCTGTCATTGAAACCCGAGGGCGCGAGCCGCTCGGAGTTGTCCATGGTCAGCACAACTTCGGCAAAATTGCGGGCCGGCCGCGTGGCGGCCCCGGCGAAAATCACATCTTCCATCGCGCCACCGCGCATGGATTTGGGTCGGTTTTCCCCCATCACCCAACGCAGAGCTTCCAGCAGATTGGATTTGCCACAACCATTAGGGCCCACAACACCGGTCAACCCATCCGCGATAATCAGATCGGTCGGATCAACAAAGCTTTTGAAGCCGGTGAGTTTGAGTTTGCTAAAGCGCAAAGGCAATGGGTCCCGTGATTCCTATACCTTTGAAGTCTGCGCAACGGATTGGGGGTGAGTCAACGGAGTCGCGCAGGATATGGGATATATGGCCCACTTATCCACAACATCTTGCCTAAATCCGCAAGAAAAAGCGCGATTCAGTAGGCTGTACACTCAAAGACCTGATAGCCGTCGCCGTCACCAAGGTCTTGAAACAGCCCGGTATCAATGCATTCGTAATTCGGGACTGAAACCGCCGTCAGCAGCAACCGCTTGCCCATGGCGCGGTCACAACCCAAAACGCCAACGGTCACGGCCGCGTCGCCCAGGACATCCAGTATCGGGCATCCCGAGACCTGAGCCATCGCCATGGCCGCTCGTTCGCGGATCGGGCCAAGACGCGGAGCGTATTGCGAATTAACCCGAACGGCTTCGGCCAGATCTCCGCGCACGCGAACATCAAATACGCTGCCATTCACAGCGATACGCGTCGCCTGAACATCGCTAAAGTGAGGGGTCCCGGCCGAACATGCTGCCAGCATCAGAAAAGACAAAATCCGGATCATATCCGCATCATTGCCAAAACTGGTTAACAGAACCTTTCCTTCGCTCAGGCCCTAAGTACTATTCCCAAGCGGCGAATACCTTCGCGGATCGTATCCTCATCCGAGTTTGAGAAACTCAACCGGATCGTATTGGCGCCCGAGCCATCTGCGAAAAAGGCCCGACCCGGTACAAAGGCCAGTTTCACTGTGTCGAGCGCACGGGCCAGCAGGTCTGCCCCGTTCATACCAGTAGGCAGAGTCACCCAGATGAACATGCCACCCAGGGGATGCGTCCACTGAACGCCATCGGGCATGTTCTGTTGTAACGCATCCAGCATAGCATCGCGCCTGGCACCATAAGTCTGGCGCAAAAGCGGGATGTGCGTGTCAAAATGCGCGCGGGCAACCTGCTCAACCGCCATCTGGTTCAACGTGGGCGAATGCAAATCCGCCGCCTGCTTGACCAATACCAGTTGCGAGATAATGGGCTTGGCGGCCACCACCCAGCCAACGCGCAAACCGGGAGACAGCGTTTTCGAGAAGCTACCGCAATAGATCGTACGGCAGGACTCGATCGACCCTTTTCGCGCCTGTTCTAACGCCAAAACCGGAGGGATGGCATCTCCTTCATAGCGCAGAGCCTGATAGGCCCCGTCCTCGATCACTACGATATTCAGATCATCGGCAAGATCCAGCAGGTATTCTCGACCACGTAGGTCAACGGTCTCACCGGTTGGATTTGCGAAATCAGGCGACAGATAAGCGAATTTGACCGCGCCCTCGCCTGCGGCTTCGGAATATTCGGCGGCACCTCTATTGCCATTAAGCATGAGACGGTCGAACCGGGGCTCGTAGGCATCAAAGGCGTTGATCGCCCCCAGATAGGTCGGCCAGCCAATCAACGCAGTATCCCCTGGCGACAAATAGAGCTTGCCCAGATAATCCAAGGCCTGTTGCGATCCCGAGGTGATCAGGATGTTATCGACACTACAATCGACGCCGATCTCGCGCATATGCTGCACAAGCCATTCGCGCAATGGACCATAGCCCTCGCTGACTGAATATTGCAGCGCCTGCGGCCCAGCATTCAAAGCGGCCTGACAAGCTTGGGCAAAGGCCTCGGTGGGAAACAGGTTTGGGTCTGGGATGCCGCCGGCGAACGAGATGATTCCCGGCTGATCAAGAAGTTTCAACAACTCGCGAATTTCCGATGCTTTCATCCGGGACGCGCGCGTTGCAAACAGATTCTGGGTCATCCTTGGCCTCCTCCTGCCCTGTTGCGACCCACCCTAGGTGCAAATTTTATAATGTCAATATTGCTGACCTAAATTCAACTCCACCCCCCTGCTTGAACCAGGCCCGGATACGTGGTCATATGAATTGACCAATTTCGAAAACGCGCCGCCATGCCCTTCCAAAAGATCCAAACTGAAAAGCTGTCCATTGCGGTGGTCAAACAAATCGAGTTGCTGATTCTGCGCGGGATCCTGCGCCCCGGAGAACGTTTGCCTGCAGAACGGGAACTGGCCGACCGTCTGGGCGTTTCACGCCCCTCACTGCGCGAAGCGATTTCTGATCTTCAGCATCAGGGTTTGCTGACAGCCAAGGCGGGGTCAGGAATCTATGTTGCCGAAGTCTTAGGCTCGGCTTTTTCACCGGCTCTGATCCGGTTGTTCAGCAGCCATGACGAGGCGGTTTTCGACTATCTGTCCTTCCGCCGGGACATGGAAGGGCTTGCAGCAGAACGCGCGGCAAGACTGGGGTCGGAAAGCGACCTGAAGGTCGTACAGGCGATCTTTGACAAGATGGAAGCCGCCCATGCCCGCAATGCGGCCGAGGAAGAGGCCCATCTGGATGCGCAGTTCCACATGGCCATCATTGAGGCCAGTCACAACGTGGTCATGCTGCATATGATGCGGTCGATGTTCGACCTGCTACGACAGGGTGTCTTCTACAATCGGCAGATGATGTTCCGGCAGCGTACGACGCGAGACGCCATTCTGGATCAGCACCGGGAAATCAATTCAGCGCTGCAGGCTCGCGACCCTGAGGCGGCGCGCGTTGCAGTCCAGGAGCATCTGGGCTTTGTTCGCATCTGCATGGAAGACCACCAGAAAGCCCTGCGGAACGAAGCCATTGCGCAGCAGCGCCTGGACCATGAGACAGGACAGCACTGATGTTCATTGGGCACCTACCTGGTGCGTATCTGGTCTTTCGCACTGCGACGCCCGGATTGGATAAAGCTGCGTTTGCCGCTGCGATGATTGGTTCCATCGCCCCGGATATCGATTTGCTGTGGTTCTATTTCGTAGACAATCGCAGCCACCACCATCACGAATACCTCACACACCGCCCTCTGATCTGGCTCGGCATCCTGACGCTCGGCCTGCTGCTGCGGCTAAGATTCCCGCGCGCAGGACTCATTACTGCAGCCTTCGGCGCCGGGGGTCTGGTGCATATGACCTTGGATTCGATTGTTGGCGAAGTGGCATGGGCTTGGCCAATTTTCGAATTCACCCACCCGCTGGTGGTTGTTCAGGCCACGCATTCTCATTGGATTTTATCTTTTCTAAGCCATTGGACCTTCAAGATCGAAATCGCAATCACTCTCCTGGCGGCCTATGTGTGGTGGACTAGCAGGCGCAAGAAACAGCAGCGCCTTGAGGGTTAAATTCCGTTCAGCCGCCGCTTAAGACTGTGAACCCACAAATTTGGCCGTTTCATTGCCTTCGGGTCCTGACTGGACAGCGACGGAAACAACCCTTCAGCTTCGGTCCGAGAGCGCAATTCCAACGGCGTGTCCAATATCGCCCCGATCAGGTCATCCGACCGGCTCTGCGCCTGACGCTCGACCTCAATCGCCTGAAGCATTTCCGCATGGTAAGCCTCAGCCGCTTCGGACCGCTGGCCCTTGCGGAACCGGAAAGCCCCAACCTGAGCATGCACGGGCACCAAATCGGTATGTCGCGAAAACCGCAGCCATAACTCTCCGTCGACGGCAAGCTTGAGGTTCTCGTTTAGTTGGCCCCCGACCTGATCCCAAAGGTCACGCCGCCAATAGGTCGATTCCTGCTGAACCCACTGATAATCCCCGGCAAGCAGTCTTACCCGTGAAACGGGCTTTGGGCGCCGTACAGTCAGGACATTGTCTTCTTCGTCAATGCACGTGACCCGCCCGGTCATCCAATTCATGTTATTGTTCAACGCAAACAGCGATCCTACCGTGGCAAGGCCGCCGGGAATAAGAACATCGTCCGAATTGATCCAACCCATTACGTCGCCCGTGGCCACTGCAAAGCCTTTGTTTACAGCGTTGGCCTGCCCGGTATCCGGGCCCGAGATGATATGTGAAAACGCATCGCGGTACTTTTCGACCACCTCCATCGAACCATCGGTGCTACCGCCGTCCGACAGGATCAGGTCCAGCTTGGGATATTCCTGCTCAAGCACAGAGAGGATTGTCCGTTCGATGAAATCGACGCAGTTCAGGTTGGGAATAACGACACTGATCGTCGGCAATTCGGTCATAAAGGGCTCTTATCCAGTCCGGTTTCGGCAAATGCCGTCGCACGGGCGCAAAATTGGTTGGAGTGTTTCCGAATATGTAACGCAGACAATCAGTCCCCGGTCAAATCGGGAAGCGGGGTGCGATATTCGCAGCCCAATGTCCGGACCCGGCAGATGTGCTGCCGGGTCGGAATTGTCTTAGTGAAGCTTTTCGTTCACATCCACAATGGATGCGTCGATCAGCTTGTTGGCCTGCGCGGCGGTCATCTGCTTGGCCAGCACAGCATTGGCTGCAGAAATAGCAACGGTGATGGCCTGATCGCGGACTTCCTTGACAGCCGACGCTTCAGCCGAAGCAATCTGATCCTGCGCGGTCGCCAGACGGCGCGCGATGGATTTCTCCAGATCGTCCTTGGCCTGCTCAGCTGCCAGAACCGCATCTTCCTTTGCGGCGGCCACGATGGCATCCGCCTGACCCTGAACCTCGCGTTGCTTGCGCTCGTACGAGGCAAGCAGGCTGCGCGCTTCTTCATGCAGGGCGCGAGCTTCGTCCAGTTCGGACTTGATGCCTTCGGCACGCTTATCCAGCGCTCCACCGATCATGCCCGGGACCTTGAAGTAGAACAGGACTGCGATGAAAACGATGAAGCCCAGCAGAACCACAAAGTCGGTGTTGCCAAGCGAGAAAAACGGGCCACTTGCGGCCAGCGCGGGGCTGGCGGCAGCAAATGTCAGGATAAGGGCAAGAGTGTTCCGCATGTCACTTATCCTTTTGTCTGCGCGTCAACCGCACCGTTGATGGTTTTGGCATCAGCCTCGCCACCCAGAGCGGTAACCAGTTCTACTGCCGTATCCTTGGCAACGATTTGAATGCTTTCCAGCGCACCTGCACGGATGTCGGCAATAGCCTTTTCCGATTCAGCCGCTTTTGCAGCGATTTCAGCATCTGCCTTGGCAATCGCGTCATCCAGACCAGACTGGATTTCGGCGCGTGCTTCGGCAGCGATACGCTGTGCCTCAGAACGGGCATCGGCCAGCGCCTTGTTATAGGCCTCTTCAGCCTCGACCGCTTTGGCCTTTAGATCTTCGGCCGCAGCCAGGTCATTTGTAATGGTCCCCTGACGTTCCGCCAGGATTGCCGCGATGCGGGGCAAAGCCACGCGGGACAGGACCAGAAAGATGACGACCAGCGTGATGACCAGCCAGAAAATCTGGTTGGGGAACCAATCGAAGCAAAGCTGAGGCATACCAATCGCCGACCCATGAGAGTCAACGCAGGTGCCAGCCACCTCTTCGTATACGGGTTCTGTCGCCATGATGTCCTCCGTCGGAACGTTGTCTTTACAACAGGCGGGCCGCTATGGCTTGGGCCCACCTGCGCGTAAGGATCAGGTTCCGCAGATTAGACGGCGAACATCAGCAGCAGCGAAACTAGGAATGCAAAGATCCCCAGGGCTTCTGCAAATGCGATACCGATGAACAGGGTTGCGGTCTGCGAAGCAGCCGCCGAAGGGTTGCGCAGAGCGCCAGCCAGGAAGTTGCCTGCTACGTTGCCCACCCCGATTGCGGCTGCGCCGGAACCGATTGCTGCCAGGCCTGCGCCGATGTGTGCGAGATCGCCTTCCATGATGTTTCTCCTTACGAATTGGAAGTTTCGATGTTTGGGTATCGGACCTTAGTGCGACGGATGCAGTGCATCTTTCAGATATACACAGGTCAGAATGGTGAATACGTAGGCCTGGATAAAGGCCACCAGGACCTCAAGACCGTACATTGCGGTGATCGCCAGAACGGACACTGGCGAGATCACGGCAATCGCGGCGAAGCCTGCGAAAACCTTGATAACCGCGTGGCCTGCCATGACGTTACCGGCAAGACGAATAGAGTGGCTGACCGGACGCACGAAATACGAGATCAGCTCGATGATCGCCAGGATCGGGCGTAGCGCCAGCGGCGCGCTGGAGACCCAGAACAGGCCCAGGAACCCGGCGCCGTTCTTGACAAAACCCAGAATAGTCACAGTCAGGAACACGGCCAGCGCCAGTGGGATGGTCACGGCGAAATGCGATGTAGTTGTGAACGAGGTCGGGATCAGACCCAGGAAGTTCGCGGTCACGATGAACATGAACAGGGTCATGACATAGGGGAAGTATTTGACGCCATCCTTGCCGCAGATGTCTTCAAGCATCTTGTAGATAAAGCCATAGGCCAGTTCGGCCACCGACTGCATGCGCGTCGGGACAATGGCGCGCTTGGACGTGCTGAGCACCAGCAGGCCGATCACAGCGAGAATTGCGAAAAACAGCCACAGAGTGACGTTAGTGGGCGTGTACCAAGCAATCGCACCGTCGCCAAAAAGCGGTTTGACGATGAACTGATCCATCGGATGGAAAACCAGGCTGCTGCCTTCTGCTGCGGTGGTCTCGGTTGCCACGTTCAGTCCCTCTCGTCTTCGTCGGCCTTGTCGGCCATCTGTTTCTCTTGCGCCTGTTGTGCGCTGCGGAGCATAACCTTTACCCCGGCGACCAGACCCAGCAATGTGAACAGCACCAGGAAGATCGGGATTGTCCCGAACAGGCTGTCCAGCCCGTATCCGATGCCAAATCCGATCCCCAGACCGGATACCATTTCGATGACCATCCGCCAGGCAAGCTCGCCTCCCGAATAATCGGCGTCCGCACGGGCCTCAGGCTTTGACTTGGCCTTTTTCGCCGCCGTGATCTTAGCCTCAAGCTGCGCCATACGCTGCTTTTGGTCATCATCAGTCACGGGCGTTTCCCTCGTACAGTCTTGGGCACGGTGCTAAGGGGCGGAGAGCGCAGAGTCAACGGCGTTGGCAGCCCGAATTGCCGCACTTTACTCTATTGTTTTTAAAGGCATTTTTTCTGAGTCACCATAGGCGTGATCAGCCCGAACCACAGGAAGCGGGTACAAAGGCACGGAATCCGCATATTCAACCTTTTGGTTGATCTTTGCCCGAGACCCCCTGCCAGATACGTCTGATCACGCGCCCGTCGATCAGCAGCAGACCGGCGAAGATCGCTGCCATTCCCAGCAGATGCTCGGGCCGCAGGGTTTCCCCCAGCACCCATGTTCCAAGCACCAGCGCCGAAACAGGCGCAATCAATGTCACTGTCGAGATATTGGTCGGGCCAACCTTGGGCAGCAACCAGTAGAACGCGATAAAGGCGGCGGATGTCAGCACAAACCCGATCATCGCCAGCGAGGCCCAAGTCTCGGCCCGGGTTATATGGGGTAGTCCTTCTTGCCAAAGCGCCAAGGGCGTGATGGCCAGCGTAGCACCCGTAAATGCAAGGGCGGTCAGAACCACAGGTTGCATATCCCGGAAGGCCCGCGCGATGTTGACTGAGAACGCATAGCAGATCGGTGCGCAAAGTGTCAGAAGGATCGCCCAAAATTCGGACGACGCGCCACCGCCCAGTACAGGCAGAGACAGCACAACGATACCGGTGAAGCCGCAAACCACGCCCAGAGACTTTAACAGGGTGGCACGTTCACTTCCGGGCCAGAAATGCGAAACAATGACGGCAAAGGCCGGTGTCGTTGCATTGACGATCCCTGCCACACCCGAAGCGATATGCTGTTGCCCAAGCGCATAGAAGGCAAAGGGCGCGGCATAGCTGAGCGCACCAAATCCCAACAACCCAAACGCACGTGCCAGTGTCAGATTGACTGGCAATCGCGCCCCGATCACATAGACCCAGCACCCGAGCGCCCCAAATGCAACCCGTCCCATCGACACCGAAAGCGGCCCAAGTTCCCGCAGCAAAATGGCATTAAACATGAAGGACATGCCCCAACCGATGCCAAGAATACAAATCACCAGCCAGTATTTTAGTGACATCCCAACCCCCGATACACATGCCGGGGCACAGTGACCTCATACCGAAAATTGTCAAACCGGTTCTTGCGCTTTAGGAAAGGAGTATGTCCAACGATCTCGATACCGTTTTTGCGGCCCTTGCCGACCCCACACGCCGCGCCATCCTTGCGATGCTGCTGGAGGATGACATGGCGGTGACGGATGTCGCCGAACCGTTCGAGATGTCGCTTGCCGCGATTTCAAAACACCTGGTGATCCTGACCAGAGCCGGTTTGATCAGCCAGGAAAAGCGTGGACGGGTGAAGTGGTGCAAGCTGGAGCCTGACGCGCTGCGATCCGCATCCGTCTGGATGCAAGGGTTCGGGCAGTTCGAGCCGGTCAATCTGGACGCGTTCGAACGATTTCTTGAGGTTGAACTGCCCGCAGCCGAGGAATGATCCGCCTACCTGACTACAAAAACAGAGACACTGGCATGTTTCGCCAGATACCCCGCATGGCTCGAGAATATATAGTCGGTAATACGCGGCGCATGGGTGCCGACGACGATAAGGTCAGCTTCGATTTCTTCGGCAGTCCGTGTCAAGTCACCGTCAACTTCGGCAGCGACATCAACCGAATGGATATTACGATACGCCACTTCGGTCCCGCTGCTTTCAGCCAACTGTTTGGCAAAATCACGTAGGTTCTTGTCAACCGCAGCATCTGACTGAACAGGGTCACCCGGTTGGGTGCCGGTGACACTGACCAAAGTAATCTTGGCCCCCTGCCATTCGGCTATAGCTGCTGCAACTTTGGCGGCCTTGCGCACCTCGGGTGGCAGATGAAGATCAACCGGGATCATGATATGACTGTACATGGGACGTTCCTCCTTGGCCTGAAGCATAGAGAAACCAGAGGGTGCCAGGCCTTGATCTGCCTCAACACCCTCGCCCGCTTGGTCAAACTTTGAAACGGGCTAGCCTTCCTGACTGTATTCAACACCGGTCACGACCCCCGAAGGGTCCGCCCGACACAACCACGGGGCCTGGGCCCCGGCAACGGAAACCGTCGTGACCGACCCGCCCGGTTCGGTATCGGTGGACAATGCCCGAACATCTCCGGGCCGCGTTCCGGTTTCGGCTGCGACCAGCGCCTCGCAACTGGCTTGTAAATCCGTTTCAGATGACCCGGCACAGGCGCCGCAAACCACCAATATCATTATGGAAAGAACTGGTTTCATGTCGTCCCCTTGGACGTTTCATATTCTGGTCTAGGGCCAAGCCTGACACAATTTGGTCGTTTCACAAGTTCAATCGGCTTGCGGCAAAGGACGCGCGGGTTTGCCCCCCTCGGATTTCAGCAGCAAAACCAGGGCCAGGATCGTCAGACCGGCACCAAAATAGACGACAGGGCCAACCGCCTGCTGCCCCAGAGAGATTTCCCACAGAATGACCCAACTGGGAACCAGATAAGTATAAGCCATCACCTTTGCCGATGGCAGGCGCAGCGTTGAATATTGAACCAGCACGAAACTTGCCGCGGTTGCAAAGACCGAAACATAAATCAAACCCACCCAGACTATCGCTGGCAGGTTCGCCCAGTCGGTGGCACGGATCTCGGACCACCCGTAGATCGTCAGCATCAGGCATCCCGCCAGAAGCGTACCAAAAGTAAACACCACTGCAGGCTCTCCACGGTTCAGCTTGCGTACAAGGGGGGTATACAAAGCATGCGCGACACAGCCCCAGAAATAGATGATTTCCCCCTGCCCGATATCGAACGCGCGCACGGCTTGCCAATCAGCGCGAAAGATCACCCACAGCGCCCCGACTGCCCCAAGGGTCAGTGCAAGCGCCATCCTTGGTGTGGTGATCTGGCGCAACAAGATCCAACCGGCGAATGCGGCCATAACCGGAGTCAGCGTAAAGACCGCTGCCGCGTTGACAGGCGGTGCGGTTTTCAACCCGTAGAACATCAACACGAAATAGGCCGCGAATACTCCGCCCAGAACCAAATAGCGCCACGGGGCTTGTGCCGCGCTGCGCGGCAGGCCGGTGGTCATAAGCGCGGCACCCCCAATCACCACGGATGCGATGCCGAACCGGGCCGCGGTAATGGCTTCGGGCGCGATCTGATTGGCGATCAGTGACCCCAGCGAGAAACTCCCTGCAACCAGGGCCGAAAAAATCAGCATGGCCAGATGGCCACGCGCCTGTTGACTCATTTTACCCAGCTCTTGGATTGCTCTTTCAGATAGGTCAGAAAGGCCTGCACCTTGGTCGTGCGATGCAGATCCACATGGGTAACAAGCCACAGATCACCAAACCATTCCGGCATCGGGTCGATCACTTCGACCAGGTTCGGATCTCCTGCAGCTGACCAACGTGGCATGAAACCGATACCCGCGCCGGACAGGACCGCCTCGCGGATACAGAAGTTGTTGGTACAACGGAAGGTGATGCGCTCGGCTGGCACGGTCTGGCGCAACCAGCGGGAAAACGGCGCTCGGCTGTTTTCGTCATCGGTACTGATGAAAGAATGATCTGCAAAGTCATCGAGGCTGCCAGGCTTGCCGTGCAGCGCGACATAATCGGTGCTGGCGTATAACCCGACCTCTTGCTTCATAAAGGACTGAACCACGTTGTCGGGCTGATCAGGCGCTGACCCGGCACGGATCGCCACGTGCGCTTCGCCATATTCCAGACGAAACAGCCGATCACCGGTCAGATACCGGACGATCAGTTCCGGGTGCCGTCGCTGAAACTCGGCAAGAACCGGCACCACCAGAGATGCCAGAGAGGACAGCGACGTCACGACCAACTCGCCCGACACGTCATCACCCCGACCCTTCATACGGCCGATCAGTTGATTGAACTGATCCTCAGTCGCCTGTGCCACACGCAACAGGTCCTCTCCGGCTTCGGTCGGGGTATAGCCGCGCGCATGGCGCTGGAACAGCTTGACCGCCAGCCGGGCCTCAATCGCATCAATGTGGCGAATGACGGTGGCATGATGCACACCCAGCACCTCGGCCGCGCCACTGACCGTTCCCATACGCGCCACCTGATAGGCGGTTCTTACCTCGTCCCAGTTGTCCACTGCGGTTTTCCATTGTGCAAATTCTAACAGACCCTGTTGACTTACCAGAGTTTTGTTCGCTCGCGCAACGCTCATATCGGGCCAAGACACATCCTGCACACCAAAGGAAATTGAACCATGACCAAAACTATCCTGCATATCGACGCATCGGCCCGCCGCGAAGGTTCGACCACTCGTGACCTTTCGGCACGCATCGTCAATCACCTGGGCGCTGACCGCATAATTCGCCGTGACCTTGCCACACCTCTGCCGCTGCTGACCGAAGCCTGGGTCAGCGCAAATTTCACCCCTGCCGATCAGCGCAGTGCCATGCAACAGGACCAGTTATCCCTGTCTGACGAGCTGGTTACTGAACTGCAGCAGGCCGATACGCTTGTCATAGGCCTGCCGATCTACAATTTCTCGGTGCCCGCGGCGTACAAAGCCTGGATCGACCTGATTGCCCGCGTCGGAGTGACCTTTTCGTATTCCGAAAGCGGTCCAAAAGGCCTGTTAGATGGAAAGCGCGCGGTTTTGGCCGTTGCGTCGGGTGGCACAGCTGTCGGGTCTGATGTCGATTTTGCCACCACCTATGCCAAGCATGTACTTGGCTTTATCGGTATCCATGACGTCGAAATCGTCGCCGCCGACCAGTTGGCGCTGGATGCCGAAGGTTCTCTCAGCAATGCACGAAATGCGGTTTCGCAACTGGCAGCCTGATTGACCTTCACCTCAGAAAACGTCCAGTCTGTCCTGGATACCAAATGGGCAGACTGGACGCACGCAATGAAAAAGATCGGCATTCTGGGCGGCGTGGGCTGGGCCTCGACCGTTGATTATTACCGGGCGATTGCCGAAGGCGCGGGGCGGTTTTTCGCCCAGCGCGGACATGGATCCCCTCTGCCCATCCCACCCATGACCATCGAGTCCGTGACCCAGGCTAAAACCCGTGCCCTGCGTGGCGTCGCGGGCGATGAGGCCAGTTGGGCCGGATTTGATGCTGTATTTCGGGAAGCTTTGTTAACTCTTGAAGCCTCTGGCTGTGACTTTGGGATTATCGCCTCGAACACACCCCACGCGCGGCTGCATGCAATCCGACAGGGCGTTACGATGCCCATTCTCAGCATCTTCGATGCAACCGCCGAGGTTACGGCCTCGACAGACGCCACGCGCGCGCTGGTTCTGGGCACCACGGTAACGATGCAGGCGACGCACTATGCCAACAAGCTGGGCGAGATTGGCATCAGCGCAAACGCCCGCCTGCCCGAAAGCGAAATTGCAAAGATGCAAGCGATGATCGACGGTGATTTCTACGGCGGCGCGTCAGAAAGCGCCCGTGCGCGCCTGCTGGCCTTTTGTAACCGGCATGCCGAACCCGGAACCGCAATCCTTCTGGCCTGCACGGAACTGCCGCTGGCCTTTCCCGATCATCTGGACGACCCTGTGTTCGAGGCTGACGGGCATCTGTTCATCAACCCGTCCGCTGCACATGTGGCCGCGGCCCTGGACGAAGCGTTAGTGCCCTGATCAGGGCAGCCAGTTCACCGCGCATGTAATCCGATCGAAGAAGGCCATCAAATCAGCGCGCGATATGGCAACTGTGCGGTCGTTGACCAAGGGATGCATGTTGATCACATCGACCTGTTGTGCGGCAGCATCCATGTAAAAGCGTACATCATTCTGCACCCCGTTGATCATCGCCAGCGGGCTGACAGCCCCAGGGCGGATGCCGAGGTTTTGCAACAGCCGATCCGCCGAGCCAAAGGACAGGCTGCCGACACCCAGCTCGGCGCCCAGCGCCTTGAGGTCGATGTCGCGGCTCTGTTCCAGCGTCACCAGATAGTTCCGCTTTTTCTTATCGCGCAGATAGAGGTTCTTGAGGCGCAGGGTACGCTCATCCGGCACAAGAAACTGATCTTCGACGCCTTTCGCATCCTCAACCGTGCGCAGCGGGATGTGGGTATGCAGCCTATAGGTCAGGCCCCACGCATCCAGCTGCGCCAACAGCCCATCGGAACTGAGCGGCAATGTGTCTTGAAAAGCGGATGATGCGTCCATGGGAGCCTCCTGTCTACCTCGCTCATCGCCCAACACGGGCACGATTTCAAGCCGAGACAAACCGCAAAACGGGTGCTAGCGTGCCGCCATGAAAGTGACGCGCAACAATTCGAACCAGCTAATAGTGTCTTATGTGCCCTGGTTGACCGGCTTGTCTTTGATCGGCTTTCTTATGATCTTCGTTGCAAGCGCCGCAGGAGGGTATTTTCGTAGTGAAAATAGCCTGCTCGAAACCATTCTGATACTGTCGATAGTATTCTGCATCGTCGGGTTTATGGGACACCATTTAGTACAGCGCATTCAGGTCATTTTTGACAAACCAAGTGACACGGTCACTATTCAGCGCCGCAACGTTCTGATGACTTATCAAACCGAAACCCACAAGTTGTCCGATTTCCGCTGTGCAGAGATGCAACCGGAGAACAGCCAAGAAGGCCGCCACTCTTGTCGACCAGTGCTGCATTTTGCCCGCACTGATGGCGCGTCTTCGATACCTCTAATCAATGCGTATACCCAATGGTCAGGTCAAACACACAGTGCAATGGCCCTAATGAACCACTGGGCCAAAGTGAACGTGGTTGACTCGGACAGTCAATCAGCCTAAATCCCACCGCAACATCCGGAAGCCTCAGATCTTCCGGTCCCTTGAGTCGTTCAGGGATCGCCCCCCACCAGCGAGTTTCGCCCGTGGGGGCAATTGTGTATTTAACCGGTGTTTCTTATCTGAGAAGCGCCACCAGATAACCGGCTAAGGAGGCCGCAGGCATGTTTGAAAATCTATCCGAACGCCTCTCTGGCGTCTTTGACCGGCTGACCAAACAGGGTGCGCTGTCTGAAGAGGACGTCAAGACCGCCCTGCGCGAAGTACGGGTTGCCTTGCTTGAGGCTGACGTCTCGCTGCCGGTCGCGCGGGAGTTCGTCAAGAAGGTACAGGATCAGGCCACCGGACAAGCGGTGACCAAGTCGATCACCCCCGGCCAGCAGGTCGTCAAGATCGTGCATGACACGCTCGTTGACGTGCTGCGCGGTGAGGATGATCCCGGTGCGTTGAAAATCGACAACCCGCCTGCCCCGATCTTGATGGTCGGTCTGCAAGGTTCGGGTAAGACTACGACAACCGGTAAGCTTGCCAAACGGTTGAAAGAGAAAGAGGGCAAGAAGGTCCTGATGGCCTCGCTGGATGTTTATCGCCCGGCGGCGATGGATCAGCTGGCCGTTCTGGGCACACAGGTCGGCGTCGATACGCTGCCGATTGTTCCCGGCCAGAAGCCCGTCGACATCGCCAAACGCGCCAAGCAGCAAGCGACGCTGGGTGGCTATGACGTCTATATGCTCGATACCGCGGGCCGTCTGCACATCGACGAAGTGCTGATGAACGAGGTCGAGCAGGTTCGCAACGCGGTCGACCCGCGCGAAACCCTGCTGGTCGTCGACGGTCTGACCGGTCAGGTCGCCGTTGAGGTCGCCGAGGAATTCGAAGCCAAGGTCGGTATCTCGGGCGTGGTTCTGACCCGGATGGATGGCGACGGGCGCGGTGGCGCGGCGTTGTCGATGCGCGCGGTCACCGGCAAACCGATCCGCTTTGTGGGCTTGGGCGAAAAGATGGACGCGCTTGAGACGTTCGAGCCGGACCGGATTGCAGGACGTATTCTGGGAATGGGCGACATCGTTGCCCTGGTCGAAAAGGCCCAGGAAACGATGGAGATCGAACAGACCGAGCGCATGATGAAGCGCATGGTCAAAGGTCAGTTCAACATGAACGACCTGAAGATGCAGCTGGAACAGATGATCCAGATGGGCGGCATGCAAGGCATGATGGGCATGATGCCCGGCATGGGCAAGATGGCCAAACAGGTCGAAGAATCGGGCATGGATGACAAGGTGCTCAAACGTCAGATCGCCATGATCCAGTCGATGACCAAACGCGAACGCGCCAACCCGCAACTGCTGCAGGCCAGCCGCAAGAAACGTATCGCCGCGGGCTCAGGTCAGGAGGTCAGCGACCTCAACAAGCTGCTCAAGATGCACCGGCAGATGTCGGACATGATGAAGAAGATGGGCAAGATGGGCAAAGGCAAGATGCTGAAACAGGCCATGAAGGGCATGTTCGGCAAAGGCGGCCCCAGCCCCGAAGATATGGCCGCAGGCATGGACCCCAAGGCGCTGGAACAGGCAGCCAAGGCCATGGGTGGGCGCGGCGGTCTGCCCGGAATGGGCGGCGGCATGGCTCTGCCTCCGGGCCTCAGCGGATTTGGCAAAAAGAAGTAAATGACCGCCGCTGCACCTCATATCCCTCGGCTTGAAACCGAACGCCTGATCCTGCGCGCCCCGTGCGAGGACGATTTCAGCGCGCTGGAAACATTCTTTGCCAGCGACGCATCGAAATTCGTCGGCGGTCCCAAGCGTGCGGATGAGACATGGCGGACACTTGCCCTACTGCTGGGTCACTGGACCCTTCGCGGCTATGGGTATTGGGCGGTAGAGGAAAAAGGCGCCGGCAAATACATCGGCCATGTAGGGCTGTGGTTTCCGCATAGCTGGCCTGAGCCGGAAATCGGCTGGACACTGATGAGCAGCGCAACAGGCAAAGGATACGCGACCGAGGCGGCGCTCGCCGCACGGACATATGCCTATGACGTACTGGGCTGGGATACTGCTATTTCTCTGATCGACCCCGACAATCTGGCGAGCAGAGCCGTGGCTGATCGATTGGGTGCGCGGTTTGACAGCATCTATAAACACCCTGCCTATGGCGAGATGCAGGTTTGGCGGCACCCGGCTCCATCAGACCTTGAGAACGGTGGAGTGGAGGCATACGCATGACGACGTTCTCCATCCCGATCATCGAAACTGAACGCCTTGTTCTGCGGGCCCCGCATGTGGAGGACCTGCCTGAGTTGACTGCCTTCTATGCATCCGAGCGCAGCCATATGGTTGGCGGTCCGCGGGATCATGTGGGCAGCTGGAGCTCTCTGGCAACACGTCTGGGTCACTGGGCGCTGAAAGGCTACGGCCTTTGGCATCTGGCCGAGAAATCCAGCGGTCGCTTTGTTGGCGGGGTTGGCATCATTGATGTACCTGGCTGGGACGAACCCGAACTCGGCTGGACCCTGATGGAAGGGGCGGAAGGCAAAGGTCTGGCTTTCGAGGCAGCCCTTGCAGCTCGCGACTATGCTGCACGCCAACAGGGTTTGAATGGCGTCATCAGCTATATCGCGCATGAAAACACGCGCTCTCGTGCCTTGGCCGAGCGTATGGGGGCTAGCTTCGAGCGCGAAGGCGAAGTGATGGGCAAGCCCTGCCAGGTCTGGCGCCATCCCACGCTCGATTTATCCGAACCTGCTTTGACCACCGAAAGGACCGGCCAATGACCAATCCCGTGACTCAGGCTGCCGCGTTGCTCAAGGACCACCGCGAAAGCATCGATCGCTTGGACGCGATTCTGGTTTACACACTGGGCGAGCGGTTCAAGCACACACAAGCCGTTGGCAAACTGAAAGCGGCACACGACCTTCCCCCGTCCGATCCCACGCGCGAAGCTGCGCAGATCGCACGGTTAGAAGACCTGGCGAAAGAGGCCGATCTTGACCCCGATTTTGCCAAGGCTTTTCTGAATTTCATCATTCAGGAAGTCATCCGACACCATAAGAAACACCAGAATTGACCGGGCCGTTCCCGGCACACGCCATCTAAAGGAGATACCACCATGGCAATGAAAATTCGTCTCGCCCGCGGCGGCTCGAAAAAGCGTCCCTTCTACCGCATCGTGGCTGCCGACAGCCGCATGCCGCGCGACGGCCGTTTCATCGAAAAGCTGGGCACCTACAACCCGCTGCTGCCGAAAGACAACGAAGAGCGCGTTAAAATGGACATGGAGCGCATCCAGTACTGGCTGGACCAGGGCGCCCAGCCCACCGACCGGATCGCCCGCATGCTGGAAGCAGCCGGCGCCAAGGAAAAAGCTGAGCGTAGCAACCCCAACAAGGGTACCCCGGGCAAGAAAGCTCAGGAGCGCGCGGAAGAAAAAGCTGCAAAGGCCGCTGAAGCTGCCGAAGCTGCTGCTGCGCCTGCTGAAGAAGCAGCAGCAGAAGAGTAAGCAGGGCGGCGCGTGCGGGATCAGACCTTTACCGACGATTTTCGCGCGCAGTTCGATCTGTTGTTGCGGCTCCGGCGCGACGTGCGCCGGTTTCGCGACGAAGCTGTGAACGAGGCAGTGCTGACGCGCTGCCTCGACGCGTTTCGACTGGCGCCTTCTGTGGGGCTCAGCGAGCCTTGGCGTGTGGTCCGAGTCGAAAGTACCGCCGCGCGTGAGGCTGCGCTTAAGAACTTTCAGGCGGCGAATGCCCAGGCCCTAAAGGGATACTCGGGCGACAATGCGCAGCTCTACAGTCAGCTGAAACTGACGGGAATGCAGGAAGCACCGGTGCAGCTGGCCGTGTTCTGCGACGATTCCACCGACAAGGGACGCGGTTTGGGTGCAGGTTCGATGCCCGAGATGCGGCGCTATTCCGTGGTCTCGGCTGTCACGTTGTTCTGGCTTGCGTTGCGGGCCGAAGGGATGGGGTTGGGATGGGTGTCTATTCTGGACCCCGAACAAATGGCGCGTGATCTGAACGTGTCGGATAGCTGGCGGTTGATCGGTTACTTCTGTGTCGGATGGCCCGAAGAGCACTCGGAAACCCCCGAGTTGCAGCAATCTGGCTGGGAATTCCGCGACGACAACCTGCTTGTGGAGGTACGATAGACGTATGTTCGGACTATTACGGCTTCCTATCCTGTTGATGATCGCCTTTATTGTGGGCGTGTTTTTCGAACGCTCGAACCAGCGCGAAGCGTGTGAGGCACGCGGGTTATGGCAAGACGGGCTATGTGTGACGGTGGATGGACCAAATGAATGACCTGATCTGCGTAGGAAGTGTTGCGGGCTCATACGGGGTGCGCGGCGAAGTGCGCCTGAAAAGCTATTGCGCGATCCCTGAGGATATCGAAGCCTATTCGCCGCTGACGGATGAGCAGGGCGCGGAACGCTATCCGCTGGTCCTGACTCGTCCGATCAAGAATGGCTTTGCCGCCAGATTGGGCGGAGTTGAAACCAAGGAACAGGCAGATGACCTGAAGGGGCTGCGCCTGTTTGCGCGGCGCGATCAGTTGCCTTCGCTACCTGATGACGAGTTCTACCACACAGATCTGATCGGGCTTGCGGTCTATGACACAGGGGGCGCGTTGCTGGGTCAGGTTAAATCTGTCCAGAACCACGGTGCAGCGGACCTGTTGGAATTGCACGGGCCGGGCCTGAATGCCACTGTTTTGCTACCGTTCACACTCGAGTCGGTTCCAACAGTTGATCTGGAACAGGGCCGCATCGTCGCCGACCCGCCCGAAGGGCTGATCTGATGCGTCGGGTCCTGCTGCATCTGGGCCTGCACAAAACTGGCACAACAGCAGCGCAATCCTTCCTCTATGAAAATCGCGAGCTGATTTGGCCGCATTTTGCGCTGGTCCTACCGTATCGCACCCGCAATTCCGGCCTGTCCCGCGCGGCCACCAACCATTCCGTCTATGGAACAGTGGGAACCCTCTCCGAGTTTGGCAGTCAGCTGCGCGAATTTCTGGACAGCCTGGATTTCGGCGACAAGCGGGGACTGATCCTGAGCGAAGAAAACTTCGCCGGCCTCAGGCCCAGCCGCAATATCGACCAAGGCTATGCTGCGGCCCCCGATCTGGCTGCCTGTCTGGTGGATTCAATTCGCCAGCGATTTTCAGGGCAAGAGGTTGAGATCACGATATACCTGTCTCTGCGCCAGCGCGGAGGCTGGTTGCGCAGCCTGTGGGCACATGATCTGGAACGGATGCGACAGGTTTTTGACTTTGAAACCTTTCGCGACAACCTGGACCACCTGCCCCCGCTGCAAGACACCGTCAGCCGCATCAAGGAAAAGCTGCCTTCCGTCTCTGTTACGACTGAATGGCTGGAAGATTTGCAACTGCGACGGCTTGGACCTGGCGACCCCTTTGCCGAATTTATGGACCTGTCGCGTGAAAAGGCCAACCTTCTGGTGCCTCCGACTCAGGTCAATACCCGGCTCCCCGCAGACGTCCTGTCCGAGTTGCTGGACCTGAACCGTTCGCGCCTGGAAGAAGCGGCTCTGGTTGCGCAAAAGACTGCCGTGATTGAACGCGCGCAGACAGACCTGATTGGTACATCATGACTGATACGTCCCCGAAATCTCATGGTCGCAAGGCGATCCGTCCTACGCTGAAACCGCGCGAACTGCTTACGCCCACGCCCGATTTGCATGGGGTGTGGAAGGCCAAGATCATCACCTTGTTTCCGTCGGCCTTTCCCGGAGTTCTTGGCGAAAGCCTGACTGGAAAAGCCCTGCAAGAAGGGTTGTGGCAGCTGGAAACCGTTGACCTGCGTCAGTTCGGTGTCGGCAAGCATCGCAATGTGGACGACACCCCGGCCGGCGGCGGAGCGGGGATGGTGTTGCGCTCTGATGTATTGGGCGAAGCAATCGAGCACACGATGACCGAGGCGCAAGGAAACTGGCCTCTGATCTACCTTAGCCCGCGCGGTCGCCGCATGGACCAGCGCATGATGCAGAACCTCGCGCGCTGTGATGGCATGACCCTGCTATGTGGGCGGTTTGAAGGTGTTGATGAACGGGTGCTGGAGCATTACGGCGTCCAAGAGGTCTCGCTGGGGGATTTCGTGATGACCGGAGGCGAGATTGCCGCGCAAGCGCTGATCGACGCCACGGTGCGTCTGATCCCCGGCGTTCTGGGCAATCAGGCTTCTGCCGAAGAAGAGAGTTTTTCGTCGGGCCTGCTGGAGCACCCCCAGTACACCCGCCCGGCCGAATGGAAAGGCCGCCCAATCCCCGAGATTTTGATGTCAGGCCATCATGGTCGCATCGCCGAATGGCGTCACGATATGTCCGAACAGATCACCCGCGAAAGGCGACCCGATCTGTGGGAGGCCTATCTGGGTGAAGGGGAAGAGACGTCTGACTGACATCCCCCGTGTGACATGAGCCCCGCAGCTGAGCTTTCCCGGCTGCAGAATTATTCGGGGGGAAAGCACGAATGCAGCCTTGATCACTTCGTTGTGGGCGATACCATCGAAACCTATGGGGTGCCCAAAGTCTAAGGGCTACCAGATTTCCAGCGCGCCCAGATTTCCGGTGGCCCGTTGAAGACATTGATATCAACCCTCCCCTGAACACCAGGCACCAGCCCGGTGCCGGTGTATTGCCAGAGCCGCCACACCGCTTTGGGATACACATTTCGCGGATGACCGGCGACCGAACGCAACCAGAACTCGGTCTTGGGCAGCCGCCCGATATCCGTATCCCCATAGAAATCCACCGTCGTATAGACGATCGCACGGCGCCCATAGTGGCGTTCGAGGATATCGAGGAACCGTTGCGCCTCGGCCCGAACCGTCGCACCATCGGGGCGCAGGGTGCAGGTCTTGGAATGCGGGGTCCACTCCATGTCCAGCACATGTGGCAGATCCGATCCCTTGGGTACGTTCTGGATGAACCAGCGGGCCTGTTCCCGCGCCGACCGGCAGAAATAGTAGTAATGATATGCCCCCCACGGCACGCCCGCAGCCTGCGCACCTTGCCGATGGCTGGCAAACATGGGGTCGGCGACATCGCCCCCTTCGGTCGCTTTGATAAAGACGAAACTAACGCCGGACTGCTTGGCGGTGCGCCAGTCTATCGCTCCTTGCCAGCGCGATACGTCCAGCCCGTGCACCGGGTAATGCCCCGGATGTCTCCCTTCCCATTCGTGGGGGTCTGCATCTGCAAAGGCTGGGAAGATCACAGAGGGCGGCGTAGCATCTGGAAACGACTGGGCCTCGACCAGTTGCGGCGGCGGGCTGCTGCGACCGCAGGACAGGGTCGCAAAGGCCATGACGGCAAGCATCAATGCGGTGCGCATGATCTAATCCTGTATCAAATGACTGCTCTTATAATTACGTCCAGTTTGCCTGATCAGCCCCGCAAGGCAATGGTTCTGTTTGCGTGCGGCGGAAACCCACCGTTTTCCCCGCCTTGCATGGCGATTTAGGCTTGATCCCTGCCCCCGATGCCCGTAAATGACCGCAATCCGGTGCCGCAACTTCGCGACTCCGGTGTTTTGGTTTGCATCATGTCGTGACGCCCGGCTTTCTTCAGCCACGGCGCGGCGAGCAGGCCAGAGACCAAGTGAACATTCGATCTGACCTCTGGCGGGCTGTACGCAGGACCCGGTGAAGACCAAGAGCTCTCAGGCCGTGCCCAAACTTCGTGGACCAACCACGAGCAGATAGGAGAAACTGCGATGGACCTGATCGCACAGCTTGAGGCGGAACAGATTGCCGCCCTGGGGAAAGACATCCCCGATTTCAAAGCCGGTGACACCATTCGTGTCGGCTTTAAAGTGACCGAAGGGTCGCGCACCCGTGTTCAGAACTACGAAGGCGTCTGCATCGCCCGTAAAGGTGGCAACACCATCGCCGGTGCGTTCACCGTGCGTAAGATTTCCTTTGGTGAAGGCGTGGAACGTGTGTTCCCGCTGTATTCAACCAATATCGACAGCATCACCGTTGTCCGCCGTGGCCGCGTTCGTCGCGCCAAACTGTACTATCTGCGCACTCGTCGCGGTAAATCCGCACGTATCGCAGAGGTCACCAACTACAAGCCCAAAGCTGGCGCCGAAGCGTAAGGAACGGAAAGATGAAAAAAGACATCCATCCCGATTATCACGTCATCGACGTCAAAATGACCGATGGCACCATAGTTCAGATGAAATCCACCTGGGGCTCCGAAGGCGATCAGCTGGCTCTGGAAATCGACCCCTCCGTGCACCCCGCATGGACCGGTGGCGGCGCGCGTCTGATGGACGCCGGTGGCCGTGTGTCGAAGTTCAAAAAGAAATACGAAGGTCTGGGCTTCTAAGCCTGACCTGTTTCGAATGCGAAAGGCCGCCCCTCTGGGCGGCCTTTTTCGTTTTACCCGAAACCTCTGACACCGCCCTGGCAAGAAACGCGTCAGGATCAATCCCTCAGGGTTTCGTCACGCGTGTCAGATCCGCCGCGCTGTGCACCGGGGGCACAGGGCCGCGCAGCAACATCAACCCCAGCGTCACGCCGATCAGCGCCGCAATCGCCGTCACCATCATGGCGCTGTCAAATGCGTTGTCCTGCAGGTCGCGCAAGGCCTTTGCCAGAGCACTTCCCGATGTTGGATCCATGCCTGCGATCAACTGCTGGATCTGACTGGGCGTTCCGTGGGTCAGCGCATGGGCCAGATCTTCGCGCGGGGTCGAGCCAGCCGGAAGCGCGTCAATCACTTCGGTCAGACCCCGGCGCGAAGTGATGGCCTCGGCCAGCCCGCAGACCACAGCCCCCAGCGTGGCCCCGAAGTATAGACAGGCATTGATCACACCTGACCCCTGCCCTACATGCTCGTCCGGCAAAAGCCGCAACCCAAGACGCGGCAGCAGCGAAAAACAGATGCCAAGGCCAATGCCGACGATCATCAATTTCCACCATATCTGCGCATATTGAGTGGGCACTGTGATCGTGGTCAGCAACAAAAACCCAACCGCCATAGCACTCAGCCCAATCACTACGGGCCACTGAAAGCTGTAGGGCGCCAGAAACCGGGGCGCGATGACCGAGACCGCGAACATGCTCAGGCTCAGCGGCATAATCGCCAGCCCTGCCCCGATGGACGTGTAGCCGAAGGTATCCGGCGATTGGACGAAGGTGTTGAAATAGACGAAAAAGCCAAACAGCATAAAGCCGGTTAGGAACATCCCCGCCGCCGCCATGAAATAGCGTGGATGGAGGAAATAGCGCAGTTCGACCAACGGATCTTCGCTGCGGCGCGAGGCCAGCACCAAGCCGACCAAGGCCAGCATGGCGACACCCAGCGGCACCAGAGTCAACGGTGCTCGCCATCCGCCACTTTCCCCATTGCTCAGGGCAAAGGACAGCGGGCCCAAAAACAGCACAATCGCCACAGCCCCAAGATAATCGAACCGGGCCCCGGCCAGCCGCGTGTTTGGGACATAGTTCCGTTTTCTCACGGTCAACCCGATGAAAAACGCGGTGGTCAGCAGGATCAGATCGGTGGCGAAAACGGCTCTCCAACTGATGTAATGGGCGAATGCACCGCCCAGGATTGGGCCGATCCCGATCGCCAGTCCGACGATGGCGCCCCATGCTCCGGTAACGCTGGCGCGTTTTTCCTCCGGGGTCGCTGCAGTCAACAAGGGCAACGACGTGCCAAACAGCGCTGCGGCCCCTGCCCCCTGCGCCCCACGGCCAAACAGCATCATCGCCCCGTCCTGCGCGAACAAGGCCGAGGCAGAGCCTATGGCAAAAACGATCATGCCAACCAGAAACACGCCCAGCTTGCCCGTGATATCACCCAGCCGACTGATAATCGTCACCAGCGTGGCACTGACCACGGTATAGATGGCCATGACCCATTGCAGGTCCGAAGGCGACAGATCGAACTCATTCTTAAGATCAGGCAGGATGGTCGCAACCGCCGTGGAATTGAAGCCAACAACAACCATGCAAATCGCCGTCATGACCAATACAACGCGTGCGCCGACATCAGATGAATTCGTTTGTAACATCAAATACGTCCTAAAATACGGGCGGCGACTATGGAGCGCCACACCGACAGCTTAGCAGGAATGTGCAAACCGCCTAGCCTTAGATCCAGTAGGACAGCGCCAGTGGCAAAGCGATGATCGTTGTCAGGGTCGAAACCAGTATGAACCCGGCAACATCGGGGCCGTATTCCGGCACATGCTGGTCTATGAACAAATAGGTCGCCACCGATGACGGCATCAAACAGCACAGGATCACCGCGCCGCGCTCAGCGCCTGTAAAGCCGAAGGCCCAGACCAACCCGCTGGCGATTGCAACTGCCATCACCAGGTGCAAAGCGGTCAGTATCACCGCACGCCCAAGGCGGTTGACCCGAAGGCTGGCCAATGTGTGGCCCAATGTCAGCAGCATCAGCGGGATGGAAAGCCCACCCAGGATATCGAATGACTTCGCAACAGGCTGAGGCAGGCTATAGCCGCTGGCCATCAGCACCAGCGATAGGACCACCGCATATATGATCGGCGAGGTGGCGAGCTTTCTGGGCGAAAACTCTTTGGCTGGTATCCACATCCCTGCAGTGAAAATGCTGACAAGAACGACCACTACAAATGCCATCGTATAGGCCATCCCCGCATCGCCTAACGCAAGCAAGGTGATTGGCAATCCGATATTGCCCACATTCCCATGCATCAGAGGCGTCAGAAAGGCCCGCACCGGCAGGCGCATAACCTTCAGCGCCGCAAATCCCAGAACACCAAACCCGGCAATCGCCAAAACCGCAGCGGACATCACGTCCAGAAACGTTCCAACAGCGATCTTTGTGGCCGACAGATGCGAGATGATCAGTGTGGGATATCCAACCCGCGAAACGATCGCGCCAATGACCTTGTTGTCAAAGGGCGTTTTGGTCAACGCCAGTGCATACCCAGCCCCGGCACAGATCAGCACCGGCAACACCACATTCAGTACGTTCAGAAACAGATGCTCCAAGCCATGTCTTTCTCACAGTCCTTAAGCCTGGAGATTGAAACATAGTCCCGGCATTCGCAAGTCAGCGGCCTGTGGGCAGGCTGAGATTTCCGCAACACCGCCTTTTTATGCCGCCATACATTGTTTCGGGTTCTTCCCTTCCCACTTTCCACAACATATAGTGGCCTGCAACAACGTGTACGCAAACACGGTGAGACTTGGGAATACAGGCATGGCACATATTATCGTAGTGGGGAACGAGAAGGGCGGCGCGGGCAAATCGACTGTGTCGATGCATGTGGCCACCGCACTCGCCCGCCTGGGTCACAAGGTCAGCACCCTGGATCTGGACCTGCGGCAACGCAGCTTGGGACGGTATTTCGAGAACCGGAATAGCTTTCTGAAAAGCGCGGACCTGACCCTTCCCAGCCCCCGCCACCATGACCTGCCCGAAATTGACGCAAGCACGCTGAAACCCGGCGAGAACATCTATGACCACCGCCTCTCAGCGGCCGTGTCCGAGCTGGAAAGCGATAGCGATTTCATCCTGATCGACTGCCCCGGCTCTCATACCCGCCTCAGCCAGGTGGCGCATTCGCTGGCCGACACGCTGATCACCCCGCTGAACGACAGTTTCATCGACTTTGACCTGTTGGCGCGCATCGATTCAAAGGGTGAGAAAATCCTGGGCCCGTCGGTCTATTCCGAGATGGTCTGGAACGCCCGACAGCTGCGCGCGCAAGCCGGCCTGAAGCCCATCGACTGGGTCGTAGTGCGCAACCGCGTCGGCACCCAACGCATGGTCAACAAGGAAAAGATGCAGCGCGCGATCGAGATGCTGTCGCAGCGGATCGGCTTCCGGGTTGCTTCGGGCTTTTCCGAACGCGTTATTTTCCGAGAGCTGTTCCCGCGCGGCCTGACCCTATTGGACCTCAAGGATATCGGGATCAAACAGCTGAACATTTCGAACATTGCAGCACGTCAGGAATTGCGCGACATGATGAAAGAGCTGAACCTGCCGGGTGTTGAGATCGATTTTTAGAGGCTTTTTACGACGGGTAGACGGACTATACTGCCGCTCACCTGGAAAAACGAAAGTCCGTTTCTGGCAATCGTTTTAGCTTCAGAGCCCTTGTTGGGCCTAAGCTATCACTGCTTTCCAATACTCAGGGTAAACTCGAACGAAACCAAATCCATCGACAGTCAAATTTGCTTCGTATCCACTATTGATCGAAGTGTACCTATAGGTATTCTCGTTCAGCCGCTCATATCGTTGCTTCAGCGGTTTGAATGTCCAGGTTTCATCATCCAACCAAACAGCAGTGAACTCTGCCTGATCTCCAATCCCTAGCTGGAGTCGCTTGATCGCACTCGTGTTCGTGGCCGGTGTAAACCCAAGATCGATGTCGAGCAATTCATCAACAGCATCCACAACTTTGTCATTCGAGGTCCATGTACCATCGTCTTGCTTCACTAAAACAAGATCAACCCTATCTGCCCCAATCCAACGCTGTACGGTGGCGGCGCTACACTCCCATTCGTCATTACAGGTCACGGAATAAGCTATTCTGACAGGAGAATTTTCAACTACGTAGACAGCCATGCCCGAGATTACGCGAGACGTTCCGTTACGGTTAACCGAACAGGCTTCTGTGCCCACGACATCAATCCGTCGCCACATTGTACTTCGCATCATCGCCTCAACCATCGCTATTGCTTTGCTTGCCCCATAGCAGACATTCATGCGTGTTTCAGCATAGGTCAATCAGGGCTCTCTCCAGCCGTTCTCTGCGGCGTGCGTGAACGGCAGGGTCGGTGTTGTCAGATGTCGAACGAACTAACCGCTGTTCCTTGCGATGATGAAAGCAGTCGAACCCGTTTCGGGACGCCACTTTTGTTCAATTTCGAACCCATGAGCTTGCATACGCTCTACAAGGATTTCTTGCGTCAGGACGCGGATCTTGGGCAATAGGCCGATGGTCCCGAGAGCTGGTATGACGAACTTCTCGAGACCTACCAGGCAGACCGTCGAGCTGAAGAACAGGCCACCTTCCTTCAAGGAACTGCGAACACGATCCAGTGTCGCGTCAAGATCCAGTACCAAGTGCAGGATCGACATAGCCAGTACGGCATCATAATGTTGACCCTTCGCCGGAATAGGCCAGCACTCGAACGCGCTGACTTCAAAGTTGATGTTCTTGCTGCCCTGCGCGTCGGCTTTTTCCCGGGCGATTGAGATCATTTCGGATGAATAGTCGATGGCGTCGATATGGGCGACTTTTGGGGCGTGAATGAGCGCCGTCGTACCTGTGCCACAACCAAATTCCAGGACACGATCTTGGGGGGACAGGTGTCTTGCAGTGATGTCCAGTTTGTATTCATACGCGGCTTGGTTTTGGACCGGACGGCGGGCATAGGATCTCGCCATCAGATTCCAGAACCGGGTGGGTTTGATGAACATATCTAATCCTTTGGTAGGGTGCAGCAGACGCGATGATTTAGCTGGCGTCTTGGATGTCGAAGACTTTTTCGAGGGGCTTGTCGAATACACGAGAAATCAAGATCGCCAGTTCGAGCGTTGGCGAATACTTGGCGTTTTCAATGGCAACGATGGTTTGTCGGGTGACTCCAACCTTTTCGGCGAGTTCTTTTTGCGTCATTTCATCTGCGTCAAAGCGTAGACGTCTAATGTTGTTGGTGATCCTGAGCTTGCCCATGGATCAATACCCCCGCCGATAGCTAGCAAATTTGACAATATCTGCTGACAGGGATCCGAAAGCCATTCCGAAATAGATGATGTTGAAGCCGGTGAGCGCTGATGCGTTGAGAGCCATGGCGACGACAGCTGAGACAAAACCCGCACCCGCGAAGACAATGATGGCGTAGCTGCCACGGCGCTCGAACATCTTGTCACGTTCATCAACGACGAAGCTGGGTTTGGGTTCGTGAGTAACAATCGCAAACCCAATGTTGAACAGTATGGTGCCGATGATGGTGGCCACGACGCCCAAGGGGATCAGCCAGATCACCATGCGGGCCCAGTTGTTTACAGCGTCTGGGCCATCAAACAATCCAGAGGCATTCATATCCAGAAGCCGTGAAACAACAAATGCACTAACGGCGAGGTTCACGAAGATCGAGACGACCGTATTGCGATCTTGGTAGGTCATTTCTGAAATCCCTTTTGGACAGAACACTTCTAGTGAGTCGATTATTACTTACACTTTGTATGAAATATTATACCTAGTGTCAAAAATAATGTACTTCACTATCGAAGCGTAGTTGCAGCTTGTGCTCGATGATGGGCATCTACGACTCCAACTGGAGTGCTGTACGTTTGCGACTGGCCCAAAGGTTGTGTCGCCAACTTTTCGAAGACTAGAACCAGCGTTATGCTAGACCCAATTATCCTGCGATCTCAGCAAACATCCGAAAGCCAGAGGTTATATTACTAGAGAATTGTTTCTTCCGGATCATGTTGACTACCTCAATGCCATCCAGTGTGGCTGAAGCTGATCTAAATGGCTTGAACCCACACATGTGCCGTACGCGTCATCTAAAGTTTGCGACACAACCCCTTCGCTTCAGCAGCGGCAACTTTGGACGACATCGAAGTCCCTCACATAATCCGCAAGGGGCAATTCACACCCGGATTCTGTCCGTTTCGGCAGTTCGCCGAGCTCGCGTCCTAACTCACGAGTGATTGCTGAAACCGCTCGGCAGGTTCAGAACTTTGTAACAGAACCGTTCGAGTGCTCGAAATAGTTAAGAATCACCTAGGTCAAAGGCTGCGAATGCGTGGCAAGAAAGGTATGAGGTTCGTTCTGGGAAATCTCAGGGAAAACCTGAGCCCCTAAAATCACGACTCAATTCGACGTTGAATCGCGCCAGCTTCGGATACAAGCTAAGAAAGAGCGCCAACTGTGGTCAGAATCTGCCTCAAACGTGTCCATAAGTGGGGGGAAGCAAGGCAATTTTATGTATCCCCGCTGCAGCCTTGACTAAACTTCCCGCGTACCGCTACGTCATTAAGAAATTATGAAGGTTGTATCAGTTTTTGCGAAACAACCTTGAGTAAAACGAGAATCAATAATCAGAAGTTTGAGGTTAGGAAAATGTTAAATCGGGTCCTGAAAACTACCTCTGGTGCGTTGATGTTGTCCGTCGCGACCATGGCAAACGCTGAAACTGTTCAATTGAACAGTTTAGACGGCGGAATGACTCTGACCGGAGAGCTAATAGATTTTGATGGCGCCAATTACGAACTCCGGACGGTGGTTGGTACAATCACGGTTGACGCTTTCAAAGTTGAATGCATTGGCGAAGCCTGCCCCAGTCGGAACGAAGGTCCGGTCGAATATGGCATTTCTGGTTCTTCTCGCCTGGTCGATGTCTTATTCGCTGATCTTACGACGCAATTCGGTGAGGAGATTGGCGGCACTGCTTTGCGCTCTGAGGAAGAAGGTGTCGATAAGCTACTGCTCCGTAACGAACTAGGCGAGTTTTTGGCCGAAGTCTCCTTGATGGGTGGTGACTCCGCAGACGGGATCAAACAACTGGTCGATGGAAACTCAGCACTGGCAGTGACCACACGCCCTGTTCAACCCGACGAGCTGGCGAGCGCATCGCAGGCTGGACTCGGGGATATCACCACGAGTGAAAACGAGAAAATTTTTGCGCTGGACGGTCTAGTTGTTATTACATCGCAAAGTAACCAACTGCGGGCAGTCGCCGAACAGGATCTAGCGCGAATATTTTCCGGAGCCATTTCCAACTGGAGCCAGATTGGTGGGCCCGATGCCCCGATCCAGCTTTACATGCGAGTGCCTGAAAGCGGAACTGCGTTGGTTTTCAATGACCTGATCATGAGCCCCGTGGGCGCAACATACGCGAGCGATACAAGCTTTTTCGAAACAGACACGGAATTGGCTGCAGCAGTTGCTTCTGATCCGCTTGGTATCGGAATTACCAGCCTCGCAAGTGCTGATGAGGCCAAGGTTCTTGCAATTCGCGGTGTTTGTGGGATTCAGGTTCCAGCGACACCTTTCACCATCAAGACAGAAGAATACCCGCTTAGCCGACGCTTGTATGCATATACCGGCAAAACTGCGCCAGCACAGTTGAACCGCTTCATGCAATTCCTCGAAAGCGAAAAGGCGCAAGAGACAATTGATGCTTCGGGCTTTGTGTCACTTGGTGAATCCCTGCAAGGCCCCAATGAGCAGGGACTACGCTATCTTGGTGCAGTTATGCCAACCGATGCAGAGGTTACTCTGAAACAGTTGCAGGAAATGTCGGCTGAGCTGTCGGGTGCCGACCGTAGTTCTATAACCTTTCGGTTTGCATTCGGATCCTCTCGCCTGGATACGCGGGCACAGGACGACATAAGGCGCCTTGCTTCATTGCTTGCCAAGGAAGAAACCACAAACAAAGAACTTCTTTTGATCGGATACACAGACTCTGTCGGTGCTGGCGGATCCAACCGATCACTCAGTCAGCAGCGTGCCAAACAAGTTAGCAATGCGTTGCTACAAGCAGCGCCTAGCAACAGCCTGGACGGGTTAACCATCCGAACTCTGGGTTATGGTGAGATCTCGCCGCTAAGTTGCAACGACACTGAGAATGGTCGCCGTATCAACCGCCGAGTGGAAGTCTGGTTGCGAGACGTCGTCACCACATCCCAGTAGCGAAGCGCCAACGCAGCTTCGGAACGGGAATACAACGGTCAGTGACCAAGACGATAATTCAATGGAGTAACGTAGTATGAGAATGCTCGCAGTATTGGCCAATGTTTTCCTACTGCAATTGTCAGGGGCGGCTGTCGCGCAGGAAGACCCATACAAAACCGCAGTAGACAGCTGGCTCAATGGTAGCGAGGCCGTAGGCCTGCAAGGTTTGTCGGAAGCGGCCAGTCAGGGGAACACGTCGGCGCAAATGATCCTTGGTCAGATCGATCGCGATACCGTACCTGGAGGATTTTCCGATTACTTGATCAATCATCAGGCACGAGACCAGCTTCTTCGTGCACCGGATCCCCATAAGGGAACCGTAAACTGGTTGCTTGCTCTGAGCAATCCTGCCCTACAAAAACACGGCGAGGCCATCTTTGGATATCGGGTTGGTCGTCAGCCAATCAGTAATGCGATAGCACTGCAAACTCATGGTGAGATTGAAGGCGCCGAGTATGTACTGTGGAATACACTGAATAACGGCCGTTTTGATCTGATCAATTCCATGCCTTCAGAAAACTACGGCCTGTCCGAAGCCGGTTTTCTCAAGTGGATCGAAGCTTATATGGCGCGGGAAAACAAGGCGATCACGATGCGGGCCTTTGTGGAAGAATCCAATCCCAAACGTGTTTCGGGGTTGTTGGGTCTCAAACGACTGGCACGACTGTTGAACCTCAATCAGCATTTTTCCGACGAAGCCAACCAGTTCACGACAGTGATGCTGGGCCGGGGCTCGGACTTGCCTGAAAGTGTCGATTTGGTTCGCTTGAACGAAAGCATTTCCCGCATCAGTGAAACCGATAAATACTTGAACATCGTAAAACGCTACTGCGACTCATGCGAAGGTGAAACAGTAGACTACGATTGCGTGGTTCAGGCTCTGGAAATCATAGGTGGCTACAAGACGCTGATGTCCATCCGCACCCCAGTTGAGGGGTCAATTGACCAGGCTACATTCATGAATTCTAATCGTGCGGTCGAAATCTTCGCGCAGCTGGTAAACAACATGCGCCGCCACTACTCTCGTGGCATTCGATCGTCTTGCATTGCCGCAAATCTGAAAGCCAAGATCTAACATATAGCTAAAACAAGGTTTGATTGAGATTATCACATGTTTGAAGGCGTCGTGAACCTTTGCAAAATAGCTTAACCGTTCAATGGTTCCGGTTCCGGTAAAGCAAAAGTAAAACGTTTGTATGTACTGACTTCCTACGCTGACCAACTTGGATCGAACAGTGTGCATACTGGAAATCACGAAACAAACGGACTCGCGTAAAGAGTGTGTATAACTGAGAAACGTTTTGTGATTGGAAATTGAATAATTCCTGATGTGCAAGGGACGATAACGGACGGGACGAGGCATGGGCAACGTAATGAAACTAGTAACGACTGGTGATGAAGATACGGGTCAGATGATCGGAGCCTCTTCCGCAGACGACCTCCCTGCAGGCGCCCGGTTGTTGCATGGTCAGTACAAAATTGACCACTACCTGAACAGCGGCGGCTTCGGCATTACCTATCTGGCCAATGACAGTCTCAACCGCAAGGTGGTCATCAAAGAGTGTTTTCCAGCCATGTTCGCGCGCCGACAGAATCTGCTGGTGAAGGCTCGTGTGCAAAAACACAAAGAAGATCTTCGCCAGATTGTGCGGCACTTCATCAACGAAGCCCAGCGCCTGGCAACTATGGATCACCCCAATATCGTTGGTGTGCACCAAGTCTTTGAGGACAACGACACTGCCTATATGGCACTGGACTTCGTTGAAGGCCCGGACCTTTTGGACGCAATCGACGACGCTGAAACCCAGCTGGACGAAGCCGATGTCATGTCGATCCTGCGGCAGATTCTGGATGCGGTCGCATTTATGCACAAGCAAGGGATGTTGCATCGGGACATATCGCCTGACAACATTCTGGTCGGACCCAACAAGATACCTGTATTGATTGATTTTGGTGCTGCGCGTGAGCAAAATAGGAAAACAAACCGTGTTTTGTCTGCCTTACGCGCAGTCAAGGATGGCTATTCCCCACAGGAATTTTATGTCACTGACGGCGTGCAAGGGCCGTTTAGCGACCTCTATTCCTTGGCGGCAACATTCTATCATGTGATCACCGGAGAGCGCGCGCCAGACAGCCAGACTCGGGTCTCTGCGATTGCCGAGCAAAAGCCCGATCCATGCAAACCTTTGCAGGGGCGCTTTGATAAGTATGATGACGTCTTTCTCGAAGCGCTCGACAAGGCTATGTCGGCGATGCCAAAGGATCGCTTTCAAACCGCTGATGAGTGGCTCGAGGCGATAGATCACTTGACCGAACCGACCGCCGTTGAACAGGATGTTAGAGTTGCGGTCTCTTCATCCGGCGGAATCAATCGTGTCGCAATAACCGGCGGGCTGCTGGCATTTGGAGTTGTAGGTGCCGTAGTCGGCGTGCTGGCCATCGGAGCATTTTCACCATCCTCCGAGCCACAAGCAACGCAAGAGGACGTTTTGGCTGCCGAAGCTGAAGCCCGCGCCCAAGCTGAGATCGAAGCAGCGGCGACGGCAGAAGCAATCGCAGATGCCACCGCACGGGTCGCAGAAGCCGAGGCACGACTGGCCCAAGCCGAAGCCCGCGCGCAGGCAGAGACCATAGCGCGTGCTGAGGCCGAAGCCGCAGCTCAGGCAGCGGCTCAGGCCGAAGCCGAAGCCCGCGCCAAAGCGGAAACTGAATCGGAAGCTCGTGCACAGGCTGAGGCCGAAGCGGCTGCTCAGGCGGCTGCCCAAGCCGAAGCCGAAGCACGTGCCAAAGCCGCTGTCGAGGCAGAAGCACGCGCGCAAGCCGAGGTTGAAGCGGCCGCCAAAGCCGCGGCAGAGGCAGAAGCCCGCGCGCAGGCCGAAGTCGAAGCGGCAGCCAAAGCCGCAGCAGAAGCGCAAGCCCGAGCACAGGCTGAGATCGAAGCAGTCGCAATGGCGATGGCAGAGGCAGAATCGCGCGCGCAGGCTAACGATGAAGTTGCTGCTAAAGTGAGCACTGGCGACACAGATCAGGCGAATGTCGAAGCTGATACTACCACTCAAATCGTTCAGGATTTAGGGCCGACTTCAGTGAAGTCTGAATGGAAGGTTCTTTTGCCTTTTGTAGCGTCGGCGGATAGTCCCGATACTGTGGAATACGTCGCTAGCGAGGCCCCGGTTTGGGTTCACGCGGGGCTGCGTATTGACTCTGTCAATGGGATTGAAATCAATGATCTGAACTCCATCGCTGCCGTTCTACTTCAATCTGGGGCTACTCCTTCGCAAGAGGGAACCATGGATGTGACCATCGGGCTTTCTAACCCAAGAGACGGTGTCGAAGTGCGGGACGTTACTCTGGGTGTCGTACAAGACACGACCTTGTCGAATGGCGTCGTTTTTCAAACTCAATATGCAGAGAATGGAAAATGGGTTACGAGCGTGGCTCATGTCCCAGAAGATGTAGGCCCAGGCACAACTCTGAAACCGAACGACCAGCTGACAGCATATTTTCCGACAGATGAAAATATCGATGGGCAAGATACGATTGCTGATCTTCTGCGAGCAGGTTTGAATGACGGCCAGACTGACTTCAAGTTCACGGTCAGGAGAGGCACTTCTTTGTGGCTGGCGGACTTGCACTACGTGGGCAAGTAAAAGAGAGATCATGGCTGAACGCAGTGTGCGCGTTGACCACGCCACATTGAATAGGTGGGTTGTGAAAAAGCATAAACTGGTTCTAGTCTTTCGAAAAGTTTGCGACGCATCTGTCTGGGCGTTCGTCACAGACGAAGATAACGAAACCGGTATGTTTCATTTCACCGTATATGGAGAAAGTGAGCCAAAGCTCTCTGAACAAGTCGGTGTTCTGAGCAGCGGAATGCTTACCAGCCTTGCAATGAGCAAGCTATGCGGTTCCATTCGCGATTGGCGCGAAGTCCTAGCCTGTTGTCGGCACATTCATTCACTGAGATTGTGACTTTGCTAACGCAGCATGAAGGCTGCGCCACGGACGCGGCTTCGAGCCGAGACTACTGTCATTCGATTTGTGACCAAGTATTTACGCCGAGTGTGAATGCTTGGAATTTTGCGGATTATGGTCGTCGAATTGTGGTTTCTCTTTTGAATTTCGAAGTGCGCGGTACTCGATAGGCGATCGTCCGTAGACCCGTTGGAATGCACGATAGAAGTTGGAGCGTGCCAAAAACCCTGATTGAGTAGCGATGTTGGCAACGCTTTCATTAGTTTCTGCAAGCAACCGGGCCGCATGCGTCAAACGGAACTCGTTCACGTATTGCGACATGTTGGTTCCTTGAGTTCTGTTGACAGCAGACGACACAGTGCGGGCCGGAAGGCTTAAGCGCTTGGCAAGTCGTTGGACAGTTATGTTGGGGTCCAAAAAAAGCTGTTGTTCATCCAACAATGCCTGCAGTCGTTCTAGGACTTTCGCATCTTCAGTATTGGCTACTGGCGCTGCGTATGACACCGCGTCGGCTTTGGAGAACATCACTGGGAGCGTGATTGACGTCGCAAGAAGAAGAAAGATCAACGGAACAGTTCCGTAAGAAATCAGCATTGAGGCATTGGCGCCCTTGTTGAATGCAAAGTCGATTGCGATCGCGCTATCCAAAACCAGTACAAAGACAAGAAATCCAATGCCGCGTAAAAGCCAGTTGGAAAGCGCCTGGGTGACATCGACCCGTGCTTGACTCAGTGCGTCGGGCCCCTTCCGCCAAAGTAAGAAGAGAGCGACGCAATAATACGAGTAGCTGGCACTGATTACCCAATCCATACTTCTCAAGTCGCTGGCCAAGAGCAGATACAACCCAATCAAAATGAAAGGCGCACCTAGGTGCATCATGACGATCTTGGCGACGTCGTGCCTTTCGACAGCCATCGATGCAAAGCTCAGATACAGGAGCGGTCCGAGGAACAAGGGCAAACTGCGTTGCAGCGGGATCAACTCCTCGACTCCATAGCCAAATCGCAGACCGACCAACAGGGATGAGAAGGCGCCCAACCCAAAGAAGGCCGAGAACAACATGTTGGCCAGACGAAAGCCCAGATCCAGCCGCCAAGCCAGCATGGTAAGCACACCGCAAAGAAACGCTGTCGCCAGCGGCAGGGGGAAACTGATCAACCCGGGGCTGTCCATTTGTCCTCTTTCTATCGAGACCTGTCCTCAATCAGGATCAAGGACAGGTATAGGCAGTGCAAAGCATTGTTTCAAATAAACCTACGGCTCAGCTTTGACTTATCTTGAATGATGATCGGAGCTTTCGATGAGACAATCTTCTCACCTTCTTGCAGGATTCTTAGCTATGTTCGCTGCCACGGCATTTGCTCAGCCCTATCGGGCTGCAATGACAGAACTGAAAGTCGCCGACGTTGAGGGAGAACGCGATCTGTCTGGATTTATTTGGTATCCAACAGATGCAACTGGACCAGAGACTTACGACTTCGAAAGTGAAGTGTGGGTGGGGACAAAAGTCGTGAAAGATGCTGCGCCAGTGACCAGCCGGTTCCCACTTGTTGTCTTATCTCATGGTATGTTTGGCAACGCTTACAATCAGGCGTGGCTTGCCGGTGCGTTGGCACGACACGGTTACATTGTGGCCGCCATCAGCCATCCTGGTACATCAACCTGGTCTCGCGACCCCGAGCTGACTCGGCAATTATGGGAGCGGCCAAAGGACATTTCCCGTGTCATTGACCATGCAACCGGTTCGTCTGATTTTGCGAGGTATGTCGATACAGACAGAATCTATATGGCGGGACACTCACTGGGTGGCTTTACGGCTGTTGCCCTTGCCGGCGCGCGGTACGACGCGGCTGGGTTAAATCTGTTTTGCGACACTCAGCCAAACGAACTGGCTTGTGGCATCCTTTCGGGTTGGAAAATCGCGCAAACACCTGAAGATCGCGCTCAGATGGAAGCTGACCTGTCTGATGCTCGGATCAAGGCATTTGCAGTTTTTGATCTTGGCGGAACACAGAGCTTTTCCGAAGCGAGCCTTCGGAAAATTGACCGACCGATGTTGGTCCTTGGGGCGCCGATCATGAATTCTGGTCTGACCCTCGACATTGAATCCCGTGCCCTGATTGCCGCGCTACCCACGCAGAATGCACGCTATATCGAGCCCGAGACGCTATCGCATTTTGACTTCCTGGGTCGCTGCAAGCCCGGAGGCTACGAACTGCTCGCAAGAGAAGAACCGGGAGACGAAATCATCTGCTCAAATGGCGGCACAGCACGTGCTGCCAAGCATGAGATGATCATCGACGCTGTTACGGATTTCTTTTCGAATTCATAACCGTGCGGAGGCGGAATGGTATGGTGAATCCTGCCTTCCGCCTTCGCCTCCTGTCATGATCGCATAAACCAGTTTAGGCGACACCACCGTCGACAACTTGCTCGGGATATAGCTCCGCCCAATCTGACAAAAACTCGGCTACGGCATCTTGGCTTGCCAGTTCTATGGCACGGCGCGGAAGAGCGACGCCTTCCCGCAATGCTAGACTCAGGCACCGAGTATAGTCGCGGTCTAAACGCTGCGGGCAGTTCTCCGACCCATGAATAACTGTAGACAGAAGTGTTCCTCCATAGCCGTTCACATGTGTCAGGTCTGGCTTTAACGACAGTAGGTACTCCATGACGTCTGGCAAGCCCTCCCATCCGGCAACCTGCACCGGTGTCAATCCTTCGGTATCTGGACGGTCATTTTCAACTCCTACGGCGACCAGTCGTCGAACGTGATCCAGTTTTCCCGGGATGTGCAATATCATTCGAATGATATTGCGGTAAGCGTCAGGTATCTTGTCTGGGTCAAGGTTGCATGGCGGCTGAACGCCATCGGCAACGGCACTCAATGTAGTTTCGATTTCACTCAAGGTCGTATCTGCGCCGCGCTCTTCGAGCATCCTCGCCAAACTGACATTTCCAAATACCCGCGCATAAGCATAGGGCGTAGTGTTTTCAAAGGGCCGATTCAGATCGGCTCCATTTTCAAGAAGAAGCTCGACCATATCTGGCGTGGCCATCCTTCGCGCCGCCTGGTGTAGCGCAGGGACGACCCACGGTGCCTCGCCGCCAACATGCGTCCCGTCAAATTCATCTACTTTAGCCCCGTGGTCGAGAAGCATCTGAACCGCCGTTGTGTCATGGAAGTCCATCGCGCGCAGCAATGCGTTTGTCCCCTTCGGGTCGGCGCCATGATCCAGAAGCAGTTGCAATCCCTTATGATGACCCAGCTCGGTTGAGTGATAAAGGCTCTCGCCGTCGTTCGGATTTGCGCCGTTCTCCAGCAGCCATTGCCCAAGAACCATATTGTCCGAATGGCCTATGGCGAAGTAGAGCGGTGATAGCTTGTAGTCGTTGCCATGGTAGACCGGCGCACCAAGATCAACATCAGCACCAGATTCCAAAAGGGCATTTGCGATATCAAGCATGTCATTGGCCAGCCCGGATGCGCGATGAATCCACTTGGACCGGGCGAGGATCGTCAAAGGCGGCGCCAGATCGCCAATAAGCTGGGTCGCCAGTTTCGGCGTTTGGTTGAGAAATTCCAACACATCCGACTTGCGATAAAGGGCCAGACACAGCCCGAAATCTCCGTCAGCCAGATCGGGCGCGTCAGCCAGAAGTTGATCAACAGCCGTAAAATGACCCTGAGCGAGAGCCAGTTTCAGGCGCTGCCGTTTGGCGGCTCTGTCCATGCCTAGTAGTTCGGCTGCGAACTTTAAGGCAGGCCAGGTCGGAAAACTGTTCTCGCACGCAATTACGTGCAAATAGTCCGAGTGCCTGAGTGCTGTTGCCTCCGGTCGAGGTGGATAGTTTGCGATGCGTTGACGGGCGCGTAATTCGCCTGCTTCATAGTCTTTGCGAAGTGCTTTGGCATCGCGGCGCAATTGGTCCAGGGATTTTGTCATCGGTGTCCTCACTTTTGGCTCGATGGTCCGCTGAATCCGAGCATGAGACATACCGAAATAAGGCTGTCGTATTGTTGATAGAGATGCCGATGACAGCTTTCCGCGGACCTGGAGGCTTTCCCTAGAAGCATTCTTATCATAACCATCCGAAGCAGCACCCGCAAGATCGGCTTGAGTGGATGACACTCATGCGAATGACCGCAAAACGAAGGCCGCGGCGCAGCGACTGACCAGATCGTCGATGTCGGCTCTGGGCCGTAAGATAGGTCGTGGAATCTGGGCAGGGGCTTACGCTGCGCCTGCTCCGAGGTCTGTAACGAGCCCAAAGTTGCAAATGCTGCTCAATACACGAATGTCGGTTCAGCGGATCTTGCGTTTAGCAAATACCCGACAACACCTCTCGAATTCTAACGGTCGCAAACTCGAAGAAAGCGTGAACTCGGGCGCTCCTGCGGATATCAGGATGAGCCAGCATCCAGAGGTTGGAATCAAACTTTTCCTCAGGATCGTGGACGCGAACAAGATCAGGGTAAGCTTCGCCCAAATAGCATGGCAGTGCTCCAAATCCGAGGCCGCCGCGAACCAGATCGAAGACACCCATCAGAGAACTGGATACAGTTACCGGCGCTCCCTCGGTTTTGTGCCGCAAGGTGATCTGGCTCATCGGCGATTGGTTGAGACTGTCATTCAGCCTGATCCAACGGTGCTCGTTTGCAGGCTGATCTCGCATTGCATCGAGGTAATTTTTGCGCGCATAAACAGCATAGGCGAGATGGGTCAGATCGCGACCGATCCAGTGTTCCGGCGGGGCGCCTGTCGGGCGCAGTGCAATATCTGCGTCACGCTGCATCAGATCGAGAGGGCGCGTGCCAGATAAGAGCCGCAATTCTATGTCTGGATATTTCCGTTGAAACTCTGAAAACACCGGGGTCAGACAGTGGAGCAGTGAATCCGTTGTCGTCACCGTCAACGCGCCTGCCAATCGCAGGTCCTGGCCACCCAACTCCCGTTCGATACTGTTCATACCATCGCGCAGCTGAAGCCCGTTTCGGAAGAAATGTTCCCCAGCCGCTGTCATGACGTAACCGTGACTCAAACGTTCAAACAGGGTGACACCTAACCGGGCTTCAACTCCTTCAATCCTGCGAAAGACGGTCGAATGGTTGACCCCCAACTGGCGCGCGGCTCCAGACAGGCTACCAGCCTCGCAGACAGCAAGTACAAAAGGGATGTCGCTCCACTCCAGTTTCTGTGCATTCATGCAAGCTCTCCTTGTCTAAACTGTGAATTATTTTGCGCATTGTAACAAGCTATCTGTTGTTCAAGCGAACAATGGAGACACGAGATGCATACTTCCCTGAACCTGCCTGAGCGTGTTGGTCCCAAGCCGGAATCCACACATGGCCTGCCGCATGCCCAGGTCACCCAACACGGTCCTGACGACATCGTTGACCAGATGCGCGACTGGGCGTTTTCCCTGGCAGGTGTTGATGAGGCGCACAGCCTTGTGTCGGTTCCCGGCGCTCGCGCGATGGTCATGCATGACGGCGCTGTCTGCAATCATGATGCCTTCATGATCGGGCTCGAGATCGCCCACATTCACCCCAAACCCGACAATGGCAGCATGCATGTGCAACTGCCCCAAGCTGCCGCGCTGGAAGTAGTCAAGAAAGGTTGGGGTGAACATCACACTCTGGTCGATCTGGGCCGCCGTCCCGTTGGGCTGGTCATGGTCTATTCGCCACGTGACGAGACCGAACTTGCCATCATCAAATCCATCCTTGGCCGGTCCTACCAGTATGCCACCGGCAAAGAAGTCGCAGCATAACCACCCATCCATCTATCGAAAGGATATCCTTATGAAGCATGTGCTCATGAGTGCTGTTGTAGGATTGCTTTTTGCAAGCCCTGCGCTTGCAACAGAGATTGAAACCAAGTCGCTTGACGAGCTTTATGCCGAAGCCGTTGCCGAAGGCGGCGAGCTCGTCATCCGGGCGGGAGGCGATAAGGACGATCAGGCCGATTAATATCTGAATATGTTCAAAGAACGTTTTCCAAAGGTCAATGTCACACACAGCGTTGATCTGAGCTTTTATCATGCATCGCGTTACGACAACGCCCGCAATGATGCGGACAAGTCTGAAGTGCCAGACATCATCCAACTGCAAACGCTGCATGACTACGACTATTATGCTGAGCGCGGGTTGCTGGAGCGATACAAACCCAGGAACTGGGAGAAGGTTTACCCGGACTACAAGGACCCGCACGGAAACTGGGTTGGTCTGTTCGGCGTGGCCTTCACCAATGTGTTCAACTCCAGCTTGATCAATGAAGATGACGCTCCGCGCGATGCGCTGGACTATCTGGACCCGGCGTTAAAAGGCAAAGTCATCCTGACCTACCCGCACACCGATGACGCCGTTCTGTACCAGTTCTGGAACCTGAAAGAGAAATACGGTTGGGAGTATCTGGAAAAACTCGTAGCGACCGAGCCGGTCTGGGTGCGCGGCACGTCAATGCCATATGTCGCGATTGACAAAGGCTGGTATGGCGCAAGTTTCACAACATCCTGGGCATTTGTGTCATTTGAAGGCAGCGACACCCGCCTCGTGCTGCCCGAAGAAGATTATTTCCTAACTTGGTTCCAGACTGCGGCCATCCCGACCGATGCCAAGAACAAGGCGGCTGCCAAGCTCTACCTGAACTGGATGCTCTCGGAGGAATTCCAGGGCAAGTGGCTGCAGTTCCCAGTGCGCATGGATGTTGAATCGCCCGATGGCTACAAATCTCACCTGCATTACAACACCTCACCTGCAGACTTCCACCGGTTCATGCTGAAGCGCGATCAGGTCGAGCGTTTCCGCCTGCAGATCGAACAGCTCGTCGGTCCGGCTGAAGGCCCAGCCCCTCTAGAACTGGACTACAGCGTCAAACCTTAACCCCGCTCACGGCTTCGCGTTGCGACTAAAACGCGGCAACGCGAGGCCCTTCACTATCGGAGAATACCCATGAAAATCCTTATCGTAGGCGCAACCGGCCTCATCGGCGGTGCAGTCGCAAAAGCTCTGTCTGCAAACCATGAAATCATCAGCGCCGGATACAGCGACGGCGATGTGAAAGTCGATCTCGGTTCTAATAAGTCCATTGAGGCGATGTTCAAGGATATCAGCACCGTTGACGCCGTGATCAGCACCGCTGGGCTTGCCGGTTTTGCGCCCTTCAACGAGCTGGACGACACGGCTTACGATCTTGCGCTTGGCAACAAGCTGATGGGCCAGATCAACCTTGTCCGCGTTGGACAGAGACATATCAGCGATGGTGGATCGTTCACGCTTACTGCTGGCATACTGTCACGAGAACCGTTGCCGGGCTCGGTGGTGATCAGCATCGCCAATGGCGCGCTGGAATCCTTCGCCAAGGCTGCAGCACTCGAACTTGATCGCGACCTGCGGATAAACACCGTCAGCCCTGTCTTCGTCAAAGAAACGATGGAGATGATGGGTATGGATTCAAGCACGGGCTTATCGGCGGCAGACACTGCAAAGGCCTACGTTGCTGCCATCGAAGGCAATATGAACGGCGAAACGTTGGATGCGGCTGATTACGTATAACGCTATGAGCTAAGCAAACTTGCTTGGAATACAAACCTGCCGTTCGGACCGCGAGGCCGAATGGCAGAATTGTCCTGCATTGCGTAAATTCAGCCCCTGATCCTTGCTGCACTCTGTACGAATGGCGGCTTTTCCCGCTGCCCGACAGCACCATACTTTACGCTACCGCAGCATTTCCCACACCGCGAGCGCACGCAGCATGAAAACCGGACTCACAAAATGGGCTGTTACCACCAGTTGAAGCGCTCCGCAGAGAGTGGCGACAGGAGAGCCCATAGATACAGACGCAGCAACGTGAACCAATGTCTGCTGTTGCTATGCTATAGCCACAATCGGAGGGATTTTACGACCATGGGACAATTCGCCAGCTGATTGGATCAACGCGTTGGCGTCAATGCGGAAATGACGGTACAAATCCGCAATAGACCCGGTCTGGCCGAAATGCTCCACACCGTGCGGAATCGTTTTGTGGCCATGAACGGCACCCAACCAGGACAACGTTGCCGGGTGTCCGTCGATAACTGTGATCAATGCGCAGTCGCGCGGCACATCTGCCAGCAGCGTTTCGATATGTGCCTCAGCGCCCCGAATGCCATTTGTGCGCGCCCGTTGCGCTGCAGTCCAGCCGGCGTTCAACCGGTCGGCAGAGGTCACTGCCAGAACGCCAACATCCCGCCGCCCCTGGGCGATATGGCCCGCTGCCCTGATGGCCTCCTGGGCAACCGCGCCCTGATAAGCAATGACAACTTCGCAGTTCGGTCCCGGTTTGCGTAGCCAATAGGCACCGTCGATGGCCCCCTGACGGAAATCGTCATCCACGCGTTTACCGGGCTGCTCAATCGGGTTGGTCGTCAGACGTAAATAGACCGAACCGCCGGTCTCGTCGCGCAACCACGTGCGTTCATCGGGATCTCCCTCGCCATCTTTTTGCATATAGGCAAAGGCCCATTCCATGATGACCGCCAATTCATCCGCAAAGGCGGGCTCAAATGCGGCCAACCCGTCTTGCGACATGCCAATCAGCGGCGAAGCGATTGATTGATGCGCCCCGCCTTCCGGCGCCAAAGTGACGCCAGAGGGCGTGCCCACGATCATGAAACGGGCATCCTGATAACAGGCGTAATTCAACGCATCCAAGCCACGGGACACAAAAGGATCATAGACCGTTCCAATGGGAATAAGCCTTTTGCCAAAAACCGAGTGCGAAAGCCCTGCCGCCGCCAGAAGCAAAAACAGGTTCATTTCAGCAATGCCAAGTTCGATATGCTGACCATCTGGCGTAAACTCCCACTTCGCGGTGGAGGGGATATTTTCAGCCTTGAAAGTGTCGGATTGATGGGTGCGCGCAAACAGTTTCCTGCGATTGACCCAAGGGCCAAGATTGGTTGTACCGGTCACATCCGGAGAGGTCGTCACGATCCGCTCGGCCAGCGCGCTGTTGCCTTTGGACAGGTCATCCAGAATCTTGCCGAATGCCATTTGAGTCGAGATTTCACGACCCGGATCCAACTCAACTGAGGGGACGTCGATAACGTCATCTGAGTATCGGCGCGGCCCGCTGGCGAAGAAGGGCGTCTTTGCCAGCATTTTCTCAAACGCTGCCGGGTCTGCGATGGTGGCAAAGCGCTCCCATTCATCACCCTCAGTAACACCCATGAATTTCTTCCATTCGGCCATCTGAGTCTTGTTCATCAACCCACCATGGTTGTCCTTGTGGCCAGCAATCGGCGTCCCCCAGCCCTTGATCGTATAGGCAAGGAAACAGACCGGGCGGTCCTGATCTATTGCGGCGAAGGTATCTGCCATGGTGGTGACGCAGTTCCCACCCAGATTTTCCATCAGAGCGGCCAGTTGGTCATCGCTGCGCGCATCAAGCAACGCGCTTACGTCGCCTTGATCGCCGAGGGTTTCCATCAGTCGCTCGCGCCACACCGCGCCCCCCATGAAGGTCAGTGCCGAGTAGAGCTGGTTGGGGCACTGATCAATCCATTGACGCAGCTTCTCTCCTCCCGGCTCTTTAAACGCAGCGCGTTGCAAAGCGCCGTATTTGACCCGCACAACATCCCATCCGAAGGCGTCGAAGATTTGCTCAATCCGTTGGAACAGTCCTTCACGCACGACGCCGTCCAATGACTGGCGGTTATAATCAATGATCCACCAGCAATTACGCAGATCGTTCTTCCATCCCTCTTGCAGGGCCTCATAGATATTCCCTTCGTCCAGCTCAGCATCGCCAACCAATGCGATCATGCGCCCAAGCTTTTGCGTATCGCCCCAGGATTTGGCCTTTACATAATCCTGCACAAGTGACGCAAACGAGGTGATAGCAACGCCAAGGCCCACCGACCCGGTTGAAAAATCCACGTCATCGATATCTTTCGTGCGGGAAGGATAGCTTTGCGCGCCACCAAATCCGCGAAAGTTCTCCAAATTCTCACGGGTCTGGTTGCCCATCAGATACTGAATCGCGTGAAAGACCGGCGAGGCATGCGGTTTGACTGCTACGCGATCTTCCGGGCGCAGGGTCTGAAAATATAACGCGGTCATGATCGATACCATCGACGCCGAAGACGCCTGATGCCCGCCAACCTTGATCCCGTCAGCCTTGGGCCGAATGTGGTTCGCATGGTGGATCATCCAGTGGGACAGCCACAGCAGACGTTGTTCAATTGTCTTGAGATCAATGGACATGGTCAATTTCCTTAAGCTGCGCTGCGGACAGGGGGTCTTGGCAAGGCTTGTTCGAGATCGTGGATCACGTCGTCGATCCCCTCCAGGCCAATGGACAATCGCACCAGCCCATCGCTGATGCCGTGTGCGGTGCGTTCTTCAGGCGTATAGGTCGAATGGGTCATGCTGGCCGGGTGCTGCACCAGTGTTTCAGCATCTCCCAATGATACGGCGCGGGTGATCATTTGCAGTCTGTTCATCATCGCGCGCCCTGCTTCCAGCCCGCCATCCAGTTCAAATGCAATCATGCCGCCGAATTTGGACATCTGCCGCTGCGCGACATCATGCTGCTCGAAACTGCTCAGTCCCGGATACCAGACCTTTCGCACACCGGCGGATTGCTCCAGATATTCGGCGATGGTCGCAGCGCTGCTGCAATGCCGATCCATGCGCAATTCCAGTGTCTTGAGGCCGCGCAGTATGAGCATCGCGTTAAACGGGGCCATGACCGCGCCGGTCATATCTTTCATCCCATAGAGGCGGATTTCAGTCACCAGCTCGGCCGATCCGGCCAGCAACCCTGCAACAACATCTCCGTGACCGCCTAGATATTTCGTCGCCGAGTGCAGAACGATATCTGCGCCATGTTTGATTGGCTGGGTCAGATAGGGCGTGGCATAGGTATTATCCACCACCACGTAGGCGCCGTTGGCATGGGCAATGGCTGATACAGACTGGATATCTACAAGGCGCATATTCGGATTGGCGGGTGTTTCAAAATAGACCACCTTGGTTTTTCCGCTGATCGCCTCTGTCAGGTTTTCCGGCTCCGTCAGATCCACATGGGTCACTGTCACACCGAATTTTGCCAGCCCGTGCCGCATGAAGGAAAATGTGCAGCCATAGAGCGTCTTGTCGAGAATGACCTCATCCCCCGGGGCAAGAAGAGTCCACATCGTTGCAGTGATCGCCCCCATCCCCGAGGCCAGGGCTAATCCTGCTTCTGCCCCCTCAAGCACCGCGATGCGTTGCTCCAGCAAATCGCAAGTCGGGTTCGAGATGCGCGAATAAACATGCCCTGCCTGCTCGCCCGCGAACATCGCACCGCCTGCTTCCGCGGTTTCGAAAGCGAATGTCGAGGTCAGATGCAGCGGAGGCGTCAACGCTCCTTCGTTTTCCATCGGGTTATAGCCATGGTGAATGGCAAGAGTGGAGAAGCTGTCGGGGCGGTTGCGCATTGGGTGACTCCTTGGTTTTCAAGAAGCAGAGTATGACGACACGAGTGGCAAAATATTCCAAAAATGTCTTATCCTCCCTCGTTTGTAGCAGTATATGCTAATCTATGAAAAAAATAGACCGTAAAGACCAACAGATCATTCGAGCGTTGCAGCGCAATGGTCGAATGACGAATCAAGACCTGGCAGCAGGGGTGAACTTGTCACCTTCGCCCTGTCTGAGGCGGCTGAAGCTGCTCGAGCAAAATGGAATCATCACCGGCTATAGCGCTAACATAGACGCCGAGGCTTACGGCTTGCCGGTAACGGTATTCGTTCACGTCAAACTGGAAAGCCATACTGAAGCGACAGTAAAGAAATTCGAAGCAGCCATTGCGCGGATTGACCAGGTACTGGAGTGTTTCGTTATGACCGGCTCATCGGATTACCTGCTTCGTGTGGTCGTGGCTGATCTTTCAGATTACGAAAAATTCGTTCGCAGAAAGCTGCATCCTCTTGGAGGTATTGCCTCCATGGACAGCAGCTTTGTCTACGGAGTTGTCAAGAAGACAAATGTATTTCCAGTGACAGAGTAACGTTGCTTGATGAACTGAGATGAAATGATTGCGGACATTAGCGCAGATGCAGCGAAAGCTCGCTTTATGCGTCATTCCAACAAATGCTGCACATCGAGCGAATGAGTGGATTAGGTCATTCTATGGGGAGTACTTGAATTTATCCCTAACTAGGGATATATGCACAGCATGAGACATAAAAATCAAGCCCGAGAAAACCAAACTCTGGTGCTGGCCCTGCTACGCAGTCAGCAATTGTTCATGCGCGCTATGGTGTCAGCGTTTCGTTCGGCGGGCCTTACAGCGCCACAATGGGACGCGCTGGAAACACTTAGCAACAAGGGTCCGCTGTCAATCAACGATCTGATGCGGCTGACACTGTCTACATCCGGCAACCTGGATGTGGTTGTCAAAAACCTGGTTCAAGCCGGATGGGTGGAAAAGAGTGTCGATGAAACCGACAGACGGGGGCGTGTTCTGTTACTGACCGCAGCCGGGCGCCAAAAAGTGGCCGAATTCCTGCCACTCCACAATCAAGCTCTGGAACAGATTTTTGGTGGTCTCAGCGTGCAGGACAAACGCCAGACGATCAAGACACTCAACCAACTCCGAAAAAAACTGCCTCAACCTTAGGAAGTCACAACATGCCTAACAAAACACTCCTGACCGCGCATGGCGTGATTTACATGTTGTTCGCACTCGCGCTGTTCTTTGCCCCGGCCATCCTCTGGCCGAACTACGGCCTGCAATTAAACGACCAATACGCTGTATTCCTGTCACAGCATAACTCGATATTTCTGGGCGGCATCGGGATCATCAGCTTCCTGTTTCGGGACGTTGAACATGGCAGTGAAGCTGCAATCGCCATTCTCACAGGATTGATGTGGACCAATCTACTTGGCGTCATCATCACGCTTTACGCCTGCCTGACAGGAGTTTTCACCGGGTTTGGCTGGTCTGACCCCATCTTCTTCGCCTTGCTTGCGGTCCTATGCTTCTTCCAACTCGGGAAAAACCGCTGAACTTTCCCAAACTCACAAAGGAAACTAAACATGAGTACACTGAAAGTCTGGGATCTGCATATGACCTATGAAGGTCCGATCACCGAAGAATTTCTCGCCGGCACCGAGCAACTTGCAAAGAGTATCGCGGAGGAGCCAGGAATAATCTGGAAGATTTGGACTGTCGAAGATGGAACCAAACACTATGGGTCCACATACCTGTTTCGGAACCGCGAATATCTGGAAAGCTATAAAAGTATGCATCTGAAGCGCCTGGAAGCGATAGGAGTCACAGTGACCGCCGACCATGTTTTCGACATTATGGAGGAGGTCAGTCGCGTCAACCGAGCCCCACTTGAAGGCTAGCGAGCAATAACCGAACATTGGCACGCTAAACGTTAATGTCCGGTCCGTCCGCTATCCGGAATTGCAAAGTTTGGTCTTGATTGTCCGCTTCGGGCTGAGTCTGTCATTTGTCGCGTTTGGTATCACCGCTGCTTCATTAAGATACTCGTGATTTTGCTTGAGCTGGCGTCAACACGACCACCATGCTTTATGACATCAGACACATTGATAAGGTAGACGAAAACCATGGCAGAACGATTTGAGCGTCACCGTCAAGCTTGGACACAAGAGGAAATTCAAAAATTGCACCTACTGGTGTCGAAGGGGATGGGCTTGAAGGCCATTGCCAAAGCTCTCACGCGCTCTGAGGAATCGACCAAGAGCAGAGCGAAGCTTGACAAAATAAAGATCAAGAAAGCACGCTGATTTTGGTGCCTTTAGTGTACTCCTGTCGTTCTTTACTGCCACGACCAATGTCCGATTTGGGCCGATTGAGCTAAAAAACCCAGATTTTAGTGAAGATGGGCGAAAAACTTGCCCGCAGAAGGCCTTTCCGAATATTCGTCGGGGGTCGGCCCAATACTCTCGTCGGCAATGTCCGAAGCTTTCAGTGGCCCTACCAGGCACTGGGTTGCAATTAAGGCGCCACAACGGGTTCTGGCAGAATGGAATTCAGTTGCTCGGTTTGTTAGGGTTCTGCACCCAAACACCCAATTTAAAAAGCTGCCTTACGGATTAGCGTTGTAAAAAGAAGGAAAGCTATGCCTTGCAACGATCCTAACTTCTGCTGATACAGTGGCGAATTGACCTACAACTTGGCATTCAAAAATCCCGCCCGGTGCTTCGATTGTCACGGACCTGCCGGGAGATAGCGACCCGTTGCCCTCGCACGCTACCACAACGGACAATGCGCCTGTCCCCCCAGCCGAATTTGCCAGTTCTCCCTTTTCAGAGGCCCAGACAGTTTTAATATGGTTCTTCCCTGATTTCGAACTGAACATGACCAAGTATTTACCGTAGCTGCCGCCAATGCCAAAATTAGACATCGGGAATTGTTTACTAGCCGCCCCGCTTAACTCAATTGCAGCGTTGGTCAATTTTTGGCGCTCACTAAGCGAAATACCTAGATAGTCTGCATCGACAACCAAATACGGCAACCCGGCATCGACTAGAGAAACTGGAATGTTTCCATTTAGAGGAAGATTCAATATTTGATTATTAATCAATAGCTTGGGTTTGACAGTAAACCACTTGGCATGTGTCATAACGCTATCTGTTCGGGTTACTTGTACTTCCATGACACCATTTGCTGTTTCCAAAGCAACAACTTGTTGATCTTTGGCTAATGCTTGACGCTTCGCGCTCGCAATTATGGTGGCTGCAGCCATGAGTGCGGTTCCGGCATATGGTGCGTATGCAAACTGAGAGGCTAGAAAAAGTGCCCCATCGGTACCTTGCTCAAAGGGTGGATAGAGTAGGCAAGAGTTGATGAGGTGGTTTCCATTTGGTGGGAGGTTCAAAAAACCCCGAAACTGTTCATGATCCGAACGAAGCTCCAGCAAGGCGCCAACCGCGTTCCTAGAAACTAGTTTAGGAAGACCAGAAACCGCCACTCGAAGAATATCTCCAGCGAGATCAACATCTATCGCATCCGTTTGTCCCTGGTGTTTATTAGGCATTGTTCGGCGTCCTGGATATCGTGTGCTACCTTGTAGCTTCTGGCTGCAAACATCCATGCTTGCTTTCAGCTGATGGTGTATTGGACTGAGTCTGTGTGAATACTCTGGTTGATGTATGCTTTTCGGCAAAGGCTGGAGGCATGTATGTCGAGATTTATCGCAGGCGCCGAGCGAAGTCAGTCGATGCTTTTCCCGACCAGCTTGAAGATTGGACCAACGGGTGCGTAGCCACACCACGACGTCAATAACGCTGCAAAACCTCACTTTGTTGCGCATCTCGGACTACAAAGTTTAATTGTGAAAGTCCGCTAATAGCGCACAGCGGACGTCGAGATTTTTCATTAGCTAGGTGGATGCTACTTAGACGCTAGAGGCCTCACCAATACCAGTAGTTGCTTTCCAGGAAGAGGCATTGTTTCCATCTCAAACCTGAGCGTCGTGAAGGCTCACAACTTGAATTTTCCTGGAAAAAGTCCGCCTAAAAATCTTCGAATAAGTTCAGCAGAGCGTCGTCGCGAAAAAACCTGCATATCGGTAAGGTAATTTACCCACATACCTTCCAGTAAGGCCAACGTTCCGCTAGTGGCATCATTCACCAAGTTCGGATCATGTCCGTTTTGTTGGGCTATCTCCGTGAACGCACGCCGCAAAGTCTCGACAAGTTTGGGATCCTGAGTGCTGCTGTATCGGGCAATACCTGGGTGTGAGCTCGCGATGCCTCGGAATGCATGCCAGATTTTCGTACTTCGTGGATTGAGCAAAGCTTCGGACAGATCCGCCTCGATCACAGCCATCACTCGCTCTTCGGGCGATGCATCCGAGCCCAGATCGGTCATTCTGTCCATCTCGGCATAATACTCGGTACTGAAATGCTGGGCCGCTGCGGTCAGCAAATTGTCCTTCCCCCCGAAATGCAAGTGGATCATTCCGCGCGACAGACCTGAGCGCTCGCAAATGCGACTGACCGAGGTATCGGTGACTCCGATATCAGCAATAGTATCCAGTGTCGCCTTTATCAGAAGCTGCCTGTTGGCCTCTGGATCGCGCTTCGAGCTACGCTTTCTTCCTTTAGGATCTGTCACTCTATTCAATGATTCCATCAGCTTAGGGTCTTCTCATATGGGTGGCTCACAGGAAGATTGACACGAAAGGCCTTTCTGGCGCAACATTAAATGGACGATCGTCCATTAGAGACTCGTAAGTACCGAGATGGGAGATAGGGTGATTTTTCGTAGCGAAGCGTCCCGGGGTTATACCCTCAGCGCACCAGCCACGGCTTACGTGGGCTTTCTGGTGGCGGCGCCTTTGGTGATCCTGATCGCCTATTCATTCTGGACCCAAACCTACGTAACGCTCGACAAGACGCCGACGCTGAAAAACTATAGCGACGCGTTTGCTGATCCGCTGGTTCGACACTTAATGCTAAGGTCGATCTGGATTGCCGGAGCAGTTACGGTAGTCACTGTCGCACTGGCCTATCCGATCGCGTACTTCATCGCGATGAAGGCCCGGAAAAAGACCATCTGGCTTCTACTCATCACCATTCCGTTCTGGTCCAGCTATCTGCTGCGCGTATTTGCCTGGAAACTCATCCTTGGGTTCAACGGGGTGATGAATTCTGCACTGCTGATGCTTGGTCTGATCGACGAACCGCTCGACTTCTTGCTCTATAATGAATTCGCCGTCGTGCTGACACTTGCGCACGCCTGGGCACCTTTTGCGATCCTGCCAATCTATGTCTCGTTACAGAAGATCGATCCAAGTCTGTTGGAGGCCGCCACCGACCTCGGCAACAGTCCTTTGCAACGCTTCATGCGGGTGACACTGCCGTTGACCATCCCAGGGATCATTGCTGCTTGCCTGATCATCTTCATTCCGACTGTCGGTGACTACGTGACTCCAGCGCTGGTCGGCGGATCGGACGGGAAGATGATCGCCAATCTTATTCAGGTGCAGTTCGGGGCCGCCAACAACTGGCCTCTCGGCGCCACACTTTCGCTGATTGCGATGCTGTCGGTCGGCTTCGTCGCCATCGTGTTTGTCATTACCGCCACCCAGCTTGGGAGGAGGATCAGATGAAGCGCCCCTCGACCCTGACAGCCTATGCTTTCCTGTATTTGGTTTTTCTGTACCTGCCGGTTCTGTTCCTACCTTTGTTCTCGTTCAACAGCGGTACTATCGTTGCCTTTCCGATCAAGGGCTGGACGCTGGACTGGTATCGGAAGTTGGGCGAACAGGATACATTGATCCAGGCCCTTTGGAATTCGCTTGGTGTTGGCACGGTCGTCGCACTTCTATCCACCGCCATGGGGCTGTTCGCTGCGCGTGCCTTTGTTCGATACCGTTTTCGGGGCCAGCGCGCCGCTGAAGGACTGGTAATGCTGCCTCTGGTCATACCTGGCATTATCGTGGCCTCGTCAATGCTGGTCCTGTTTCTGTTTCTCGGTCTCAAGCCATCTCTGCTGACCGTTGTTCTGGGCCATACGTTCCTTGCCTTGCCATTTTCCGTTTCGATCCTGAAGTCTGCCTTTGATGACTTCGACGCGTCGCTGGAAGAGGCATCTTACGATCTGGGCGTCGGCGTGTTCGAAACCTTCCGCCGCGTGACGCTGCCGGTCGTTTCCCCCGGTATCGTAGCCAGCATGCTGGTCACTTTTACGGTTAGCTTCGATGAGTTCGTCCTGGCCTTTTTCCTGTCAGGCAACCAGCCAACCCTGCCGGTCTATATCTGGAGCCAGATCCGTTTCCCCGCCAAGCTTCCAAACGTTTTGGCTTTGGGTTCTATCCTGCTGCTAACCTCGGTTCTGCTTTTGGTGCTGGCCGAGTACTTCCGCCGCCGCTCATCCGCATCAGAGGTCCGATGACAGACAGAAACATCATAGAACTCAGGGGCGTCGAAAAGCGCTATGGCACATTCCTGGCGGCCAGCGGGATTGATCTCGATCTCAAAGAGGGCGAGTTTTTTTCACTCCTCGGCCCCTCGGGATGCGGCAAGACTACGGTATTGCGGATGATCGCGGGCTTCCAGGAACCGACCGAGGGTACCGTGCTGATCGACGGCCAGGATATGGAGGGTGTCCCGGCCAACAACCGTCCAACGAACATGGTATTTCAGAGCTACGCCATCTTCCCGCACCTGAACGTCGGGAACAACGTGGCCTATGGCTTGCGGGGCAAGGCGCCCAAGGCCGAGATCGAACAGCGCGTAGCCGAGGCCCTGGAAATGGTCGAGCTGGGCGGTCTTCAGGATCGCGGCGCAAGTGAATTGTCGGGTGGGCAGCGGCAAAGGGTGGCGCTTGCCCGCGCGCTTATCATGCGGCCCAAAGTGTTATTGTTGGATGAGCCCTTGTCAGCACTCGACAAGAAGTTGCGCGAGCAGATGCAGTTTGAAATGCGCAATCTGCAGCAGTCGCTTGGCATCACCTTTGTGATGGTCACCCACGACCAATATGAGGCAATGACGATGTCCGACCGTATTGGTGTGATGTTCGACGGACGGCTCAAGCAGGTGGATACACCAACCACGCTTTATGCCCGTCCCTGTGATCAGCAAGTCGCCAGTTTCATTGGTGAGATGAACATACTGCCTGCCCAGATGTTGGGAGAAACCGGCGATATATTGTCGATCGATGCGGCTGCTTTCGGGCGGATTGAGATTGAGAGAAACCCCAACGTTGCGACCAGTGCAAAAGATATGAACATCGGTATTCGGCCGGAACAATTGGAAATCGCTGCTGAAAAGCCAGAAGACTATCCATCAACGGTTCAAGGCACTGTCAGCAACGTCGCCTTCTATGGCGAGAACATTCACTATCACATTCAGGTTGCGGGAGCCGAAAAGCCAATCTCGGTCTCGGTTCCCAACTACTTTCACACGGTCGATTTCAAACGCGGCGACGCAGTTTGGCTGGGGCTTCAGGGGGCAAGCGTGATCGATCTAGGTACAGACACAAAGTAAAATAGTGGGAGGAAAAAATGAGAGTTCAGGGAATTGCGGCCTTCGCATGTGCGACGGCGATAAGTACGGGAAGTGCCATAGCAGGTGGCGCTGATCTAACGGTTTTTGACTGGTCGGGATATGAAGACCCCGGGTTCTTTGCCAGCTACATGGAAAAATACGGGGATGAGGCGCCAAGCTATTCCTATTTCGGAAGTCAGGAGGAAGCCTTTACGAAACTGAGTTCGGGTTTCACGGCTGATCTGGCGCATCCTTGTTCTGACGCGGTCCGGAAATGGGTCGCAGCCGACCTGATCCAGCCGCTCGATAAAAGCAAGCTGACCAATTGGGCCGATGTTTTACCTGAGATTAAGGAAGTCGACGCCATCGTCCTAGACGGCAAGCTTTACATGTTGCCGTTCGAGTGGGGGAACACGGGCCTTATCTATCGCACCGACAAAATCTCAGGCGATGATATCTCGCTGCAAATGCTGGCGGACCCGGCCTATGCAGGCAAGATCGCCGTCCCGGATGCCGCGTCATCCGCATATGCCTTGGCAGCGCTGGCCACTGGAAATGCTGACGATTACACCAACCTGAGCGATGAGCAGTTCAAGGAAGCGTCCGATTTCCTGCGCTCAATCCACCCAAACATGCGCTTTTACTGGTCCGATGCAGGTCAGTTTGATCAGGCCATGACCAGCGGTGAGATCGAAATGGGTTGGGCCTGGAACCAGTCCGAACTGAACCTGATCTGGAACGAAGTGCCTGCCGCCATGATGCGTGACGTCGACAAAGGTATCGCGACTTGGGCGTGTGGCTACGTGCATCTGAAGTCTTCCACGACACCGGTCGATCAGGTCTATGATCTGTTGAACGCGCTCACTGATCCTGCAAGCGGCCAATACATCATCGACAACTGGGGCTACCCGCATTCCAACGCAAAAGCCTTCGAAGTTGCCGATCAAGCCAATATCGAAGCCTATGGTTTTGCCGATCCGAAAAGCTTCTTCGAAAGCAGTTTGTTCTTTGACGCGGTGAACCCCGAGTTGGAGGCAAAAATGCTGGCAGAATTTGAACGGATCAAAGCCGGATTCTAACACAACCATATTTCCGGGGCCTTCGGGCTCCGGAACCCAAATATAGGAAAAACGCGTGATTATGTCGGACGCGAACCCATACGCTCTGCTCTTCGAACCTGTCCAGATCGGGCCCGTCACAGCCAGAAACCGCTTTTATCAGGTGCCGCATTGCACCGGGCTGGGGCACCTTAGGCCACGGGCGGATGCTGCCGTCCGCGGAATGAAGGCTGAAGGTGGTTGGGCAGTGGTCTCCAATCAGGAGACCGAGATACACCCGACCTCGGACTTGTCCCCCTATGCCGAGGGGCGATTGTGGGATGGGCGCGATGTGCCTGCGTTGCGGCTGATGACAGATGCAGTACATGCACATGGTGCGCTGGCGGCCATCCAGCTGGTACATAATGGCAATCATGCGCAAAACCTGCTGACCCGCGCTCCGGTTCTTGCTCCGTCCGAGATGTCCGTTGATATGACGCATCCCAAGCAGGCGCAGGCCATGGATAAGGCCGATATCCGGGAATTCCGCCGCTGGCATCGCGAGGCCGCCCTGCGCGCGAAAGATGCCGGATTTGACATCATTTACGTCTATGCCGGACACAACATGACTTTGGCGCAACATTTCATGCTGCCTCATATGAACCAGCGTAGTGATGAATATGGCGGGTCGCTTGAAAATCGCGTGCGCCTGACGCGCGAATTGCTGGAAGATACCCACGAAGCTGTAGGTGACAGCTGCGCTGTGGCGCTCCGCTTTGCGATTGATGAAATGGTGGGCGCCGACGGCATGCAGGCCGCAGAAGAAGGCCGTGCCGTGGTCGAGCTTTTGGCCGATCTTCCTGACCTATGGGATGTGAATGTGGCCGACTGGTCCAATGACAGTGCCACAACCAGATTCCAGCCGGAAGATGGTTATCAGAACGCGTTTCTGTCCCACGTCAAACAGATCACACGGAAACCCGTGGTAGGTGTCGGTCGCCTGACCTCCCCCGATATGATGCTGTCGATGGTCAAGAAAGGTATTGTCGACCTTATCGGAGCGGCGCGACCTTCCATTGCGGACCCGTTCATACCGAATAAGATTGAAGAAGGCAGGATCGACGAAATTCGCGAATGCATCGGCTGCAACATCTGCGTGTCTTCGGACAATCTGGGTATTCCGATCCGCTGTACCCAAAACCCGACCATGGGCGAGGAATGGCGTCGCGGCTGGCACCCTGAGATCATTGCACCGAAAAAAAGCGAGGCGGAAGCACTGGTAATCGGTGGCGGACCCGCGGGTCTTGAGTGTGCCATGCAAATCGCACGGCGCGGCTATCAGGTGACCTTGGCCGAAGCCTCAGCTGAATTTGGTGGACGTGTTGCAAAGGAAAGCAGGCTTCCCGGCCTAGCGGCCTGGTCGCGCGTCGTCGACTATCGCCTGAATGATCTGAAACAGCGCGGCAACGTTCAGTTGTTCACCGACAGCAGACTTGACGGCGATCAGGTGGCAGAGCTTGGCGTCGAACACGTCTTTGTCGCCACCGGCAGCCGTTGGCGTACGGATGGCATGGGGCGAAACACCCAGCGCCGTATGCCTCATATCGAGCAAAGCGCCAGAGTGCTGACACCTGATGATATCATGAACGGCATATTGCCTCCGAATGGCCCGGTGTTGATCTATGATGATGACCATATCTATTTGGCAGGTGTGATTGCAGAAAAACTGGCAGCTGCCGGATATCCGGTGGTCTTTGTCACGCCGGAGAGTTTGGTCTCTGCTTACGCCGTACATACTTTGGAGCAGCCCCGTATTCAGGCTCGTCTGATCGAACTTGGCACAGACATTTACTGCAATCAGGTGCTGACCGCGGTTGAAGGTGACATGGCCCGCATCGGATGTGCCTTTACCGGTCGCGAAGCGAGTATTCCCTGTGCCTCGACAGTTCTGGTTACCGAGCGCCAGCGAGAGACAGCGCTTTACGACAGCTTGCGCGGGGTTGGGTTGAAGACCCTCGAACTTATAGGCGATGCCGCGTCTCCGGGACTGATCGTCGACGCTGTCTTCGCAGGCCACCGCGCGGCCCGCGATTTTGAACGCCCAAAGGCAGAAGCAGACAAGGATTGGTTTCGCCGCGAGATAGTCGATTTGGAGGAAACGTGATGAACAGCCGACCGTTTGAGTTAGATGTTTTGATGGCCTCGCACCAGCACGGCCACGCTTTGCCGCGCGGATTCTATACCTCGCAAGACATCTATGACTATGACATCGCCCAGGTCTGGAACCGTAACTGGCTTTGGGCAGGGCATGTCAGCCAAATCCCAAACCCCGGAGACTATTTCCTGTTCGACTATGGCCCGGAGAGCATCATTATTGTTCGCGACCGCGAAGGCGAAGTTCGCGCTCATTTGAACGTCTGTCGCCATCGTGGATCTCGCGTCTGCACTGAACAGTCCGGCAACGCCCGTGTTCTTGTTTGCCCCTATCACGCCTGGACATATGAGCTATCGGGAAAACTTCGTGCAGGCCACAATATGGGGGAACACTTTGACCCGTCCAAATTCGGGCTCTTTCCCGTTCAGGTGAGTGTCTTCAAAGGCCTGATCTTTGTCTGTACCGATGTAAACACACCATCGCTTGATCCTGTCCTCAGCCAGCTTTCGCCACTCGTCGAACCCTATGGCTTTGACGATCTGAAAGTTGCGCATACGGCGTCATTTCCCGTTCCAGCGAATTGGAAACTGGCGGTTGAGAACTATCTTGAATGCTACCACTGCGGACCAGCACACAAAGAATACTCTCGCTCTCATAGCCTGAAATCGCCACAAGACATGGCTGGCTTGGTCGAGCCGCTAAATGCAAGGGCTGTAGAAGTCGGGCTGGCACCTGATGAATTGGCGCTTGTTGGCGAGGCTGCGCCCACCCCATTCACCAGCGGGTATTATCGGCGCTACCCGCTTTACCAAGGTTACAAAACCGGCAGCAAATCGGGTGAGGCACTTGCGCCATTGCTTGGAACGCTGAAAGGCTTCGACGGTGGCGCAACTGACTTTGATATTGGCCCATTGAATTGGTTCCTGATCTATTCGGATCACCTGGTGGGCTACCGCTTTATTCCACGTGGTCTACAAGAAACCGACATTCAGGTGGTCTGGCTGGTTAACGCTGATGCCGAAGAAGGCCAAGATTACAACAAGGAAGACCTGACCTGGCTTTGGCATGTCACATCTTTGGATGACGAACGCATCATTCGGCACAACCAGTCCGGCGTTAATTCTCAATACTTCCAACCGGGGCCCTTGGGCGAAATGGAAACCTCGATCCAGGATTTTTACGATTTCTATTTTGCCATGATCCGCTCGGAACCAGAACAAAGGATGGCCGGTAATGGCTGAGGTAAAATCACGCCGTCGCGGAGGTGGTGGGCGCGCCGCGCGCATAAAGGTTCAACAGGCGACCACGGGCAATGAGGCCGTGCGTGGGGGATTAAGTGGCGGCCGCTATAAGCCGCTTACCCCAACAGATATGGAGAACATCCATCAAGCGGCTCTGACCGTTCTGGAAAAAACCGGCATTACCGACCATTTCCCGGAATTACTTGATCTGGTGCTGCCCAAGGGCGCGGTGATGAATGATCTAAATCGGCTGTGCTTCCCCCGCGCACTGATGGAAGACATCCTGGCTAGTGCTGCCAAGGAGTTTTACCTCTATGCCCGCGGAGAGCGTGAAGGCAAAGACGACATGCATTGCTCGGCGGAGAGCGTCTATTTCGCCAACTCCGGCACCGCCGTGACCACCTTCGATTCCGAAACTAAATCTTATCGCCCTTCGATCCTGCGCGATGTCTATGATTTCACCCGTCTGGTGGACCGTTTGGACAACATCCATATGCTGGGCGACACGGTTTTGGCCACCGATGTGACTGATGATTTCGCTCATGACATGAACACCATTTATGCCATGCTCGCAGGCAGCCAAAAACCTGCCTGTCTGACCTTTCGCGACCGCAGCCATATTCCGCATGCCATCCGCATGTTTGATTTTGCTCAAGGTGGCGAAGGGGCTTTCATGAAAAAGCCAAGCGTCATATTTGGCGGCTGCCCTATGGTTTCCCCCTTGCGGGTCGGCAAGGAAAACATGGAAATCCTGATTGATACCGCCAAGCTAGGCCTGACGGTTGATCTGGCGGTGCCTCCTCAGGCCGGGGCGACAGCCCCTGCGACGCTTGCGGGAACATTGGTGCAAACCGTGGCCGAAACGCTGGCCTGCGTTGCCATCGTAAACCTCATCACACCGGGCTGTCCGGTCTGCTTTGCCGCCTGGCCCTTCATCACTGACCTGCGCAGCGGGTCGTTCACCGGCGGCAGTGGCGAACAGGCTCTGATCGGGGCCGCAGCCATTCAGATGGGTAACTTTTATGGCCTTCCAACCTCTGTCGGCGCAGGCATGACCGATGCCAAGATACCCGACGCGCAATACGGGTTGGAAAAGGCACTAACCTTCACGCTTGCCGCTCATGCCGGTGCCAATCGTTTGTGCGAGTTCGGGGGTATGATCGGTAGCCTGATGGGATGCAGTTTTGAAAGCATGGTCATCGATGACGAAGCGGGCGGTATGATCCTGCGGTCGTTGCGCGGGATTGAAGTCACGGATGAAACCATGGCGGTGGATGTGATCCATCAGTGTGCCATCGACCCTGGTCATTTTCTCGGCAACCCGCACACACTGAGCTATATGAACAGCGAATTCGTCTACCCACGGCTCATGGATCGTGAGCGCACGGACACATGGGAAAACGAAGGCAAAACTGATCTTCTGGACCGCGCCCGTGACAAGGCCAATTCCATTCTCGACAGCCATTTCCCCAACTACTTCGGCGCCTCAGACGCTCAGGTTCGCGAAGAATTCCCAATTGTGATGAGCACAGAAAGCATGGCCCGCCGTGGATAACTCTAACGTCAAGCAATGGGATAACGATCACTTCCTGCACCCGTGGGAAGGGATGGCAACATTGGGCGAAAACGACCGCACTTTTATCGAAGGTGCCAGCGGCATTCATGTGGTGAACGAAAAAGGCGAACGCTTGATCGACGGACCGGGAGGCATGTGGTGCACTCAGATCGGTTATGGTCGAGGGGAGATGGCCGAGGCCATGGCTGAGCAAGCTCGGAACCTTGCCTATTTCTCGCCCTTTAACAATTCCAACTCGACTGCCGCGCGGTTCGCGTGCGAAATCGCCAAACGTGCGCCAGGCGATTTGAATAATGTCTTTTTTACCACCGGCGGTTCCACTGCAGTTGATACGGCCATCCGGTTTGTCCATTTCCGCAACAACCTCTTGGGACGCCCCGAGAAAAAGAAAATCATTTCACGGCAAAAAGCTTATCATGGAAGTACTTATCTGGCGGCCAGCATCAGTGGAAAAGAGCGTGACAGACTTTGGCTCGACAAGGCGGATGACCTCGCACATTTCCTGCCAGACGTGAATCCGCTTTACCGTAAGTCGGGTCAAAGCGATGAGAGCTTTCTGAAAGAGAAAGTTTCGGACCTGGAAAACGCCATTGTGACGCTGGGCCCAGAAAATGTCGCCGCGTTTATCGCCGAACCGGTTCTGGCATCTGGCGGGGTGATCGTGCCGCCAAAAGGATATCACAAAAGCTGCCTAAACATCTGCAGGAAGTATGATGTTCTATACATTTCCGACGAAGTAGTGACGGCTTTCGGACGATTGGGCCATTGGTTTGCTTCGGAGGCAGTTTTTGGCATTCAGCCAGACATAATCACCTGTGCCAAAGGAATGACATCTGGGTATGCACCGATGGGCGCTGCGATTATCTCGGATGGATTGATCGCCGATGTTTCAGGAAAAGACGCAACTTTTTCTAATGGTTATACCTATTCTGGTCACCCGGTCAGCGCGGCCGCTGGTCTGAAAAGTATGGAAATTATTGAACGGGAAAAGCTTCTCGAACACGTTCGAAGGGTCACTCCGATTTTTCAGGATCAGCTACAGCAGTTGGGTCAGATTGACATCGTTACCGATGTGCGCGGCATGGGGTTGATGGGATGCGTTCAATGCTCAGTCGATGGTGATCCCCAGAGCGATCTGGGGTGCGACTACGAGATTGGTAGCCAGATCGATATCGAATGCCAGAAACGTGGGTTATTGGTTCGGCCTGTGATCAACATGTGTGTTCTTTCACCGCCCCTAATCATTAGCGAAAGTGAAATTGAGCAAATGTTTGCTGTCTTGCGAGAAGGGCTTGAAGCGACAAGTGCGTGGCTCAGCGGGATTAGAGGCCAATGAATTGCTTGCGCTATTGTTGCGAAAGCCCGGAGGTCGCCATTTCAGCGTATTGTCGTATGCTCCACGATCTCTGCCAAAACCGTTCGGCCTTGACGGATTTGAAGAAGGTTTTGACAGCGACGGTATCCTACGAGTTGGCATTATCTGTTACGGGTCCGTCACAGTGTTTTTCTCGTACTGCTTGCTTCCACGGTGCT
>NZ_JBXWQK010000012.1:0-99495 GCF_059612345.1 Ruegeria sp. CDSA020
GCTGGCCTCCATCGCAGATACCGGCTTGAATCACGATCAGCGGGCGCTGTGAATCCCTTTTGTCAACACGACCTAAGCGCTGCAATAGGTTTAAATCGCCCGCTGAATTCCAGCGTCCAGACAAGATCGAACCAGGACCCTAAAGCCAATCCCGCAAAATCGGGATCAACGGCACATCTGCCGCAGGCATCGGGTAACTGCGCAGATCATTCGCACGCACCCATTTCAGCGCCTGTCCTTCCTTCGATTGTGGAATGCCTTCCCATTTGCGGCAGGCAAACAGCGGCATCAGCAGGTGGAAATCATCATAGCTGTGGCTGGCGAAGGTCAGCGGCGCAAGGCAGGAGGACCATGTGTTGATGCCCAGTTCTTCGTGCAGTTCGCGGATCAGGGCGACCTCGGGCGTTTCGCCGGGTTCGATCTTGCCGCCGGGAAACTCCCAAAGTCCAGCCATGGATTTGCCTTCGGGGCGCTGCGTCAGTAGCACCCGGCCCTCAATGTCTATCAGGGCGACCGCAGAAACCAGAACTGTTTTCACGACCGGTAATCCGCGTTGATCTCGATATAGCCATGGGTCAGGTCGCAGGTCCAAACGGTGGATTTACCCGCGCCCAGCCCCAGATCGACGCCGATTACAAGGTCCTGAGCTTTCATGTATTCGGCGGCGTCTTCCTCGCGGTAATCGGGACTGACCCAACCTTTTTCGGCCACAAGGATGTCTCCGAAAGAAATGCTCAGCAGGTCACGGTCGGCAGCTGCACCCGATTTTCCGATGGCCATGACGACGCGGCCCCAATTCGGGTCTTCGCCCGCAATGGCGGTTTTTATCAGTGGTGAATTGGCAATCGCCAATCCATGCACCTTGGCGTCGGCATCGGTGACAGCCCCGGTCACACGAATTTCTACGAATTTCGTGGCGCCCTCGCCGTCGCGGACCACTTGCTGGGCTAGGTCCAGCATCACGGTTTCCAAAGCCTCGGCAAAGGCGGCATTGCCGGTGGCATCCACGCCCGACGCCCCGGTGGCGCACAGCAGCAGGCTGTCCGAGGTCGAGGTATCGCTGTCGACGGTGATGCAGTTGAAGGTGCGGTCGGTTTGCGTACCCAGCATCTGCTGCAGCGCGGATTGTTCGACCTGGGCGTCGGTGAAGATATAAACAAGCATCGTCGCCATATCAGGCGCGATCATGCCAGAACCCTTGGAAATCCCCGCAATAGAGACCGTTTTTCCATCAATCTCGACCTGCGCCGAGGCTCCTTTCGGAAAGGTATCCGTGGTCATGATGGCCCGCGCTGCATCTTCGATTGCGTGGCGACTGAGGCCGGATTTCAGGGCCTCAAGCTGCGCCACGATGCGGTCATGCGGCAAGGGTTCACCGATCACACCAGTTGACGAGGTAAAAACCCGTTCGACCGGTACGCCTGTGGTCTTGGACACTGCTTGCGTCACCTCGGCGACCGAGCTTTGGCCATAATGCCCGGTAAATGCATTGGCATTGCCCGAATTCACAAGGATCGCCGCCGGCCCGTCACTTGGCCCGCCGATCTTGTCCTGACAATCCAGCACGGGTGCCGCGCGTGTGGCAGAGCGGGTAAAGACCCCAGCCACTGATGTGCCCGGATCCAGGACCGCCAGCATCACATCAGTGCGGCCTTGATAGCGTACGCCGGCTTCGACGGTCGCAAAGCGCACACCGTCAATCGCGGGCAATTCGGGAAACGCCGCCGGGGCCAGCGGAGAGACTTTGGTGATCGAGGCCACGGGGTTACTCCTGAATCAGGTCCAACTGACGCACGATGCCCGGAGTCACATCTTCGAGCGCAGGACGTTCGATCTGTGCAGCCTGGGTCAACTCGCCGATACGGGCCTGAATAGCTTCACTTTGCAGATCCTGTGCCAGCTCGTCGCGTACCGCATCAAGTGCGGGCGCTTCGGATTTGCGCTTGTCATTCAGAATGATCACGTGCCAGCCGAACTGTGTCTGCACCGGGTCCGACACCTGATCCTTCTCAAGCGCGACAACGGCGGTTTCAAACTCGGGAACCATCTGCCCCTTGCCGAACCAACCCAGCACCCCGCCATTCGGGCCGGAAGGACCGGTTGATTTTTCTTTGGCCAGCTCGGCAAAGTCGGCGCCATCATCCAACTGAGCCTTAAGGTCTTTGGCCTCATCCTCGGTCTCGACCAGAATATGGCTGGCATTAAACTCATCTTCGCCTTCAAACTCGGCAAAGCGCGCATCATAGGCGGTCTGAATGGTTTCTGCCGTTACAACTTCGTCGATCAGGGCATTTACGGTCTGAACCGCCAGCAACGACCGCGTCTCGTTCTCGATGGCCAAGGCGTTCAGATTGCTCAGCCCTTCTTGCTCCTGGCCCAGCAACTGCTGCTGAATCAGCTGTTCGATGATGAAATCATACAGAACATCATCTTCGACCTGCTGATAGTTGGGGGGCAGTGTCGCAACTGTTGCGATCACATGCGCCAGAGTGATTTCTTCGCCGTTTACGCGGGCGACCACCGTGCTGGCATCGGGCTTGGTTTCGGCGGCCAATGGCAGCGCCATCACCGTTGCAAGGGCCAGCGATGGCAGAAAAGTGAGGCCTTTGGGCATGGAATCATCCTATTTCTTTGCCACGGCAGGGCGCAGCGTTGACACTCTGGAACCTGCCGCTTACATCGCTTTGAAGCCTTGGACAGGGCCGCCTTTCACCCCCCGTATCTATGGGTTGCGCGCAAGGTGGGCAAGCCTGTCAAAACCAAGACAAGAACAGATCCGCTGGAGTGAACATGCTGGGACTCGGAACGCTCGCCAAAAAGGTGTTCGGAACACCGAACGACCGCAAGATCAAGGCGACCCGCCCCCTGATCGAACAGATCAACGCGCTGGAACCCGAGTTCGAGAATCTGTCGGATGACGGCCTGATCGCAAAGACCGCCGAGCTGCGCAAACGTGCGTTGGAAGGCGAAAGCCTGGATGATCTGCTGCCCGAGGCGTTTGCCAACGTACGCGAAGGGGCAAAACGCGCGCTGGGCCTGCGTGCCTTTGATGTGCAGTTGATGGGCGGCGCCTTCCTGCATCAGGGCAATATTTCCGAGATGAAAACGGGTGAAGGCAAGACATTGGTTGCGACCCTCCCCGCCTATCTGAACGCGCTGACCGGTAAAGGCGTGCACGTGGTCACGGTGAACGAATACCTGGCCAAGCGCGACTCGGAATGGATGGGCAAGGTGTTTGCCGCCGTGGGCATGACCACCGGTGTCATCTGGTCAGGGCAGCCCGATGCCGAGAAAAAGGCTGCTTATGCCTGTGACGTGACCTATGCCACCAACAATGAGCTGGGTTTTGATTATCTGCGCGATAATATGAAGGCGGAACTGGATCAAATTTACCAGAAACACCACAATTTCGCGATCGTGGATGAGGTCGACTCGATCCTGATTGACGAGGCACGGACGCCGCTGGTCATTTCGGGGCCCTCCGAGGACCGGTCGGACCTGTATACCGCGATTGATGCGCTAATCCCATCATTGGGAGAAGATCACTTCACGCTGGACGAAAAGTCCCGGAACGTGACCTTCACGGATGAAGGTAACGAGTTTCTGGAGCAACAGTTGATTGCCAACGGCCTGATCCCAGAAGACCATTCGCTGTATGATCCTGAAAGCACCACAGTCGTTCACCACGTGAACCAGGGCTTGCGCGCGCATAAGCTGTTTACACGTGACAAAGATTACATCGTGCGGGACGGCAATGTCGTTCTGATTGATGAGTTCACCGGTCGCATGATGCCAGGTCGTCGCCTGTCGGAAGGTCTTCATCAGGCCATCGAAGCCAAGGAAAACGTGCAGATCCAGCCCGAAAACGTAACATTGGCCAGCGTGACGTTCCAAAACTACTTCCGCCTGTATGACAAGCTGGGCGGCATGACCGGCACCGCGCTGACCGAGGCTGAGGAATTTGCCGAAATCTACGGTCTGGGCGTTGTCGAAGTACCAACCAACAAACCGATCGCGCGTCTGGATGAGGACGATCAGGTCTTTCGTACCGCGGCCGAAAAATACGGCGCCATGATCGACGAGACAAAGGAAGCCCAGAAAAACGGACAACCGGTCCTTCTGGGCACCACGTCCATCGAAAAGTCCGAATTGCTCAGCCAGATGCTCACCAAAGAGGGTATCCAGCACAATGTTCTGAATGCCCGCCAACACGAGCAAGAGGCGCAGATCGTTGCCGATGCGGGCCGATATGGCGCAGTAACCATCGCCACCAACATGGCCGGTCGCGGTACTGATATTCAGCTGGGCGGCAATGTGGAAATGAAGGTTCTGCAGGCGCTGGCCGAAAACCCCGAGGCAGATCCGGCCGAGCTGCGTGCCGCGGAAGAAGCCCGCCATGCTGAAGAAAAAGAAAAGGTCCTGGCTGCCGGTGGGCTGTATGTCATGGCGTCCGAACGGCACGAGAGCCGCCGTATCGACAACCAGCTGCGGGGCCGGTCTGGCCGTCAGGGTGATCCGGGCCGCACCGTGTTTTACCTCAGCCTCGAAGACGACCTAATGCGCATCTTCGGCTCGGAACGGTTGGACAAGGTTCTGACCACGCTGGGCATGAAAGAAGGTGAGGCCATCGTCCACCCTTGGGTGAACAAATCGCTGGAGCGGGCGCAATCCAAGGTCGAAGGTCGCAACTTTGACATGCGCAAGAACGTCCTGAAATTCGACGATGTGATGAACGACCAGCGTAAAGTGGTATTCAGCCAACGACGCGAAATCATGTCCGCCGACGATCTGTCCGAAATCGTATCAGACATGCGTGAACAGGTGATCGACGATCTGATCGACGAATATATGCCGCCGAAATCCTATGCTGATCAGTGGGATACCGAGGGTTTGCACGCAGCGGTCAAGGAAAAATTGACCATTGACGCCCCGGTTCAGGATTGGGCCGCTGAGGAAGGCGTGGATGACGAGCAGGTGCGCGAACGGCTGATCAACGCCGCTGACGAGATGATGGCGCAAAAAGTGGCTGCGTTCGGCCCCGAGAACATGCGCAACATCGAAAAGCAGGTCTTGCTGAACACGATCGACAGCAAATGGCGCGAACATCTGCTGACGCTGGAACATCTGCGCTCGGTCGTGGGCTTCCGCGGCTATGCCCAGCGCGACCCGCTGAACGAATACAAGAACGAAAGCTTCCAGCTGTTCGAATCCATGCTGGATTCGTTGCGCGAAACCGTGACCCAGCAGCTGTCCCGCGTGCGACCGCTGACCGAAGAGGAACAGCGCGAAATGCTGACTCAGATGCAAGCGCAGCAGGCACGGGCGCAGCAGGCGGTAGATCAGGCCGCTGGTCACGCCGAAGCGGTGGCCGAGGCCGAAGCCTCGGGTGATGCGCGGCCTGGATTTGTCGAAGACGACCCGGCAACTTGGGGAAACCCGTCGCGCAACGACAAGTGCCCCTGCGGTTCAGGCAAGAAGTTTAAGCATTGCCATGGCCGGTTGACCTGACGTCACCACAATCGAGACACAATGAGTCCGCCTCACGGCCACATATTAGCCGTGATTCAACTGCAGGGTGCGAATCGCTCCTTCAACTGGGGAGGGTGTCTTGTTTGTAATTAAGAACTACGTAACCACTGGCGGCACCGTTGCTTGTGCATTGGCCATTGGCTACCTCATGCAGAACGGAACCCCTGCGCAACCGCGAGGGGAGCGGGCTTCTGTTGATGTGGCATCAGTTACGGATCAGGCTTCAATCATCCCCGGGTTAAGCGAAGTCGTTCTGACCTCATCTGCACCGGTTCACGGAACAAGCAAAGAGACCGGGTCCGACAACCGTTTTATCGAATCCAGTCGATCAGAACCTGTCAATCCCATTGACTGCACCCTCAGTGCGCGCGCTACTGCCGTTCCCGGTGCTGCCGCCCGGCTGGTCGTCAACGCCCCCTGCCACAGTAATGAATCCGTGGAAATTCACCATAGCGGTCTGACAGTCACACAGCGCACCGACGCAGTAGGGCGCATGGACATGACAATCCCGGCCCTGTCAGAATATGCGATCTTTCTGATCTCGTTTGAAGACCAGCATGGAACAGTCGCAACCACCCATATCGCTGACATTGCCAATTACGAACGCATTGCCCTGCAATGGCAGGGTGAAACTGACCTGCAAATTCATGCGCTGGAATTCGGGGCCATCTATGGCGGCAATGGCCATGTCTCGGCCGAGACCCCGACCGAAGGCGCCGGACAGGTAGTGCGTCTGGGCAATACCGGAACCGGGGACATGAAAAACATCGAAATCTATTCGTTCCCTGCTGGTCTTTCCAACCAAAACGGGTCGATAGAAATCACTGTCGAAACCGAGGTGACTTCAGAAAATTGCGGGCGCGACCTGAACATCCAGTCGCTTGAATTGCGGGATGATCGGTTGAGATCAAAAGACAGGACGCTGAGTTTTCCTGAATGCTCCCGCACCGGAGAGTTTCTGGTGTTGAATAATCTCTTCCAAGACCTGACAATCGCCGCAAACTAAATCCGCAGGCAGGCTCGGGCATCTTATGACATTCTTTCGTGTGGCAGCGGCTGCACTGGCTTCCGTTACAATCGCTTCGGGCGCACAGGCGCAAGACATCTCGCTTATGTCGCATGACGGCAAGGTCGAAGTCACCGGTGACCTGCTGGGATTTGATGGCGAGTTCTATCGCGTGGCAACACAATTCGGCACGCTGACAGTTGATGGGTCCGGTGTGACCTGTACCGGACCTGCCTGCCCAAGCCTGACCGATTTTGTGGCTGAAATCCGATTTGCCGGATCTTCGGTCATGGCGGAAAAGGTTCTACCAGCGCTGATTGTTGGCTTCGCACAGCAGCAAGGGTTGTCGGCGACCCCAAACAGGCTGACCGCCAACACATTTTCTTACGAACTGCACCAACCCGGGCGGGCAGCACCGCTGGGTCGGTTCTTCTTTGACGCAGGGAACACTGAGCGCGGATTTAGGGCGCAGGCAGAAAACCAGGCTGATATTGTTCTGGCGTTGCGCGAAATCCGACCCGAAGAGGAGCAAGCCGCACAAGCGGTAGGCCTTGGCGATCTGACCCGCACCCGCCGGGCCCGCGTCATCGCGCTTGACGCTTTGGTACCAATCGTTGCCAACTCGAACCCGTTACAGCAAATCTCGCTTGCGGAATTAACCCGGGTGTTTTCGGGCGAGATTACGAGCTGGGCCGAGTTGGGCGGACCCGATGCGCCAATTTCACTGCACCTTCCGGAAGCCGGTTCGGGTCTGGCCCAGAATGTCGAAGACAGGCTTCTGGGACCCTCCGGCACAGCCCTTTCCGAGGCGGCCATTCGGCATAACCGCAGTACTGATCTGGTGCGTTCCGTTGCTGCGGATCCCTTTTCAATAGGTGTCGCAAGCCAAGCCGAAGCCAGCACCGCGCGTGCCCTGCCATTGACCGGCGGATGCGGTCATGCGCTGGCGGCAACTCGGCAGTCAATCAAGACCGAAGATTATCCGCTGACCTCGCCTATGTTTTTATACCTGCCGGACCGGCGATTGCCGCGTTTTGCACGTCAATTCCTGGCCTACACCCAGGGAGCCGAGGCGCAGATGGCAATACGCGAGGCTGGCTTTGTCGATCAAACCCCAGAGACTATGGGTCTTGGGGTGCAAGGGGATCGACTTGCCAATGCGATCGCGTCGGGCGGATCAGAAGTTGGTTTGGAGGAACTTCAGCGGCTGGTCGAGATTTTCAGACCCATGTCCCGCCTGTCACTGTCCTTCCGGTTCGAGCCCGGTTCCTCGCGCCCGGATGCGCAGTCACGGTCCAATATCCGACATCTTGCCCTTCTTTTGGAATCCGGGACCCTCGATGCCCGAAAGCTTAGGTTTGTCGGCTTCAGCGATGGCGAAGGGGCAGCGTCAACCAATGCGCGGATCGCATTGTTGCGGGCAAAAACCGTTCGCAATGCCGTATTGGCCGAGATTGAAACCGCTATCGGGGACAGCGTCGAAATCACGGTCGACGCCTTTGGCGAGGCCATGCCCATGGCCTGCGACGACACGAAATGGGGCCGAAAGGTCAACCGCCGAGTCGAGGTCTGGGTTCAATAGCACTCACAGATAGCCTTCGGACCTGAAGCTCAACTCGTTCGACTTTCCAATGATCAGATGGTCATGCAGCGTCAGGCCCAGTGCCAGGCAGGCATCCTGAATTCGGTTGGTCATGTCGATATCCGATTGCGACGGGGTCGGGTCACCTGACGGATGGTTATGCACAAGTATCAACGCCGAGGCATTCAGCTCCAGCGCCCGTTTGGCAACCTCACGCGGATAGACAGGGACATGATCCACCGTGCCCTTGGCCTGCTCCTCATCAGCGATCAGCACGTTTTTGCGATCCAGATAGAACACACGGAATTGTTCGGTCTCGCGATGGGCCATGGTGGTGTGGCAATAGTCCAGCAATGCGTCCCATCCGGAAATCACATGTCGCCTCATCACCCGCGCGCGGGCCATGCGATGGGCGCAGGCCTCAAGGATTTTCAGATCGGTGATCACGCTATCCCCGACACCTTTGATTTGGCGCAGCCGTTCCTCGGGCGCGGTCAGCACCCGGTTGAAATCGCCAAACGCCTCCATCAGCGCACGCGCCAGCGGTTTCACATCCTGCCGGGGGATTGAACGGAACAGCACCAACTCCAACAGCTCATAATCCGGCATGGCGGCGGACCCGCCAGACAGGAACCGTGCGCGCAGCCGCTTGCGATGATCTTTGATGTAGGAGGGTAACCGACCCGTCGGCAGCGGCTGCGCGGGGGCTTCGTCTGTATCGAACAGCATTGGGGCTTCGGAAAAGGCGTCCTGTGTCATGCTCTCAGCCTGACGCAGAATCGGTTTCCAGATGGTTAACGCACCTCACCTGCCATGCGGGCAGTGGCGCTGCGGACAACCATATGCAACACGATGGAAAACACCCCCAAGGTCAACATCGCGGCGAACATCAGATCGGTCTTTGCACGGCCATTGGCCAACAGCATCAAATATCCCAACCCTTGGGACGAGCCGACCCATTCACCAATCACCGCCCCGATCGGCGCATAGACGGCGGCCAGCCTCATCCCCGACGCCAGCGAGGGCATCGCCGCCGGAATGCGGATATACCACAGCACTGCACGCGGACTGGCCTGCATCGTGCGCGCAAGGTCCAGATAGCCCTGCGGCGTCCGCATCAGCCCATCGAAGAAAGACGAGGTGATCGGGAAATAGATGATCAGCACCGCCATCGCGACCTTGGACCAGAGGCCATAGCCCAGCCAAAGCGTCAACAACGGGGCCAGCGCAAACACCGGCAGAGCCTGCGTGAACACCAGCATCGGCTGTACCAGCACGCGCGCCGCCCGCGAATTGGCCAGTTGCAGCGCAGTGACCACACCCAGAACCGTCCCAAAGGCCAATCCAATCACCACTTCGACCGCAGTGATCCAAGTGTGTTCGGCGATCAGCCAACGGTTCTGCCACCAAGTCTCGGCCACCACGGCGGGGCTTGGCAGGATGAACTTAGGCAAGCCGGTCGTCCAGACGATACCCTGCCAGATCGCAATCGCAAACACGGTGGCTGCAAGGGCGGAGAGATATTTCATGCGACCGCCTCACGCAGCAGGCGCAACAGTGCGCCTTGGGTTTCCAGCGTTTCAAGGTCGTCCACATGGCGCGGGGCGGGGGCATGCGGCGGCTCACAGGGGGTCAGGCCTTGCGGCGTCATCACCATGATGGACTGGCCCAGCCGCGCCGCCTCACCCGGATCATGGGTGACCAGCAGAACAGTCCGGCCCTGCAACGCTTCGACCGCAAGATCCTGCATGTCGGCGCGGGTGCGAGCATCAAGGGCCGAGAACGGCTCATCCAGCAGAACAATCGGGCGATCTTCCATCAGCGTGCGGGCCAAGGCCACGCGCTGGCGCTGACCGCCGGACAGCTCGGACGGTTTCTTGGTCATATGATCCTGCAATCGCATGCGCTGAATCAGACGGTTGCGTCGCTCCAGATCGACCGACTTGCCCCGAAGCCGCGCACCTAACGAGACATTCTGTGCGACTGTTGCCCAGGGCAGCAGCAGATCATCCTGCGCCATATAGGCCACGCGGTCCTGCATCGGAGCACCGTCGCCGGCGGTGATCTGCCCGGTGAACACGGCACCTGTATCAAGCCCGGCAATCAGACGTAGAATTGTGGTTTTACCAACGCCCGATCCGCCCAACAGGCAAGTCCACTGCCCGGCCCCAAGGGTCAGGGTAAGCGGCGCGAACAACGTCGCCCCGTCAATCGTAGCCGTGCCGTTGATGCTCAGTTCGGGCGCCCGTGTCATGGGGTCAGCCCCATTTGCCAGAAGTTAACCTCTAGCTCGGTTGCGGTGCGGAAGGTCTGGCACAGGCGGTCCCAGCGAGGCGAAGCTGCAAAGTTCTCACCAATACGCCGTGTTAGAGCCTGATCGAGCAGTTCTCCAACCGCTTTGCACGCGCCTTGGTAGTCGTCACTGGCATAGGTATTGATCCAATCACGATAGACCTCGGACGTAGCTTCAGAGGCCAGCCGCGTGCCGATTTCACCATAGCCCATCACACAAGGGGCCAGAGCCGCCAGCAGGTCCAGCAAATCACCGCTATACCCGGCCTCAAGCACAAAGCGCGTATAGGCCAAGTTTTCGGCGCGTTCAGGGGTTGCGAACAGCTCCTCATGGGAGATCCCAGCCGCCTCACAGATACCGATATGCAGCTGCATTTCCTCGGCAACCAGCGCATTTACCGTGGCTACGGCGGTCAGCATTTCCGAATGAGTCTCGGATTTGACAACCGCCAGTGCCCAAGCACGGGAAAAATGGATCAGGAACACATAGTCCTGTCGCAGGTAATGCAGGAACGCCGCGCGCGGCAGCGTTCCGTCTTTCATCCCTTCCACAAAGGTGTGGCGAGTGTAATCCCGCCAAGGCCCCTGCGCGGCATCCCGCATCAATGCGAAAGCTTTGCCGTAATTGCTCATTGCGCGGTCACATCGATGGCAATGTCGCTGACCGGGTTCAGGCTGTCGATCATGCCGCTGTTCTTCAGGAACTCCTCGAACCGCGCATAGCGACCCGCATCAAACGCCGCCGGACGCAGTGCGAACCGGGGCAGCGTGTCGACCCAGGCGCGGGCATTCAGCTCATCCTTCAGCTCGGTCGAGGTGGCCGCGAAGATTTCCCAGCTTTTTCCCGGGTTGTTGACGATATACTGGGTCGCTTTCTCGGTCGCCGCCAAGAAACGGGCGATTTTGTCGGCATCCATCGTATCGGGATTGGCGACATAGATCAGCTCGTCATAGGGTGGGATGCCTTCCTCTTCGATATAGAAACAGCGACCCGCGACACCTTCGATATCCATCTGGTTCAGCTCAAAATTCCGGAACGCCCCGATAACTGCATCCACCTGACCGGTCATCAGCGACGGCGACAGCGAGAAGTTGACATTGACCATCTCAATCTCATCCAGACCGATATCATGCTGCCCCAGAAGGGTTGTCAGGATCGCCTCTTCGACACCGGCGACCGAGAAACCGATTTTCTTGCCCCGCAGATCGGCCAGCGACTTGATCGGGCCATCATCCAGCACCAGCAGGCAGTTCAGCGGGGTGGCAACCAGCGTGCCGACCCGTTTCAGCGGCAAGCCCTCATGGATTTGCAGGTGCAGCTGCGGCTGATAGGACACCGCCAGATCGGCCTGACCAGCGGCCACCAGACGCGGCGGCGCGGAGGGGTCCGCGGGCGGAATGATCTCAACCTCAAGCTCCTGGTCGGCGAAATAGCCGTTTTCCTGTGCGACGATAATTGGACCATGGTCAGGGTTCACAAACCAATCCAACAAGACGGTCATCTTATCCTCGGCCCAGGCCGGCGCGGCAGCCAGCAGGGCGATTGCAGCGATCAGTTTTTTCATATCTCGCGGTTCCTTCTGTTCACGAGGTTGAGGCCGCGACAAGAACAATCTCGCCCGGCCAAATCGGTTGAATTCGTTCGGCAGCACGCCAGGCGCGCAATCCGGTAGCACAGCACAATGCCAGCCTTTTGCCTTTATTAGGGTCTATCTGATTCAGATCATCCGGCGATATCCGTTGCGCATTAGGATGTACCGGGCGCGGGGATTCCTCGGGGCTGCGCAGCTCGATGATCTGGTCATCTGTCGTCAGTTGCCCGGCCGAGAGAAACCGGAAACAGCTGTTCGGTTCGGGCGCATCGTCAAAGCGGAAGGCCGTGCTGCGGAGTGTCCGACCATCGTATTGAACCATCTGACCCAGCACCGAGGGCGTCAGTCCAAGGATCAGGTTCAACGCCATCTGTGCCTGCATCGCGCCGACCGTCCCGACGACCGAACCCAGAACACCAGCGGTGGCGCAGTTTGCCCCGCTGTCCGGCGCATCCGGGAACAGCGCCCGCAAAGACGGCGCGCCGCCGCAGAAACCTCCGACATAGCCCGACAGCCCAAGCACCGAGGCGCTGATCAGCGGCTTGCCTTGCGCCAAGCAAGTGTCCGACAGGATATAGCTGGCCGCATAGCTGTCTGCACAATCCAGGATCACATCCGCCTGAGCGACCAGGTTACTGGCATTTTCGCCTGTTAGAGCCTGTTTTTTGCCGCTGACGTCTATGTCCCCATTGATCGCCTTGCACCGTGCCGCCGCACGCTCGGCCTTGGGGCGTCCGCAATCCATCTCAGAAAACAAGGTCTGCCGATGCAGGTTGGACAGCTCAACCTGATCCCTATCCAGGATCGTGATCTGCCCGACCCCTGCCCCGGCCAGCAACTGCAGGACCGGGGCAGCCAACCCGCCTGCCCCTACCACCAGGACGCGCGCCGAGGACAGTCGGCCCTGCCCTTCTGCCCCTATCTCGGGTAACATCGTCTGACGGGCATACCGGCTCATCTGGTGACCTTGATCCATTGACGCAGACGCGCTTCGGGGTCGGTATTCAGGGTAATATCGGTCACGACCGAGACGATATCCGCCCCAGCCTGCAGGACACCCGGTGCACGCTCGACGCTCATCCCGCCGATGCCAACCAGTGGAGTATCACCAACGCGCGCTTTCCATTCTGTGACGCGGGGCAGACCCTGCTGCTGCCATTTCATCTTTTTCAGGATGGTGGGATAGACCGGGCCAAGCGCCACATAGTCGGGGTCCATGGCCAACACGCGCTCTAACTCATCATCATCATGGGTGGACACGCCCAGTTTCAAACCCGCCTTGCGGATGGCAATCAAATCGGCCTCGTCCAGATCCTCTTGCCCCAAATGCACCCAGTCACAGCCGGCGTCGATGGCCGCCTGCCAATAGTCATTGACCACCAGAACTGTCCCATTTGCGCGGCACAGGTCGCGCGACTTGGCAATCTGGTCACACACCACATCCATGGGCTGGTCCTTGACCCGCAGCTGCACCAGTTTCACACCCAGCGGCAGCATCCGGCGCAGCCAGTCCGAATGATCGAAGATCGGATAAAACCGGTCGAGTGTCATGACAGAAATGCCTTTCCAATAACCGGGGTCGAAGGTTCCGCCATATCGCGCGCCTCGATCGGGTCGGCCTGATGGGCCAGTTGCCCGGCCTCGATCGCGCGGGCCATTGCGCGGGCCATCAACGCGGGGTCTCCGGCACGGGCCACGGCGGTGTTCAGAAGAACGGCGTCATAGCCCAGCTCCATCGCGTGGGCCGCGTGGCTGGGCAGACCGATACCAGCGTCAATCACCAAGGGCACATCCGGGAATTCTGCCCGCATCGCCCGCAGGGCATATTCATTGTTCAGCCCCCGCCCTGACCCAATCGGCGCGCCCCATGGCATCAGCACCTCACACCCGGCGGCAAGCAGCCGTTCGCCAACAATCAGATCGTCGGTCGTATAGGGAAAGACCTGAAACCCGTCGCTGGTCAGAATGCGCGCAGCTTCGACCAGCTGGAACACATCCGGTTGCAGGCTGTCGGTATGGCCGATCAGTTCCAGCTTGATCCACTTGGTATCAAAGACCTCACGCGCCATATGGGCGGTGGTCACCGCCTCTTTGACCGTGTGGCATCCGGCGGTGTTGGGCAGCACCAACACGCCCAGATCGCGGATCATCTGCCAGAATGTCTGCCCTGCACCGGATTCACGTCTGAGCGAGACAGTGGCAACACCCGCCCCGCTTTCGCGAAAGGCCTGCTCCAGAATAGCCGGGCTGGGATATTGCGCCGTGCCCAGCATCAGCGGGTTGGGTAATGTGGTTCCGTAAAAGGATTTCATCCTCAGCCCCCCTGCATCGGCGCGACGATTTCGATCCGATCCCCTTCAACCAAAGCATGGGCAACACGCAGCCCCGAGGGCACGAATTCTTGGTTCACCGCAGTGGCGACACGGCCCGAGTAGCCGCATTCCATCAGCAATTCCGATAGGGTTTCGGCCCGCACCTCGCGCGGCTCGCCATTAAGCACGATCTTCATCGACCATCTCCGAATGTTTGTGTTCAAGCGCCAGATCGGCAACGCCTTGGGCCAGCGCAGGTGCCAGCAGGTACCCGTGGCGGTACAGCCCGTTGGCGTAAATCGTCCCGCCCCGACGCCGGATCCGAGGCAGATTGTCGGGAAAGGCCGGGCGCAGATCGACGCCGATCTCTAGCACCTCGGCCTCGCCAAAAGCGGGGTTCAACGCATAGGCCGCGCTGAGCAGTTCCAGCATCGAGCGCGCGGTGATGCGGGTTTTATCCTCGGATTCAATCATCGTCGCGCCCAGCATGTAGATGCCATCGCCACGCGGCACGATGTAAAGCGGCATCCGGGGATGCAACAGGCGCACGGGCCGGGTCAGCGTCACATCAGGGCAGCGGATCACCAGCATCTCACCCTTTACGCCCCGAAGATCAGACAAGGCGTCCCGCGCCTGAAGACCACGGCAGTCAATCGCGTTCTCCAACCCAGCAGGGGCGGGTTCGCGATGAAAGGCAACGCCCCGCGCGATAAGATTGTCGAAGACATCCTGCAGCGCCATGCGTGGGTCTATATGGGCTTCGTCCTTGAAATACAGACCGTTGCCGAAACCATGTAGATCAGGCTCTAATGCGGCTAGTTCCTGCTGATCTACCTCATGATGCCCCTGCGTTCGACGACCAAATCGACGCAAATCCGGCAAGTCGCGCGCACCGCAAACGACCAAAGTACCGCGCTGATGAACCTTGGTCCGGTTCGCCCACCAGTCAAAAGCACCCTGCCCCAGGCGCAAGACCGGCTCTTCGGCATTTTCGAACTCGCACCACGGGGCCAGCATTCCCCCGGCCCACCAAGAACAGCCATGCGGACCCGGCAGGCCGGCGGGGTCAAAGACCTGCACCCGTGCGCCGCGATGGGCCAATTCGGACGCAACAGCCAAACCGGCCACGCCTGCCCCTATGACAGACCAGATCGTCACGCCGGCCAGACCCAATGGAAATGATGCACCGGACCATGGCCCCGGCCCACGCACAGCCCATCAGCCTGGGCGATAGCGCCTTGCAAATAAGCATGTGCCTCTGCCACGGAATCCTGCAAGCTCAGACCTTTGGCCAACCCGGCGGAAATTGACGAGGACAATGTACACCCGGTTCCGTGGGTGTTCTTTGTGTTCCGGCGCTGCGCTGTGAATTCATCCACCAATCCCGAACCGTCGACCAACAGATCATGACATATCTCGCCCTGTCCATGCCCTCCTTTCATCAAAACAGACGCGGCCCCCTTTGCGCAAAGGGCCTGTCCCTGAACCACCATTTCATCCGGAGACTGCGCTTCGGACTGTCCAAGCAGGCGCGCAGCCTCGGGCAAATTGGGCGTCAGAACAGTCGCGCGTGGTATCAGAAGGTCCATAAGGGTCCGGATTGCATCACCCGCCAGCAATGCATCCCCGGATTTCGCTATCATGACAGGGTCCAAAACTATGGGCCCGGCATAGCCTGAAAGGGCATCTGCAACGGTCTCGATAATCTCGGGAGTTGCCAGCATGCCGATCTTGATCGCCCCGACATCCAGATCGCTCAGCACGGCGTCGATTTGCGCGCGGATCACACTCAGAGGAATGCCATGAACGGCTGACACGGCCAGGGTGTTCTGAGCAGTCACCGCCGTAATAACGCTGGCCCCATAAACGCCCAGCGCAGACATCGCCTTGAGGTCCGCCTGAATTCCGGCCCCGCCTCCGCTGTCGGACCCTGCAATGGTCAGGGCAATTGCCGCCATGTCGTTGCTCCATCTTCTAGGGGCAACGGGGCAGGGAAAACGTCTGTATTCATAAGACCGTTCCCTCCGCCGGTATTGCCCGGATCAGGTTCGATGGGTTGATGCAGCAGCACCTCTCAGCCTTGCGAACAGGGCACCCCAACGGTTGCGCGGACCATCTCAGGAGCGGCGACAATAATCAAGCGGAGATTTGCGAGGCTCTGCCTCGCGCTCCGAGGTATTTTAGCCCGATGAAGAGCGGATCACCTGCTTCATCTGACCCTAAATACCTCGGGGGAGTCGCGGGGGCAGCGCCCCCTTTTTTGGGAAAAGACTTCAGCCCTTCATCCCGTCCCAGAAGGATTTGACGGAGGAGAAAAAGCTGTTGGATTCCGGGTGATTATCTTCACCCAGGTCGTCGAACTCGCGCAGCAGCTCTTTCTGGCGGCTGGTGAGGTTTACCGGAGTTTCCACGGCCAGCTCAATGAACATATCTCCAACACCGCCACCACGTAGGGCTGGCATGCCCTTGCCGCGCAGGCGCATCTGGCGACCCGATTGGCTGCCCGCTGGAATCTGCACACGCCCGCGGCCACCGTCGATGGTCGGAACTTCGATCGAACCACCAAGCGCGGCTTTGGCCATGCTGACCGGCACGCGGCAATAGAGGTTCACGCTGTCACGCTCGAACAGCCTGTGATCTGAGACCTCTACAAAGATGTATAGATCACCCGGAGGGCCACCGCGCATTCCAGCCTCGCCTTCACCGGCCAGACGAATGCGCGTGCCGGTTTCGACACCGGCTGGAATGTTAACGGACAAAGCGCGTTCTTTTTCAACACGGCCCGCACCCTGACAGGATTTGCAGGGGTTCTTGACGATTTGACCCAGGCCCGAACAGGTCGGACAGCTGCGTTCTACTGTGAAAAAGCCTTGTTGCGCACGCACCTTGCCCATACCTGAACAGGTCGGACAGGTGGTGGGCTCAACACCGCCTTCAGCCCCGGATCCGTCGCAGGACGAACAGGCAACCGCTGCCGGGACATTGATGGTTTTCTGCTGACCTGAATACGCCTCTTCCAGCGAGACGCGCAGGTTATAGCGCAGATCCGAACCGCGTGCGGCACGACGTCCACCGCCCCCGCCCCGTTGGCCGCCCATGAAATCGCCGAACAGGTCGTCGAACACATCCGAAAATGCACTGGAAAAGTCGCCCTGACCAAAGCCAGCGCCAGGTCGGCCACCGCCGCCCATGCCATTTTCGAATGCAGCATGACCGAACCTGTCATAAGCCGCCTTGCGTTCAGCATCTTTCAGGACGTCATAGGCCTCGTTCGCTTCTTTGAACTGTGCCTCTGACTCCGGATTGTCCTTGTTGCGGTCGGGATGTAATTCTTTGGCCTTCTTACGAAAGCCTTTCTTGATCTCGTCCGCTGATGCACCCTTGGATACGCCGAGCACATCGTAATAGTCGCGTTTTGACATCAGTATTTCCTTCTGCCTCAACGTAATCGGGCCGGCCCGGTGACCGGACCGGCCCGAATTGGCCCGGTTACCCGTTAGCTACGCTTGTCGTTGTCCAGATCTTCGAACTCGGCATCGACGATGTCATCCTCGCCCGGTGCAGCATCCGCAGCGGCAGGTTCATCTTCGCCGTCTTCAGCTTGCGCTTTGTAGATGGCTTCGCCCAGCTTCATGGCCGCTTCGGTAACGTTCTGGATGCCCGACTTGATCTTGTCGGCATTCTCGGTTTCCAGCTCGTCTTTCAGCGCGGCAATCGCCAGCTCGATGGCTTCGATGGTTGTTGGATCAACCTTGTCGGCATGTTCTTCCATCGACTTTTCTGTCGAGTGGATCAGGCTTTCCGCCTGGTTCTTTGCGTCGACCAGCTCGCGGCGTTCCTTGTCGGCCTCCGCGTTCTCTTCGGCGTCCTTGACCATCTTTTCGATGTCCTCGTCGGACAGGCCGCCGGATGCCTGGATGGTGATCTTCTGCTCTTTGCCAGTGCCTTTGTCCTTGGCCGAAACCGAGACGATGCCGTTGGCGTCAATGTCAAAAGTCACCTCGATCTGCGGCATGCCGCGCGGTGCTGGCGGGATATCTTCGAGGTTGAACTGACCCAGGATCTTGTTGTCCGCAGCCATTTCACGTTCCCCTTGGAAACAGCGAATGGTCACCGCGTTCTGGTTGTCTTCGGCGGTCGAGAAGACCTGAGATTTTTTCGTCGGGATCGTGGTGTTGCGGTCGATCAGTCGGGTGAACACGCCACCCAGCGTCTCGATCCCCAACGACAGCGGTGTCACGTCCAGCAGAACAACGTCTTTGACGTCACCCTGCAGAACACCGGCCTGAATGGCGGCGCCCATTGCAACCACTTCGTCCGGGTTCACACCTTTGTGCGGCTCTTTGCCGAAGAATTTGGTGACCTCTTCAATGACTTTCGGCATCCGGGTCATACCACCGACCAGAACCACCTCATCAATGTCGCCCGCCGACAGGCCCGCGTCTTTCAGGGCCGCCTGACAAGGCTTCATCGACTTCTTGATCAGATCACCGACCAGCGATTCCAGTTTGGCGCGGGTCAGTTTCATGACCATGTGCAGCGGCTGACCGTTTGCACCCATCGAGATGAACGGCTGGTTAATCTCGGTTTGCGAGGTCGAGGACAGTTCGATCTTGGCTTTTTCAGCGGCTTCTTTCAGGCGCTGCAAGGCCATCTTGTCGGCAGACAGATCGACACCGTGTTCCTTTTTGAACTCATCGGCCAGGTAGTTGACGATGCGCATGTCAAAGTCTTCACCACCCAAGAAGGTGTCACCGTTGGTCGATTTGACCTCGAACAGGCCATCGTCGATTTCCAGAATGGTCACGTCGAAAGTACCGCCACCAAGGTCATATACCGCGATGGTTTGGGTCTCTTCCTTGTCCAAGCCGTATGCCAGAGCGGCCGCTGTCGGTTCGTTGATGATCCGCAGCACTTCCAGACCGGCGATTTTGCCTGCGTCTTTGGTCGCCTGACGCTGAGCGTCGTTAAAATACGCGGGAACCGTGATAACCGCCTGTGTGACGTCTTCACCCAGATAGCTCTCAGCCGTTTCTTTCATCTTACCCAGAGTGAAGGCCGAGATTTGGCTTGGGGAGTACTTTTCACCGCGGGCTTCGACCCACGCGTCGCCATTGCCGCCATCAACGATGGCGTATGGTACCATTTTCTTGTCTTTTTCGACTTCGGCATCATCCACACGACGACCGATCAGGCGTTTGACGCCAAAAACCGTGTTGTCAGGGTTGGTGACCGCCTGGCGTTTCGCAGGCTGACCGACCAGTCGCTCATCTTCGGTGAAGGCGACGATCGAGGGTGTGGTCCGCGCCCCTTCGGCGTTTTCGATGACCTTCGGCTGCGAACCGTCCATGATGGCAACGCACGAGTTGGTGGTGCCGAGGTCAATCCCGATTACTTTTCCCATATGTTCAATCCCTTTCTCTTCAAGGCGATGTCCCGAGGCCCGACCCGTTATGGCATCTGGCCCCGATCTGATTTGCGCAATGGTCCTACACCATCGCGCGTCCCGGCGTATATAAGGACGGGAACAGGGGCCTGCAAGCATTCACAAATGCAGGTTTTCAGGAATCTGCAGCCTTTTTAGCAAGGTTTTGGCAAGGATTGAGGAATCTGGAATGGCGCGGCTGCTTTTACGCGGTTTTGAAATCAGGAAAGCTTACCTTGACGGAGTTGCCCAGGCACAGCTGATCACGCTGTTGCGTCCGATTCTGAAATCAGCACCTTTGTTCCGCCCGACCACCCCTTCGGGCAAGGAAATGTCTGTTCGCATGACCTCGGCCGGGGCGCTGGGTTGGGTCCCTGACAAGAACGGGTACAGGTACCAGCCGCACCATCCAAAGGGCATGGAATGGCCCACCATTCCAGACTGCATTCTGGATATCTGGCGCGATCTTGCCAGCCCCGAACGTGACCCCGACTGTTGCTTGGTCAACTACTATGGCGAAGGGGCGCGAATGGGCCTGCATCAGGATAAGGACGAGGCCGATTTTTCCTGGCCGGTCCTTTCGATCTCATTAGGTGACGACGCGTTGTTCCGCATTGGCAACACGACCCGAGGGGGCAAAACGGAATCGATCTGGCTTGGCTCGGGCGATGTTGTTGTGATGGGCGGACCCGCGCGCCTAACCTATCACGGGGTAGATCGCATTCGTTTCGGGTCTTCAAAACTGTTGCCAAAGGGCGGGCGGATCAACCTGACCTTGCGCGTGGCGGGTTAACGGCGTGCGCTCCAGCTTTGCGACACATGCTGGCGGGTAAAGAAAATTCCAAGCAAGCCGATCAACAACAGAGCCAACCCGACCCAGACAGGATATTCCCAGTTGGTATTGCGCGGATAGTAATTCCGAAAAACGAAACCCCGACACTGGTCGATAATGTGAAACAGCGGATTCCAGGCGAACATGGTCAACATGAACCCGCCCAGCGCATTGCCGACGAACATTTTTCCCGAGAACACCATATTCAGGCGCCGGTAAATCGTGCTCATGATCGTCGCAGTGGTCGGAAACCAGGGCTTGATCGCCATGAACACCACGCCGACCGCACAGCCCGTGAACCAGGCCAGCATCAGCATGGCAAAGGCGCCACCGGGCTCCTGAATCTCCAGCGGAGCAACCGATACGCTGTAGACAAACAGAATGATGACGATTGTCAAAACCTGAGTATACAGCGACCCGAAAGCGGCAGCCATAAGCACGACCATCATGTTCATCGGCGAATGCAGCATCATCGGGTTATTACCCGTGTCCACTCCGGAAACCGAACCGACGGCTTTAATGTGCGTCAGAAACAGGAAAACCCCAGACAGCAGATACAGAATGAACTCACCCCGGATTTTGGCAACGCGCGCGCCAAGAAGGGACATGATTACGTAAAACACACTCACCAGCACCAGAACCTGGAAAATATTGATAAGCACCGAAAGCACGGCATTGCTGTGTTGAGATCGGACATTCCGGACCACGGCGTGAAACACCAGTTCCGCCGTCGTAAACGCACCGCCTATAAGCGACCGGTTTCGCTTGTAATAAAACACCCGAAGCGTCTTTCCTGTATTATTGCCTGCAATCTGGCACGAAATTCTTGCCGTTCCGTAACCAGCACAGCATAAGGCCGTCAGGTTATTCGATCAACAAATCACAGGAACGGAGCTTTTTTGTGACCTATGATGCCCTCATCCCCGTCATCCGACGTCTTGCCCTGGAAGCGGGCGATACGATCATGGACATCTATAACTCGGATGAGTTTGACGTGAAGGTCAAATCCGATGCCAGCCCCGTGACCGAAGCAGATGAGGCCGCCGATGCGCTGATCTCGGTCGGTCTGCGCGCGGCGTTCCCCGATATCCTGCTGGTGACTGAGGAACAGGCCGCCTCGCATTCTGAAAAAGGCGATACGTTCCTGATCGTTGATCCGCTGGACGGCACCAAAGAGTTCATCAACCGGCGCGGCGATTTCACCGTTAATATCGCGCTGGTCGAAAACGGCACCCCAACGCGTGGCGTGGTTTATGCGCCAGCCCGCGGCCGGATGTTCTATACTTTGGCCGACGGGCAATCGGTCGAGGAAACCGGCGCGTTGGACAAGGATCAACCCGGCGCCGTGACTCCGATTTCGGTCTCTGATCCAGACAATTCCGCGCTTTTAGTCGTGGCCTCGAAGTCACATCGTGACCAGGCGACCGACGATTACATCAACAAATATCAAGTGCAGGACAGCAAAAGCGCGGGCTCGTCGCTGAAATTCTGCCTAATTGCGACGGGCGAGGCAGATATCTATCCCCGCGTTGGCCGCACGATGGAATGGGATACCGCAGCAGGTCACGCCGTGCTGACAGGTGCGGGCGGCAAAGTTGTCCGGTTCGACAATCATGCGCCGCTGACCTATGGCAAGGACGGCTATGCAAACCCGTTCTTTATCGCCTACGCTCCGGGTGTAGACCTGAAGGAGGCCTGATGTCCGTTCTGATCGCCATTCCCGCCCGCTACGCCTCGACCCGCTATCCGGGCAAACCTCTGGTGCCGCTCACCGGAGCCAGTGGCAATGCAATGACTCTGATCGAGCGGTCATGGCGCGCGGCCAGTTCGGTCTCGGGCGTGGACCGCGTTGTGGTTGCCACCGATGACGACCGCATTCGCGCGGTGGCCGAAGGGTTCGGGGCCGAGGTTGTGATGACCTCGGAAACCTGTGGCAATGGCACCGAACGCTGCGCCGAAGCGCATGATGTGCTGGGCGCAAGCTATGACATCGTGGTGAATCTGCAGGGCGATGCACCGCTGACCCCGCATTGGTTCGTCGAAGATCTGATCACCGGACTGCGTGCCGCACCCAAGGCTGGGGTGGCCACTCCGGTTCTGCGCTGCGACGGAGATGCACTCAACAGCCTGCTGAATGACCGCAAACACGGGCGCGTCGGTGGAACAACCGCCGTTTTCGCCGCTGATCACGGCGCGATGTATTTCTCGAAAGAGGTCGTGCCCTTTACTTCACAGACTTATGCGGGTGGGGAGGAAACGCCGGTGTTTCACCATGTCGGCGTCTATGCCTACCGCCCTGACGCGCTGGCGGCTTATCCGTCCTGGCCTGTCGGTCCATTAGAGCAGCTGGAAGGGCTGGAACAGCTGCGTTTCATGGAAAACGGGCGTAAGGTTCTGTGTGTTGAAGTCGAATCCAAAGGCCGCCAGTTCTGGGAACTAAACAATCCGCAGGACGTTCCCAAACTTGAAGAGATGATGGCCGCGATGGGGCTGGACTGAGTGCCGCAGGCTGTCGCACCCTGAAAAACCGGAATAACGGGATCTGATATGACACATATCCTTGTAACCGGCGGTGCCGGATATATCGGATCCCATGCCTGCAAGGCGCTGGCGCTGGCCGGGTACACACCTGTCACCTATGACAACCTGATCACCGGCTGGCAGGACGCGGTCAAATTTGGCCCGTTCGAACAGGGTGATCTGCTGGATCGGGCGCGGCTGGATGAGGTTTTCGCCAAGTATCAGCCCGCCGCCGTGATGCATTTTGCAGCGCTCAGCCAGGTGGGTGAGGCGATGTCTGAACCCGGAAGATATTGGGCGAACAATGTCACCGGTTCGCTGACCCTGATCGAGGCCGCCGTGGCGGCTGGATGTCTGGATTTCGTGTTTTCGTCGACCTGCGCCACCTATGGCGAACATGACAATGTGGTCCTGGACGAAAACACCCTGCAAAACCCGCTGAACGCTTACGGCGCCTCCAAACGCGCGATCGAGGATATCCTGCGTGATTTCCAGGCCGCTCACGGGATGAACCACGTAATTTTTCGCTACTTCAACGTGGCTGGCGCCGATCCGGACGGAGAGGTAGGCGAATTCCACCGCCCCGAGACCCATCTGGTTCCGCTGATGTTGGATGCGATTGACGGCAAGCGCGACGGGCTGACTGTGTTCGGAACCGACTATGACACGCCCGATGGCACCTGTATCCGCGATTACGTGCATGTCTGCGATCTGGTTGACGCGCATGTTCTGGGGCTGCGCTGGCTGGAACAGGGCAAAGACAGTCGCGTTTTCAACCTGGGCACCGGGTCCGGCTTTTCAGTGATGGAGGTGATCGAACAGTCGAAATCCGTCACCAATCGCGCAGTGCCCTATACAATCGGTCCACGCCGCGCCGGAGATTGCACCAAGCTGGTTTCGGGCTCGGACAGGGCCGGGCAAGAACTGGGCTGGTCCCCCAAAAGGTCCGTGTTAGAGACGATGATTGCCGATGCCTGGCGCTGGCATCAGAACGGGCATTACGACAGATGAGGGCCGCGTGAGCGATACCCTGCCGCCAATCGGATGGGTGCAACGCTATCGCTTGCGCCTGAAACGCAGGCGGCTGTTGTGGCGATCCTTTCGCAGCCGCCATCAGTTAACCCAACTGGTCGACCGAACCGACCAGATACGCCCGGGTGCGATACTGGTCTTTACCACCCTGCGAAATGAAATCACGCGCCTGCCCTGGTATTTCCATCACTACCGGTCGCTGGGCGTTGATCATTTTCTGATCGTGGACAACGGCAGCGATGATGGCTCGGTCGCATATCTGAAAGATCAACCGGATGTATCCTTGTGGCAAACCGATGCCAGCTATCGCGCCTCACGATACGGGCTGGATTGGCTGACCTGGCTACAGATGCGATTTGGTCACGGCCATTGGACTTTGATGGTGGATGCGGATGAGTTGCTTATCTATCCCGAATGGGACAGCCATCTGCTGCAGGATTTGACCCAACAGCTAGAGGTGCAGGGGCGCGACGCTTTCGGAGCCTTGATGTTGGACCTGTACCCCAAAGATCAGCTCGGCACACAGCCCTATGACCCCGGGACCGACCCGACCAAAGTTTTGGGCTGGTTTGATCCAGGCCCGTTGCGCGCCAATCGGCAATCGCCGCTGGGCAATCTCTGGGTTCAGGGCGGTGCACGGGAACGTGTGTTTTTTGCTGACCGGCCCGAGCGGTCACCAACTTTAAACAAAATACCGCTGGTACGCTGGTCGCGGCACTATGCTTACGTGAACTCCTGCCATTCCGCCCTGCCCCGAGATTTGAACGCCACCTATGACGGACCGGGGAGCCACGGCCCTTCGGGCGTGCTACTGCACACAAAGTTCCTGCCCGAGGTGGTCATCAAATCAAGAATCGAGAAAACCCGAGCGCAGCATTTTCACGACCCGGCGGAGTTCGACAGCTATTATGATGGCATAATTAACCGCCCGATCATGTGGGATCCACAATCGGTGGAATATATCGGATGGCGCCAACTGTGTGAGCTTGGCTTGATGGGCAAAACTGACTGGAAAAACAACGTTTCGGACTAACTACTTTTAAATGCGTTGCTTCATTAGATGGTAAAGTGGCATAAAATGGCATTCGCCCGGCTCCACTCTGGCTTGTTCAGGCCCCGGGTATGCTCGCGTATAAACAAAGGTTGGGCAGTCGCGTGAGCCTGTTGGATTCATACCGAATGAGATTGCGGCGCAAGCGCCGCCTGTTGCGTTGCGTTCGCAAACGACGCGAATTAGAAGCGGTTTCCGACAAAACCAACGCCATTCAACCCGGTGACATCCTGTTGATGAGCGTTGTGCGAAACGAAAAAATCCGCCTGCCCTATTTTCTGGAATATTACCGAAAACTTGGCGTTGATCGTTTTTTGTTTGTGGACAACAACAGCGACGACGGCACCCGCGAGTTTCTGAGTAGTCAGCCGGACGTATCGGTCTGGCAGTCCAACGGCAGCTATAAGCGGGCCACATATGGCACTGATTGGTCGAACTATCTGCTGCGCAAATACGCCGATGGGCACTGGGTTCTGACGGTCGATCCGGATGAGTTCTTCATCTATCCGTTCTGCGACACGCGGCCCATTCGTGCCCTGACCGACTGGCTTGATGGCTGTGCCGTCCGCAGTTTCGGCACCATGCTGATCGACATGTACCCACAGGGCCCGGTAGATGCCGAACCCTATCGTGAGGGGCAAGACCCCTTCGAGATTGCCCGTTGGTTCGATGCCGGGAATTATGTGATCAGCAAAAACCCTGAATACGGGAATCTCTGGATACAGGGTGGGCCGCGCGCCCGTGTCTTTTTCCGCCAGGCTCCGGAAAAGGCGCCTGCGTTGAACAAGATACCGCTGGTCAAGTGGGACCGTCGGTATGTCTATGTCAGTTCGACCCATTCGCTGCTGCCACGCGGGCTGAACCAGGTCTATGACGATTGGGGCGGCGAAAAGACCAGCGGGGCGTTGCTGCATGCCAAGCTGATCAACACCTTGGGCGACAAGGCACATGAAGAGATGGAGCGGCGTCAGCACTATCGCGGGTCCGGCGAATATCGCGCCTATGCCGAAGGGCTGAACGACCGTCCGGTGTTTTGGTGCGACTGGTCCGAGGCATATATCAACTGGCGACAGCTTGAGATTCTTGGCCTCATGTCGAAAGGGAACTGGGCATGAGCAGCCTTGGCGTCATCATGCTGGTGCACGCAGCGCTTCCAAGGGCGCAACAGGTCGCGCGCCATTGGGCGGCATCCGGCTGCCCGGTGGTGATCCATGTCGACCGCAAGGTTGCGGACACTGTTTTTGATGACTTTGTAGCCTCCTGTGCGGACGAACCTCTGATCCGGTTCTCGGAGCGCCACACCTGCAACTGGGGCGGTTGGGGCATTGTTGCAGCCTCGCAATCAGCGGCTGAACTGATGCTGAAGGCCTTTCCCGATGTACACCATATCTTTCTGGCCTCGGGCGCCTGCCTGCCGCTACGGCCCGTCGATGAGCTGGTCACATATCTAGCGGAACGGCCCCGTGTCGACTTTATCGAAAGCGCGACAACAGCCGATGTAAGCTGGACGATTGGCGGACTGGATCAGGAACGATTTACGCTGAGATTTCCGTTCTCGTGGCGTAAACAGCGCAAATTGTTCGACGCTTACGTAAAGCTACAGCGGACCATCGGAATCCGACGGTCGATACCCGAAGGTCTGGTGCCACATATGGGCAGTCAATGGTGGTGCCTGACCCGTCAAACGCTGTCCGCCATTCTGCAAGATCCCAAACGCAAAACATATGATCGCTATTTCCGGCGCGTCTGGATTCCCGACGAAAGCTATTTTCAGACCCTAACTCGACTTTATTCAACACATATCGAAAGTCGCTCTCTGACCCTGTCCAAATTCGATTATCAAGGTCGCCCGCATATCTTTTATGACGATCACCTACAGCTATTGCGACGGTCGGACTGTTTTGTAGCACGCAAGATCTGGCCCCAGGCCAATCGGCTTTATCAGGCGTTTCTGACCAACCAGGCACAGGCGATGAAGCCTACAGAACCCAACCCGGGCAAGATCGACCGGTTATTCTCGAAAGCGGTCGAGCGCAGGACCCGAGGCCGGGATGGCCTGTATATGCAAAGCCGCTTTCCCCGCCACGGCAGCGAAAACGGACTGACGTCGTTCCCCTATTCGGTATTCCAGGGGTTTACCGAACTGTTCGCAGATTTCGAGCCCTGGCTGTCGGAAGCCACCGGAACAAAGGTCCACGGTCACCTCTTCGGTCCCGAACGTGCGGAATTCGCCGGCGGGGCGCCTCTGGTCAACGGCGCACTAAGCGATTGTGCCAGCCTTCGGGACTATAATCCTACGGCGTTTTTGTCGAACCTGATCTGGAATACTCGGGGCGAGAGGCAGTGCTTTCAATATGGCCCCACGGATACGCAGGATATCAACTGGTTTCTGGCGCGCGACAGAAATGCGCAGATTTCCGTTGTCACAGGCGCCTGGGCCATTCCCCTGTTCCGTTCGAACGGAAATTTCGCGGATATCCGTAACGAAGCCGCCCGCCTGCAACAAATCGAGACCAAACAGCTTGAGGTTTTAACTTCGGTCTGGACCAAGGCCAAAGTGCGCACCTGGTCGCTGGCCGAGTTTGTGGAATCTCCGATGGAGCCTCTGCAATCAATTCTGGAAGAAACCGGATGCCAGAATCCCAGCCACCTGACCCAAGCCCCTACGATGGTCGACCTGTCCGGGTTCGGGAAGTTCCTGCAAAACCTGAAGAACCAGGGTATGCACCCTTATCTTATGGGAGATTTTCCAGCCGATGACATTTTTGGCGGGCAACTCAGGCCTTATCGAAAACCATATCTGGTGCAATAGCGTTTCATGTCATCCAAATTCGACTATTTCGTAATACTTGCCGCCATGCGGACCGGATCGAACCTGCTTGAGGCAAATCTGAACGCATTGGAAGGTGTCTCCAGCCATGGTGAGGCCTTCAATCCTCATTTCATTGGCAGGCTAAAGGGGGACAGCCTGCTGGGCGTCACTCTCGAAGAACGCGACAATGACCCTAAAACCCTGCTGAACGCCATCCGATCAGCTGAGGGTGAAATGAACGGGTTTCGCTTTTTCCAGGGCCATGATCCGCGTGTGTTAGAGCCTGTTTTAGATGATCCGAGTTGCGCCAAGATCATTCTGACGCGCAACCCTCTGGACAGCTATATCTCGTTGAAGATTGCGCGCGAGACCAAGCAATGGCAGCTGAAAAACGTCAAGCGGCGGCGCACCGAGCAGATCGCCTTCAACCCTCGTGAGTTCGAAAACTATCTGGACCAGCAACAGGCCTTTCAACTGACTTTGCTGCATCATCTTCAGGCCAGCGGGCAAACCGCCTTTTTCATCGCTTACGACGATCTGAACCGGCTCGACAGCCTGAACGGCCTGGCGGCCTGGCTTGGGGTATCGGGTCGGTTGACCACGATCGACGACACGCTCAAACCCCAAAACCCTGAGCCGGCCTTGTCCAAGGTGACAAACCCTGATGAGACCGAACAGGCCTTGTCGCACATCGACAGTTTCAGCCTGCACAGAACTCCGAATTTTGAACCCCGGCGTGGCGCGGCCGTAGCGACCTATGTCGCCACGCCGAAAACCCCGTTAATGTATCTGCCCGTGCGGAGCGGCATTGAAGGGGTTGTGAAGCAATGGATGGCTGCGCTTGATTCAATCAGTGCGGATGACCTGATCACTGATCAAAACCGCAAAAAGACCCGCCAGTGGTTACAGGATCATCCGGGGCATCGCAAATTCACCGTGGTGCGGCACCCGCTGGTACGCGCACATTCGGCCTTTTGTTCCTACATCCTCAGCACCGAGCCCGGCGCCTATCTGAAAATCCGCAATATGCTGCGCAACCGGTTCAAGCTTCCGATCCCCGGACAGTTACGCGCTGAAAACTACCCCATCGAACAGCATTATGAGGCATTCTCGGCTTTTCTGACCTTCCTGCGGCAAAACCTGGCGGGACAAACCCCTGTGCGCGTTGACGGCGTTTGGTGCAGTCAGGCGCAGGTGTTGGAGGGCGTAGTCGGTTTTGCCCTGCCGGATCTGATCCTGCGCGAGGAAGAAATTGCAACTGCCCTGCCGGATCTGGCGCGGCGGCTGGGTCATGACAGCCCGCCCGCGCCCGGCAATACCAGACCAGATATCCCGTTTTCACTGAGCGATATCTATGACACCAAACTTGAGGCGCTGGCGGCCGAAACCTACCAGCGCGACTATATGCAATTCGGGTTTGACGTCTGGAAGCCGGTTACGGGCGCAGCGTAATCACTGTGCCGCGATTCACCATCGCATAGATCTCTTCGATCTCTTCATTCTTGACAGCGATGCACCCTGCCGTCCAATCCGATTGCTTCTTGGCACGCTTTTTCTCGGACCGGGTTTTCGGCTCGCCGTGGATGAAAATGTCACCGCCCGGATCAACGCCCGCAGCCTTGGCCTCTGCGATATCCTTCGAATCCGGATAGGAAATCCCCAGCGACAGGTGATAGCGGCTTTTGGGATTGCGCCGGTCGATCAGATAGGTGCCCTCTGGCGTGCGGCCGTCGCCGCGTTTTGTTTTGGTGCCGTTGGGGGCAAAGCCAAGATCGACCTTATATTCCTTGAGGACATGTTCATTGTGCAGAAGATAAAGCTTCCGCGCGCTTTTGTTGATGACCATAGAGGTCACCTCGGGGCCATCATAGGCCAGAAATCTGGGGTTGGCCGAGGCGCAGGCCGAAAGACCCAGCGTAGCCACAGCACCCATTCCAAATGCTCGACGATCCATGTTTAATGCCTGCTTCTGCTTTTTTTTGTGATTATGCCAGAAATCCAGAAAACTGAAATCACTTTTTGCTGTTCGACTGCTCAAGCAAGCGGCGTTCGATGGATTCCAGCCTTTCCAGCACCTCATCACGATAGGCATCGGTTTTCACCTCATCCTCGGCGTGATGGGCATCCTGCATTGAATTCACAATCAGACCAACCAACAGGTTCACCACTGCAAATGTCGTAACCATGATGAATGGCACAAAGAATATCCACGCATAGGGATAAACCTCCATCACCGGGCGCACGATGCCCATGGACCAGCTTTCCAGCGTCATGATCTGGAACAACGTATAGGCCGACAGGCCCAAATCGCCGAACCAGCCCGGGAATGTGCCCGAGAACAGCTTGGTTGAAATTACCGCGCCGATGTAAAACAGGATCGCCATCAGCAGGAAAACGCTGGCCATGCCCGGCAAGGCCGAGATGAAACCCTCAACCACCCGGCGCAGCCGTGGCGCGACCGAGATCACCCGCAAGACCCGCAGGATCCGCAGCGCCCGCAGAACTGACAGGCCACCGGCGCTTGGGATCAGGGCAATGCCAACAACGATGAAATCAAACAGGTTCCAACCATTGGTAAAGAAACGGCGCCCTGTGGCGACCAGTTTCATCGCAATCTCGGCCACGAAGATGGCCAAGCACAGGCTGTCCAACACCACAATCACGGGCCCTGCGGCCTCCATCAATGTGGGTGAGGTTTCCATGCCAAGCAGAATGGCGTTGAAGATGATGACACCTGTGATGAACCAACCAAAGGTCGGGTTTTCGGTGATATCCTGCAGGCGCTGGGCAAACCCCATTCTGAAACTCTCCTGTTTGGTCATGATGCGGGGTTCAATGCAAACCGCGCGGCAAGTTCCGTGTGTGACGACCATCGAAATTGGTCCACCACCTGTACCCATTCAAGGGTATAGCCTGCGTTAATCAGATTTTTTGCATCCCGCGCAAAGGTCACGGGGTTGCATGAGACATAGGCGATGACCGAGGGCAGCGCCTGCTCCAGCTCGGCCACCTGCGCCTCAGCCCCGGCGCGGGGCGGGTCCAGGACAACCGCGTCAAAGCTCTTCAGCTCATCTGGCATCAACGGGCGGCGGAACAGATCGCGCGCCTCGGTCGTGACCCGTTTCAGGCCTTGCGCGCGACGCCAGCCTTGATCCAGAGCGTCGGTCATCAGGGCCTCGCCCTCAACCGCGTGAACTTCGGCGTCGTGGGCCAGTGGCAGTGAAAATGTTCCACAGCCCGCAAACAGGTCCACAACCCGCTTGGCGCCCTTGGTTGCCTGCAGAACTGCCTGTAATAGAGCCTGTTCTCCGTCCTTCGTGGCCTGCAGGAATGCCCCTGGAGGCGGCACGACAGCCGCCACGCCAAATCGCTGAATCGGGGCGTGACGCGAGGCGATCACCTCGCCATCCCAGCTGAGCCGCGCAAGCCCATGTGCCTCGGTCGCCTGTGCCAGGGCCAGTTCCAACGGACCGTCCAGCGGTTTGCCGCCTTTGACGGCGACATCCAAACCGCCATCAGAAAGGGTCAGCGTGACCGCCAGCGCCCCTTTGCGGCTACCACCCAAAACGGCAAGCGCCTCGGCCACCGGGACAGATGCAATCAGGGCCGGATCAAGCAGATGACAATCGGAAATCTCGGTGATCGTGTCCGAGGCGCGGCCATGGAACCCGGCCATGGTGCCTTTTTTGGTCCGCCGAACCGCAATCGTAGCCCGTCGCCGTGATCGTTCCGGCGAGGTATAGATCGGCCGCATCGGGGCCTCGAGCCCCTGCGCGGCCAGTGCGTTGCGCACGACCTCAACCTTCCAATCAGCGACAAAATCATCTGCGGCATGCTGCAGCTGGCAGCCACCGCAGGCTTTGTAGTGCCGGCACGGTGCTTTGACCCGCTGGTCAGAGGGGGTCTCGACCCGAATGTCGCTCAGCACTTGACCAACCAATGTCCCGCTAACCACCTCCCCCGGCAAGGTGCGGGGGGCGTAGATCGGTCCATCGGCGATGCCGTCGCCCTGATGACCAAGGCGTAAAATGCTGTAATGCTGCGTCATGAGGGCCTGATAGCTGGGCTTTACCCACAACAAAACCCTTATTCGGCGGCGGCGGCCTGAATAAACCCGCCCGATTGGCGATCCCAGAACCGGGCATAAAGCCCGCCCTGCTCCAGCAAGTCGTCATGGCTTCCCATTTCAACGATCTGCCCTTGATCCAGAACGACGATCCGGTCCATCTCGCTTAGCGTCGACAGCCGATGTGCAATCGCCAATACCGTCTTGCCCTGCATCACCCGATGCAACGCGGTCTGGATCGAGGCTTCGACCTCGGAATCCAAGGCCGAGGTCGCCTCATCCAGCACCAGAATCGGCGCGTTTTTCAGGATGGCGCGTGCAAGCGCAATCCGCTGCCGCTGACCGCCGCTCAGTTTGACGCCGCGCTCGCCCAGATGAGCATCATAGCCCTTGCGACCATGGGCATCCCGCAGGCCAAGGATAAATTCATGCGCCTCGGCCTTTTGCGCCGCGGCGATCATATCGTCTTCTAAGGCATCAGGACGGCCATATAGGATATTCTCGCGCGCCGAGCGGTTGAACATCGCAGTTTCCTGCGTGACCATTCCGATTTGACTGCGCAGACTGTCCTGCGTCACCTGTGACACATCCCGCCCATCAATCCGAATTGCGCCGTTTTCCCCTTCATAGAGCCTGAGTAGAAGCGAAACGAGCGTAGATTTCCCCGCACCCGATGCCCCGACGATACCCAGCTTTTCGCCAGGATGTACGGTCATGTGCACGTCGGTCACGCCACCGATGTCACCGCCATAGGCAAAGCTGACATGGTCAAACTCGATCTGACCTTCTGGCACGCTCAGCCTGACCGCCCCTGCCGCATCCTCGACCCGATCACGCTTGGCGAGCGTCTTCATGCCATTCTCGATCTCACCAACATTGGCATAGAGCCCCATCAGCGTGAAACTGACCCAGCCGGTCATCTGCGAAATTCGCACGGACATCGCGCCCGCCGCAACGATATCACCAGCGCTGGCCATCCCGGACCGCCACAGCAGCAAGGTCACCCCCAGCAACAGCACAGGCAACACCCCGGCCAGAACCATCAGTATGAACCTAAAACTGGCGGAGAGCTTGCCAAAGGCCAGCATCTTTTCGCGCAGATCGACCATCGAGTTTCGGGCTGCCTGATCCTCGAACTCGGAATGGGCGAACAGCTTGACGGTTTTGATATTGGTGATCGTGTCGACCACCTGCCCCGACACCATCGCCCGCGCCCCGGCCCGCGCCGCTGAGCGTGCCCGGATGCGTGGCAAATACCAGCGGATCAGCAGGAAATACACCGCCAACCAGGCGGCGAAGGGCAGCATGACCAGAAGATGAATAGACCCTAACAAAAGCAAAGTCCCTGCCAGAGACGCCAGCGCAAAAACCATTGCGCTTATCGTCTCGGACACGACCGAGGCCATCGCGTTCGAAGTTTGCATCTGTTTCTGAGCGATCCGCCCGGCAAAATCGTCGTCGAAATAGGTCACAGACTGACCCAAAGTCCACCGGTTCAGCTTGGCCAGAACCAGGGGCGGGATATTGGGCATGACAATATAGTTGTTGGAAAAGGCCGAAAGACCAAACAGCGCCGGTCGCAGCAGCATGAAAAATGCGGCGACCCCTCCAATTATCCAAAGATTGCCCGCCGTCAGAACCCCATCCGGCCCGCTTTCGTTTGCCATGTCGATCACCAGACCCAGCATCCAGGCGGTTCCGGCCTCCATCGCCCCGGCAGAGGCCGAAAACACGGAGGCGACAAGGATCATCGGCCAAGCTCCGGACAGGCACCAGCGAATGAACGCCCCCAGCCTTTGCGGCGGGGGCGTTTCGGTGGGTTTGAACGGATCTATGAGATCGGCAAGTTTCACTCAGCTGCCTCCGTGTTCAGGAAGCCCCCAGATTGCCGTGCCCAGAACTGGGCGTAAAGCCCGCCCTGTGACAGCAATTCGGAATGGGTGCCCTGCTCGACGATCCGGCCGCCATCCATCACCAGGATGCGATCCATTTGGGCAATGGTGCTGAGGCGGTGGGCAATCGCGATCACGGATTTGCCCTGCATCATGCCATAGAGCGTTTCCTGAATCGATGCTTCGACCTCTGAATCCAGCGCCGAGGTCGCCTCATCCAGCAACAGGATCGGCGCGTCCTTCAGGATCACCCGCGCCAGCGTCACCCGCTGCCGCTGACCACCTGACAACTTCACGCCCCGCTCGCCCACATGCGCATCAAAGCCGGTACGCCCCTTCGGGTCCTGCAGGTCAAGGATGAACTCATGCGCCTCGGCCTGTTTGGCCGCGGCAATCATCTGCTCTTCGGAAGCCTCGGGGCGGCCATAGAGGATATTGTCGCGCACCGAGCGGTGCAGCAACGCGCTGTCCTGTTGCACCATACCGATATGGATGCGCAAGCTGTCCTGAGTGACCCGAGCAATGTCCTGATCGTCGATCAAAATGGCCCCCTGCTCCACATCGTAGAACCGAAGTAGGAGCTTAACTAGGGTCGATTTCCCAGCTCCCGACCGTCCGATCAGACCGATCTTTTCGCCCGGCTCGATGGTCAGGTTGATATGGTCCAGCCCGCCGGTCTTGCGACCGTAATGATGCGACAGATCACGAACCTCGATCTTGCCGTTGGACAGATGCAGGGGTTTGGCCTGCGGCGCATCCAACAGGTCGATCGGCTGAGCGATCGTCTCCATACCTTCGGCAACGACACCAAGCTGGCGGAAAAAACTGGTCAGCGCCCACATGATCCATCCGGTCATCGCGTTCAGGCGCAGGGTCAGGGCTGTGGCCGCCGCGACCACACCGACCGTAGCACTGCCCTGCATCCACAGAGCAATCGCCCAGCCAACCACACCAACGATCAGCAACCCGTTCAATGCAACCAGAACCGCATCCATGATGGTGAAAATCCGCATCTCAGCCTGAAAGGTACGGCGGGTTTCCTCGATCGCTTCGCGCGCATAATCCAGTTCCTGTGCCCCATGGGCAAACATCTTTACGGAATGGATATTGGTATAGCTGTCCACAACCCGGCCCGTTACGGCCGAGCGCGCGTCTGAGGCAGCCTTCGAAGCCGGTCCCACCCGCTGCACCGTCCAATGCACCAGAAACCCATACAGCACGAGCCAGATCAACAACGGCAACAGCAGCCGGGCATCAGCCGTCATCAACAAAATGGCTGCGCCGATCAGGTATGCCAGCGAGAAGGAAATCGCATCAAACACCTGAAACACGGCCTCACCCGCAGCGGGCGGCGTCTGCATGATCCGGTTGGCAATGCGGCCTGCAAAATCATTCTCGAACCAGCCCACCGATTGCCGCAACACGTGCTTATGCGCGCGCCAACGGATCAAAGTGCCAAAATTCGGCAGGATCGTGTTGTTCAGCAACAGCACGTCAACGACATGCAGCATGGGTCGCAGCAGCAGCACAAAAAGCGCCACCAGGATCAGTTCCGTACTATGGGTCTGCCAAACTTCGTCCGGCGGGGCGGACAGCAAGTCAACAACGCGACCCATATAATAGATCAGACCGACCTCAACCGCGGCCACCACGACCGAAATCAATCCGGCCCAGAAGAAGACCCGCATAAAAGGGCGGGAATAGTTCAACATAAACGGCCACAGCCGTGTCGGCGGCGTGTCGGTTTCTTCGTAGTCGACAAAAGGGTCGACGAGATTTTCGAAATAGCGAAACATAGAGAGTGCTCCGATTGAGCAGATAACAAGTCATGCGAAAAAAGATGGCGCCAGAACACCACCCCTACGGGTCAAGTGTTATGGCTTTAGCCGAACCAGATCCCGTAATACATTCGCATCCCTCCATTCATGTTACAGGCGCAAGAAAACACAAACGATCCGGCTTGTCATCCCCTTTTGAGACTTCAATTTACTCGACCAGCAACTCGGAGCGCGTCAGGGTGAAACCCGAGGCGATCCAGCGCGCCTCAAGCTCGGCCAGTTTCTTGCCCAGCGCCGGGCCGGTAAAGTCAGGGATCAGGTCAGCGGCCCGCACGGGAAAATCCGCTGCCGCCCCGTCCCGGAGCGCTTGCCGCTTATCCTCGGACCAGGGCTGTTCCAACAAAGCACAACGCAGCAGAACTTCGTGCAGGCCGTCCTCTTCGCCATAACGGAACCCAAGCTCGGCAGTGCCCGCGGTTCCCGCGGCCTCATCCCGCATCCGTGTCAGGCGTTGCATCTGGGCCTTGCTCAGACGCAGGGTCTGGGCAATCTCGGGCGTGGCGATGGAGGAAAGCCGCCGGACCGGCTCGGGCTTTGCCCCAGCCTGCTGTTCCAAGGCGATCAGCGGGGCAAGTGATCGATCCTCAACCCCCGGCAATATCTGTGCCAGAACGCCCGTGCTGCGCATGGCAGCGACCGAAGGCGCAGGGTCAGGCGCGGTCAGCAATTTCATAAACTCGGCCCCAACCCGTTCGCGCGACAGGCTTGCCAATCCGTCCAGATTGGTTGCAATGGCCGACAGCGCTTCGGGATCAAACCCGGCTTCGACATCCCCATACCAGGCATGAAACCGAAAATAGCGCAGAGACCGCAGATAGTCTTCGCGGATGCGGTGCTGAGCGTTGCCTATGAACCGGACCTTTCGGGCCTTTAGATCGGGCAGTCCGTTCAGCGGGTCCAAAAGCGTCCCATCCGGGCGGGCATACAGCGCATTCATGGTGAAATCGCGCCGGCCGGCATCTTCATCAACATTGTCCGAGAACGCCACAACAGCCCGGCGGCCATCGGTTTCGACATCTCGCCGGAAGGTCGTGATCTCATGCGGGATGCTTTGGCTGACAACGGTTATCGTGCCATGCTCGATCCCAGTTGGAATGGCCTTCAACCCCGCCGCCCGCATCAAATCCAGCACCTGCTGGGGCGGAGCGTCCGTGGCAATATCCAGATCCGAGACCGGCGCCCCCAAAAGCGCGTTGCGGACGCAACCGCCGACGAAAAGCGCCTGAAAACCGGCATCGATCAAAACGGCGCAGACTGTCTGGGTTGCCGGGTTTGTAACCCAGCTTTCTGATAGCTTCATCATTCACTCACCCGCGCAGCCAGGCCCCGCAACATCCGGGCCGTAGCCCCCCAGATGTAATAAGGGCCATAGGGCACGGTGAAATAATACCGCCGCTGGCCCCGCCAGCGACGCGACTCAACGATATAATTCGCAGGGTTTAGAACATGCGCAAGTGGGACTGAAAAAACTTCGTCAACTTCACCCGGCTCAGGAATTGGGTCGAACCCGTCTCGTAGGATCGCGACAACCGGGGTTACGACAAAAGATGTCACGGTTTCATGGGTAGGCAAATGCCCGAGAATTTCAGGCATATCCGAGGAAAGGCCAATCTCTTCCTGTGCTTCCCGCAGGGCGGTTGCGGTTACATCCGGATCGGTCTCATCCTGTTTTCCGCCAGGAAAGGCGATCTGGCCGGGATGGTGTTTCAGCGCCGACGAGCGCTTGGTCAAAAGCAGGCGCGGGGCCTCATCCGTTACAAGAATCGGAACCAGAACCCCGGCTGGACGCAGCTTGCGCCCCGCTGGCAAAACCGCATCAGGGTTCAGATCGAAATCACTGGACCCGTTGCCGGGGCGGCTCAGGGCCGCCCGCAGCTGTTCTGTTGGATCAGGCCTCACCGGCATCGAAGCCAACGGTGACGGGGTCCAATACGTAATGGGCACCACAGAACTGACAATCGGCGGTGACCTGGCCCTCGGGGGTTGTCATCTTTTCGATGTCGCGCGCCGAATAGATCGACAGGCTTTGGCGCACGCGCTCTTCCGAGCAGGTGCAGCCGAACTGAACCGATTGCGCATCATAAACCCGTGGCTGTTCCTCATGAAACAGCCGGATCAACAGGTCGGTTGGCGCAATCGAAGGGCCGATCAGTTCAAGGTCATCAACAGTATCCAGAAGGATGTTGACGCGCCCCCAATTTTCACCTTCTTCACCGTCAACCAGATCATCCGCCGACAAAATCTGACCGTCACCCTCTGCATTGGCTACAAATGGTGACGCTTTGGGCATGTGCTGCAGCATGATGCCGCCTGCGCGCCAGTGCTCACCGACGCCAGGTTCAGTTGATTTTCCGAAGCTCAGTGAAAACCGCGTCGGCAACTGTTCGGACTGTGCGAAATACGCCTCTGCGCATGCGCTGAGAGAGCCGCCAGCCAGCGGTGTGATCCCCTGGTAAGGTTGCGTGCCCTCGCCCTGGTCAATCATGATGGCGAAATAACCTTCACCCACCTGATCAAACGGTGTGGAATCGGTCAGGCGGTCCGGGTCAAAACTGGCATAGGCGCGGATGCGAGCCGGTTCGCCCTCGGCCTGCGGAGCGTAGTAATCGGTTGCGATCATCCGAACGGCGCCTTTGGACTGAACCTGAAGCGACAGCTTCCAGCGCAGCGAGACGGTCTGGCCGATCAGAGCAGTCAGCAAGGCCATCTCGGCCACCAAAGCCTCGACCTTTTCGGGATAGTCGTGCTGTTTCAGAATGCCATCCAACACTCCGTCCAGCCGCGCCACACGTCCGCGCATATCCGGTATATCAAGTTGAAAGGGCAGGACGGTGTCGTCCCACGCGATTTTTGTTCCAAGAGACATGGGGTTTCCTTAAACGCCACAGATTGGCATACCGCCAGCATATAGGTCGAAGATTTCGGGTTGTAAGGGGCCATACATGATCAGACGGTTCGGTGAAACCCCACAAGCGGGGCGCAAATACACACGACGTGTGGGTGTATACGCATTGTTGCCTCGAGGACGACATCTGTTGCTGACCTGCCAGACAGAGCCCGGCCCTGATCTACAGTTGCCGGGTGGCGGTATTGACCCGGGCGAATCGCCCATCACCGCCCTGCATCGCGAAGTCTTTGAAGAAACCGGCTGGTTGATTGCCAGCCCGCGGCGGGTCGGCGCCTTTCGCCGTTTCACATACATGCCCGAATATGACCTTTGGGCCGAAAAGGTCTGTTTGATATATCGAGCCCGCCCTGTGCGCCGCATAGGTCCACCTTCAGAGCCATTCCACGAAGCCCTTTGGCTGGACAGTGCGGATGCTGCGCAGATGCTGGGCAACAGCGGCGACCGACATTTCGCTTCGGGACACCTGATGGGGCTTTAAGGCCCGCTGTATTCAAAGAAAACCGCAGATACGTCATCATCCATACCCTGGTCCGGATCCATGGCCTGTGTCAGCCGCCAGAACATATCGTCCAGAAATTCGGGCCCGCTGAGATCGGTCGCACAATCCGTCACCATTCTGCACAGCCCCTCTTCTTCCAGCAGGGATCCATCCGGCATCCGGCATTCCGTGAATCCGTCTGAATATAGCAACAGCTTGTCACCGGGCTTCATGTAGGTATCGGTTTGCTGAAACGTGACATCCGGCAACAGTCCGATGGGCAAACCACCTTGCCCCAGATACTCGGTCCCACCATCCTGTCGCAACAGCAGTGGATGCGGATGCCCTGCCTGCACCATCTTGAGATGTCCGTTTCGCAGGTCGATAATGGCATAGACCATGGTAAAATACTCTTCGACGCCAGCATCGGCCAAAAGGCGGGAATTGAGCATCTCTGCCACCTGATCAGGTGGTAGCAATGCGTAAAATTTATCAAACCGCTTTTCCATCGCCACGTTCTGATCGAAATGTTTGCTGGACAGATACCCGCCCAGCCGTGCTGTCATCATCGCCGAGGTGATGCCGTGGCCGGACACATCGATGCTGTAAAACCCCACACGGTTGACCCCCGGTGAAAACATTCCCACCAGATCGCCACCGATATGCCCACAAGGTTTCAGCAACATGCTGATACGCGACCTACCGAAATCACGCATGAGTTCGGGGACCAGAGATTCCTGTATCTTACGCGCCTGAATCAGGTCCTTGTCGATCGCATCATGGACCACTTTCAATTCTTCGAGCGCGGTCTCGATCATACGGTTCTTATCAGACAGCTCACGCTGCATATCCAATATCCGTGCGCCCGCAGATATGCGCGCCCGCAATTCATCGGCCTCAAGAGGTTTGATCAGAAAATCATCCGCCCCGGCATCCAGTCCGCGCGCAACCTCCTGCTTTTCGCTTTTTGAAGTCAGAAGGATGAAATAGCTGTATTCGTCATTCTCCAGCGCCCGAAATGCCTGACAGAATTCCAGCCCGCTCATCCCCGGCATGACCCAGTCGCTCAGGACCAGATCGGGGGACATGGCAGCACAGATTTCGATGGCGGCCTCTCCGCTATCGGCCTCGAGCACCTCAAAGCCCCATTTCTTCAGCGAGGCCACAAGGATACGACGTTGCAGACGACTGTCATCAACGACCAGCACCTTGCGAATCGCACCAAAATCCAGCTCTGCCTTTGTTTCTGCCTGACTGACCTCTGCCACCTGACCCTCAGCTCTGCCACATAATGCGGAACGGGACGACCCTAGCGCACGGCTGTTTAACATCCTGTGAAGGTCGTAAATGCATCCATCTTAACCACGGATTTACCAACGGCCTGTAGTGATAATCGGGTCGTTATCTTTAGGGAAAGGATGGCCATGATCGACTGGTCCAGGGTCAGACAGCTGCGGGACGAGGTCGGCGCCGACGAGTTTGACGAGGTAGTGGAAATCTTTCTCGATGAGGTGCAAGAAGGCCTGGAGCATTTGCAGGTCGATGATGATCGGTCTGACTTCGAACAGCATCTACACTCCTTGAAGGGCAGCGCGCTTAGTCTGGGATTCAGGACATTGGCCAGGCTCTGCCAGGATGGTGAGCGCCATTCGGCACAGGGTCAGGCCGCAACCGTCGATATCGCCGAAATAGTCGGCACATTTCGGACCTCAGCAACGGAGTTTCAGGCAGGATTGAACGAGCTCTGAGCGGCGCCGTACAGGCAGCAAGCAGGTAGCTAGCGATGGGTGACAACCCGGCCCTGTATATTGTCTGTTTCAGGCGCAGTTGATCTATCACTGCGACAGACAACATTGCAGTCTGGTCATTTGCTCAGATCACAAACTGGGCGAGGGTCTCGTCCTCGGTGATATCCGTAAAAGTGAACCCGGCTTCATCCAGATGCGCGAACAGACGGGCAAAGTTTTCGGGCTTGCGGGTTTCGATACCAATCAGAACCGAGCCGAAGTTTCGTGCCGATTTCTTCATGTATTCAAACCGCGCAATGTCATCCTCGGGGCCAAGGATGTTCAGGAACTCTTTCAATGCGCCAGGGCGCTGTGGCAGGCGCAGGATGAAGTATTTCTTCACCCCCAGATAGCGCTGCGCGCGTTCCTTGACCTCGGGCAGACGTTCGAAATCGAAGTTGCCGCCAGAGGTTACGCAGACAACGGTTTTCCCTCGGATAAAACTCTGAATATCGCTCAGCGCCTCAATCGCGAGGGCCCCGGCGGGTTCCAGAACGATGCCCTCGACATTCAGCATCTCGATCATGGTTGTGCAGATTCGGTCTTCGGACAGGACCAGAGCATCCGACAGATGACGGGATTTCAGCAATTCGAACGGTTTTTCACCGATCCGACCAACGGCAGCACCGTCAACGAAATTGTCCACCTGATCCAATGCCACCGGATGTCCTGCTGCCATTGCCGCGTGCAGACAGGCACCGCCATTGGGTTCCACAAACAGGCAATGGGTCCGATCGCCAAACCACGTAGCCACGCCCGCAGACATGCCGCCACCACCTACTGGCAAAAGGATGTGGTCCGGCAACCCACCCAACTGCGCTTCGATCTCAACCGCAAGCGAGGCTTGCCCCTCGATCACATCAACATCGTCAAAGGGCGACAGAAAATGGCCGCCCTGTTCGGTGCACCACGCCTGCGCGGCGGCCAACGTGTCATCGAAATAGTCGCCGGTCAGATGAATCTCGATATTGTCGCCGCCGAAGATACGAGTTTTCTGGATTTTCTGCTGCGGCGTCGTCACGGGCATGAAGATCACACCCTTCACATCCATGTGCTTGCACATAAAGGCCACGCCCTGCGCATGATTTCCCGCACTGGCGCAGACAAACAGGTTCTGCCTCTGCTGTTTGCGCATGGCGTTGAACGCACCGCGGATCTTGTAGGACCGCACCGGGCTGAGGTCCTCACGTTTCAGCCAGATATCGGCCCCGAAACGATCAGACAGATGGGCATTGCGCTGCAGAGGCGTCACCGGAAACACAGAGCGCATCGCCTGTTCGGCAGCGCGGGCGCGGGTCATGAAATCACTCATGCCGGTTTCCCTGCCCCATCATCGCTGAAAGAGCAAGGAATACATATGTGTACGAGTTCAGGTCAGCTGGCGCTTTTCAACGAACACGCCGTACATGGTGGTCAAGATACTTACATTGATCAGCGGCAAAACCAGAACCCCAAAAAACAGTGAGAGCAAAACACCCAGAACCGGGATGAAAGCGAGCGCTGTAAAGACCAACTGGACCACGACCTGGAACACAAAGCTTACAAGCAAAAGAACGATGATCGCACCACCCGCACCGGCGGTGTTGTTCCAAGCTTGCCCAAGCGTCAACGGTTGCCCAATCGCTGCTGCGGGCAGGATTATGGACAAACGGTAGAAGCAGATGATGAGGAAGACGACAATGACAATGACAAACACAACTGACAATGCTCCACCACCCAGCGCTGAAAGTACCGCGCCCGCCGGCAGGAACGCGATAGCCATCAGGATACCCAACAGAAGAACCCGCCCGAAATAGGCCAGAATTCTATCGAACCGGAAGGTTGGGAATATACCTCTTGGATATTCTTCAAGCAGGACAAAGCGGTGCCACGACACCACAATCCAGAACATCGTCACAAATATCACGGCCATAAAGCCCACCAGAAAGCCAATCACCGATCCGCTCGAAACGCCTGCAGGCAACTCTCCGGTGGTTGTATTGAGTTGATCCAGCGGAACGTCCAATACAAAAAACAGGGCGACAATCACCGCTGTCGCAACCAAAGATGGCCCGAAGGTAATCTGCAAAACCTGTTTGAGATTCCCAAAAACCATCCGCACCGAATGTGCAAAAATCTTCCAACCCAACATCTGAAATCTATCCCTTCAACCAATCCTTGTTTTCTTTCCTTCTGTTTCACCCCAAATCCCGACCTGCGTCAACGCAGATAACTTGCCCCCGCGTTCAAAACCCGCTAGGGGCCAGTCGTTCTACGCATAAAGGGAAGTCAGATGTCCGCGCCCAAGAAAGTTGTTCTGGCCTATTCCGGTGGCCTTGATACCTCGATCATCCTGAAATGGCTGCAGACCGAGTATGGTTGTGAGGTCGTAACCTTCACCGCCGATCTGGGTCAGGGCGAGGAGTTGGAGCCCGCCCGCAAGAAGGCCGAGCTGCTGGGGATCAAGCCCGAAAACATCTATATTGAGGACATCCGCGAGGAATTCGTCCGCGATTTCGTCTTTCCGATGTTCCGCGCGAATGCGCAGTATGAGGGCCTGTACCTGCTGGGCACCTCGATTGCGCGCCCGTTGATCTCGAAACGTCTGGTCGAGATTGCCGAGGCGACCGGAGCGGATGCCGTATCTCATGGCGCGACCGGCAAGGGCAACGATCAGGTACGGTTCGAACTGGCGGCATACGCGCTGAATCCCGATATCAAGGTCATAGCCCCCTGGCGCGAGTGGGACTTGTCCAGCCGGACCAAGCTGCTGGAATTTGCCGAGGCGAACCAGATTCCGATCGCCAAGGACAAGCGGGGCGAGGCGCCGTTCTCGGTTGATGCCAACCTGCTGCACACCTCATCCGAGGGCAAGGTTCTGGAAGACCCCGCCGATATGGCGCCCGATTACGTCTATCAGCGCACGGTCCACCCCGAGGACGCGCCGAATAAACCAGAATTCATCGAGATCGGGTTCGAAAAAGGTGACGCGGTCAGCATCAATGGCGAGGCGATGAGCCCCGCGACCATCCTGACCAAGCTGAACGAATATGGCGGCAAGCACGGCATTGGCCGTCTGGACCTGGTTGAAGGCCGGTTCGTGGGCATGAAATCCCGCGGTATCTATGAAACACCGGGCGGCACAATCCTGTTGGAAGCACACCGTGGCATCGAATCCATCACCATGGATCGGGGCGCGATGCATCTGAAGGACCAGCTGATGCCTCAATATGCAGAGCTGATCTATAACGGCTTCTGGTACTCGCCCGAGCGGGAAATGTTGCAGGCCGCCATCGACAAATCTCAGGATCATGTCACCGGCACCGTGCGCGTGAAACTGTACAAAGGTCTGGCATCGACCGTGGGTCGATGGTCGGAACACTCGCTGTATTCCGAGGCGCACGTGACCTTCGAAGAAGATGCTGGTGCCTACGATCAGAAAGACGCTGCGGGATTCATCCAACTGAACGCCCTGCGCTTGAAACTTCTGGCCGCACGCGACAAACGCCTGTCGAAGTAAGACAGCTGAGATTTTGACCTGAAGACCCGGCAGCCCCTCAGGATGCCGGGTTTTTTATGCGTCCATTTTTGCCACCTCCCGTCAGGTCACTCTTGCTCCACCGCAGGATATGTCTTTACCCAAGTCACAACACAGAAAGGATGGGGCATGTTGCAGGATATCGCAGAAGGTATTCAGAACGGTCTGAATGGCAAAAACTTCGATGGGTCGTTGAAATTCGATTGCGGTGATGCCGGTGTGATTGTTCTGGCCGACAATCAGGCGACGACGCAGGATCAGGACACTGATTGCACCATCCGTATCTCGCAAGAGAACCTGACCAAGCTGTTGACCGGCAAGCTGAACCCGATGACCGGTATTGCCATGGGCAAGCTCAAGATCTCGGGCAATATGGGTGTGGCGATGAAGCTTGGGCAGTTGCTGGGCTGAGGCGATAAACTCGTCTCACCAGCGCGTGAGAACAGATGTCAGCGCGTTGCGCCCGGGGGTTTCCCAAGGCAGTCTGATCATGGAAGGAGACCCGCCATGATCCGAACCACATACATTGACGCTGTCAAACCTTGGCTTCTGTTTGCGCTGATCCTCATCGTCGCAATGCTGCGCGCCGCGCCTGCACCGGCTGCCGGAACCGAGACGCTGACCGTGGCCGGGGGGTGTTTCTGGTGCGTTGAATCCGATTTCGAATCCGTGCCGGGCGTGATTCAGGCGGTCTCGGGCTATACCGGGGGCGCAACGGCGGACCCGACCTATGGCGAGGTAACCAAAGGCGGCACCGGCCATTACGAGGCGGTTCAGATTACCTTTGACCCGGCCCGTGTTTCCCGTGAAACCCTGCTGAACCTGTTTTTCCGCTCGGTCGACCCTACGGATGCGGGCGGACAGTTCTGCGACCGTGGAGAGAGTTACCGCACAGCGATTTTCGTCTCTAATACAGGCGAAAAGGCGTTGGCCGAGGCTGCAAAATCCAAAGCGCAGAACGTCCTGCGTCAAACGATTGTCACCCCGATCCTGCAACAGGACCGGTTTTACCCGGCCGAAGCCTATCATCAGGATTACTATAAGGGCGAAAAACTGGTCTTTACGCGGTTCGGTCCCAAACGCCAGCGCAACGCCTATAAGGCCTATCGCAAAGCCTGCGGTCGCGACGCCCGCGTCAAACAGCTGTGGGGCAGTGACGCGCCCTTTGCCGGGTCTTAATCAAAGCGCGCTTCGCGCACTTCTTTCAGATCAGGAATGACATCCGCCGTACCGTGCCGTGTCACCATCAACGCGGCAGCCCGGTTTGCCTGCAATATTGCCTGCTCCATCGGCATGCCACGATCCATTCCTGCCAGAACGTAACCTGTGAACGTATCGCCCGCACCAGTTGTGTCCACCGCCTGAACCTTGTGAGCCAAAAAATCCGAGGTCGTCCCCTTATGATGATATCGCGCGCCCTTTGATCCGAGGGTCACAATGACATGCTCTATCCCCAACTCGGACAGGCCCTGCCCGGTTGCCTGCCGCAGCTGCTCGGCCTCGACTTCATTTAGGATCAGGAAATCCAGATACGGAAGAACCGCCCGCACTGCATCGGCTTGAAAAGGGGCCGCCGCGTAACAGACAGTCAGCCCCATTTCGCGGCCCATTTTTGCGGCTTCGACCTGCAAGTTGGTTTCGTTTTGCGTCACAATCAGATCACCCTGATCCGCCGATGACAGCGCCTGGCCCAGTTGATCTGACGTAATTGCATGATTTGCGCCTTGAAACAGGATGATGTTGTTTTCACCCTCGGCGTCTACGGCGATAATGGCGTGCCCGGTAGGATCTGAAACCTCGGCAATCCAACGGGTATCGACGCCATATTCGGTCAGCCTGTCACGCGCCCAGCGCCCGTCGGGCCCTATGGCCCCAATATGCGCCACCCGCGCGCCGGCCCGCGCGCCGGCGACGGACATATTCGCGCCCTTGCCGCCCAGAAACCGATCCAAACGGTTGGCCGAAAGCGTCTCACCCGCGCCCGGCAGGTGTGGCACATCATAAATCATGTCTGCGTTGATCGAGCCTAGATTCCAGATTGTCATGGCTTAACCAATATCGCAGGAGGCCAGAATGGCCATGTTCAGAATGTCATTGGCCGTCGATATGGTCGAACAGATCTGAATCGGCTTGTCGATGCCCGACAAGATCGGACCGATCACCGTGGCCCCACCCATTTCCTGCATCAACTTGGTCGAGATCGAGGCCGAATGCCGTGCTGGGACAATCAGGATATTCGCCGGTCCGGTCAGGCGCTGGAACGGATAGTTTGACTGCTGGTCGACATTCAGCGCCACGTCCACCGTCATTTCACCTTCGTATTCGAAATCTACGCCACGCTGATCCAGAACGGCAGGAGCGCGGTGCATCTTTTCGGCCCGCTCCGACACCGGGTAGCCAAACGTCGAAAAGCTGACAAAGGCAACGCGCGGCTCCAGCCCCATATGGCGGGCAACGGCTGCTGAACGCTCGGCGATATTGGCCAGATCGTTTTCGTCCGGCCATTCATGGACTAGAGTGTCGCCGATCAGCACGATCCGCCCCTTGTGCAACAGCGCCGTCACACCCGCCGCGCCACGGGCCGCATCTGCGTCGAACACATGGTTGATCCGATCCAGCACATGCGCCGATTTACGCGTCGCGCCCGAGACCAAACCGTCGCCATGCCCATGCGCCAGCATCAGCGATGAAAACACATGCCGGTCGCGCGCGGCAAGTCGATGAATATCCTTTCGATCAAAGCCTTTACGCTGCAGGCGATCGTACAAAAAATCAGAATAGGTATCGAGATGCGCAGTGTTGGCGGCATTCACGATCTCCAGCTCACGCACAGCATCGCCCAGCCCGGCCTCTTCCAGCTTTTGCTTGACGTCATCCGGGCGGCCTACGACCAGCGCCTTACCAAAGCCCGAGCGTTGATACATCACCGCAGCCCGCAGCACACGCGGATCGTCGCCCTCGGCAAAGATCATTCGGCTTTGCGCCTGACGGGCCCGCGCGTTCAGGCCGCGCAGAATGCTGGCGGTCGGATCCATGCGGGATTTCAGGCTCAGCTCATACGCGTCCATGTCGATAATCGGGCGCCGCGCCGCGCCGGTATCCATCCCAGCCCGCGCAACGGCGGGCGGAATGCGGTGAATCAGGCGCGGATCGAAAGGTGTCGGGATAATATAATCGCGCCCAAAGGTCAGCGACTTACCATAGGCCATCGCGACCTCATCCGGGACATCTTCGCGCGCGAGGTTGGCCAGGGCGTGGGCACAGGCAATTTTCATCTCGTCATTGATGGCGCGGGCGTGGATATCCAGAGCACCGCGGAACAGGTAGGGAAAGCCCAACACGTTGTTGACCTGGTTCGGATAATCGCTGCGCCCTGTGGCGACGATGGCATCTACGCGCACCTCATGCGCCTCTTCCGGTGTGATCTCGGGGTCGGGGTTTGCCATCGCAAAAATCACCGGGTTATCGGCCATGCTGGCTACCATATCTTGCGTCACAGCCCCTTTGACCGACACGCCCAGAAAGACGTCTGCGCCTTTCATGGCGTCTTCCAGCGTACGCAGATCCGTGGTGATCGCATGGGCCGATTTCCACTGGTTCATGCCCTCGGTCCGGCCCTGATAGATCACGCCTTTGGTGTCACACACGATGCAGTTTTCATGCCGCGCGCCCATGGACTTGAGCAGTTCGATACACGCTATCCCAGCAGCCCCAGCACCGTTCAGAACAATCTTCACATCTTCAATATTCTTGCCCGAGATACGCAGCGCATTCAGCAGGCCCGCTGCACAGATCACCGCCGTGCCATGCTGATCATCGTGGAAGACGGGGATATCCATTTCTTCCTTCAGGCGCTGTTCGATGATGAAACACTCGGGCGCCTTGATGTCTTCCAGATTGATGCCGCCAAAGGTCGGGCCCATCAGACGCACGGCGCGGCAGAACTCATCCGCGTCTTCGGTGTCCAACTCGATATCGATCGAGTTTACGTCAGCGAAACGCTTGAACAGGACTGACTTGCCCTCCATCACCGGTTTTGAGCCCAGCGCGCCCAGATTACCAAGACCCAAAACCGCCGTCCCGTTCGAGATCACGGCGACCAGATTTCCCTTGTTGGTATAGTCATAGGCCGTTTCTGGATTTTCCGCGATTGCTTCACATGGAACAGCCACGCCGGGGCTGTAGGCCAGCGACAGGTCGCGCTGCGTGGTCATGGGAACGGTGGCTTGTACCTCCCACTTGCCAGGAGTTGGGTCCAGGTGAAAGGCCAGCGCCTCTTCGTTGGTGATCTTCGCTTTGGGCATTTGATACGTCGTTTCTCTGCAACTACGGGGCTTCTGCCTCATAGCGCAGGCACGCGCGCGCCTCAACGAGAATACTTTTGCCTTTCGCACCAGATGGCGGATTTGTAAGGTCGCGACCGAACGCCGTCAAAAGGGATCAGCCTTGTCCACAGTCACGCCGATGATGGCGCAATATCTCGAAATCAAAGAGGCCCATGCCGACGCCCTTCTGTTTTACCGGATGGGCGATTTCTACGAGATGTTTTTCGAGGATGCCGTCAACGCCGCCGAGGCGCTGGACATCGCCCTGACCAAACGCGGCAAGCACAACGACGCCGACATCCCGATGTGCGGTGTGCCGGTCCATGCCGCCGAAGGATACCTGCTGACGCTGATCCGAAAAGGCTTTCGCGTGGCCGTTTGCGAACAGATGGAAAGCCCGGCTGAGGCCAAGAAGAGAGGCTCTAAATCAGTGGTAAAGCGCGGTGTTGTCCGGCTGGTGACACCCGGAACACTGACCGAGGACGCGCTGCTAGAGGCGCGCCGCCACAACTTTCTGGCCTGTTATGCCGAGGTGAGGGATGAAGCGGCGCTTGCCTGGGCCGATATCTCAACCGGGGCGTTTCACGTGATGCCTTTGACCTCTGTGCGCCTAAGCCCTGAACTGGCCCGGCTGGCTCCGTCGGAGCTGATCGTGGCGGACGGGGCCGAACAGGTCCTGCACGAACCTGCCCGCGATCTGGGCATCTCACTGACGCCCATCGGCCGTGCCAGTTTCGACAGCACGGCGGCTGAAAAGCGCATCTGCGCTCTGTTTCACGTGGGCGCGCTGGACGCGTTTGGAAATTTTGGCCGGGCCGAAGTGTCCGCTATGGGCGCATTGATTGACTATTTGGAGATCACGCAAAAAGGCAAATTGCCCCTGCTGCAAACGCCGCTGAAAGAATCCGAGGACCGCGTGGTGCAGATCGACGCCGCAACGCGCCGCAATCTGGAGCTGACCCGGTCGCTGTCTGGCGGGCGCGCCGGATCGCTTTTGTCGGTGGTTGACCGTACAGTCACGCCGGGCGGCGCGCGGTTGTTGGAACAGCGCCTGTCCAGCCCCTCGCGCAATCTGGATGTGATCCACGGGCGGCTGGATGCGGTGAGTTTCGCGGCTGAGGACAGCCTGATCGCCCAAGATCTTCGCGATGCCCTGCGCAAAACCCCCGATCTGGACCGCGCCTTGTCGCGCCTGTCGCTGGAACGCGGCGGCCCCCGCGATCTGGCCGCGATCCGAAACGGGTTGGCGCAGGCTGCAACCATAGCCGAACTGTGCGGGACGGGGGATCTGCCGATCCTGCTGGCCACTGCGGTGCAAAACCTGACGGGCTTTGATGATCTGCTGACCCTGCTGGATGAGGCGCTTGTGGCCGAGCCGCCTCTGATGGCGCGCGACGGCGGCTTCATTGCCCCCGGCTATGACGCGGAACTGGATGAGGCGCGCACCCTGCGCGACGAAGGCCGCTCGGTCATCGCCGGATTTCAACAGAAATATTCCGAGCACACCGGCATCACCTCGCTGAAGATCAAACATAACAACGTGCTGGGCTATTTCATCGAAACCACGGCCACCCATGCCGAGAAGATGTTGAACCCGCCGTACTCCGAAACCTATATCCACCGGCAAACCACGGCCAATCAGGTGCGGTTCACGACAGTAGAACTGTCCGAGATCGAAACCCGTATCCTGAACGCCGGAAATCATGCTTTGGAGATCGAAAAGCGGCTCTATCAAAGGCTTTCTGATGAGATTCTTACCCGTGCTGCGCAACTGAACCAAGCCGCGCGCGGGCTGGCAGAGCTGGACTTAACCACTGCGCTGGCCGATCTGGCACGGGGCGAGAGCTGGTGTCGCCCGCAGGTCGATGCTTCTCGTGCCTTTGATATTCAGGGCGGGCGGCATCCGGTTGTTGAACATGCGCTACGCCAACAAAGCGGTGACGCGTTTATCGCCAATGATTGTGATCTCAGCGCCGAAGATGGTGCTGCAATCTGGTTGCTGACCGGCCCCAACATGGCGGGTAAATCAACCTTCCTGCGGCAGAATGCGCTGATCGCCCTGCTTGCACAGATGGGCAGCTATGTTCCGGCCGAACAAGCCTATATCGGTGTGGTCAGCCAGCTGTTCAGCCGTGTCGGGGCATCTGACGATCTGGCCAGGGGGCGGTCGACTTTTATGGTTGAAATGGTCGAAACCGCCGCCATCCTCAATCAGGCCGACGATCATGCGCTGGTCATCCTGGATGAAATCGGACGCGGGACGGCCACCTATGACGGGCTTTCCATCGCCTGGGCCACGCTCGAACATCTGCACGCCGCCAATAAATGTCGCGCGCTGTTTGCAACGCATTATCACGAGCTGACCGCGCTGGCCGGAAATCTGGTAGGTGTCGACAACGCCACCGTTGCGGTCAAGGAATGGGAGGGCGAGGTGATCTTTTTGCACGAGGTTCACAAAGGCGCCGCGGATCGGTCTTATGGTGTCCAGGTGGCGCAACTGGCTGGCCTGCCGGCATCCGTTGTCGAACGTGCCCGCGTTGTGCTGGACCAGCTGGAGAAAACCGAACGCGAAGGCGGCAAGCAAAAGGCTTTGATCGACGATCTGCCGCTGTTCTCGGCTGCCCCGCCGCCACCGCCTCCCCCAAAAGCTTCACCCGTTGCGGATATGTTGGGTGAGATCTTGCCGGATGAGCTAAGCCCGCGCGAGGCATTGGACCTGATCTATAAATTGAAAGAGGCGGCCAGATCCTGACCGCCTCAATAATTGATTGATATCTTAAGCGCTTAGCTTGCCGGCGTGGACGACACACCCACCTGCGCGGGGCGCAAGAGCCGGTCGTACAGCATAAAGCCTTCTGCAGATACCTGGATGATGTCACCGGCGCGTGTTCCGGGCACGGGGGCCTCGAACATCGCCTCATGCACATTGGGGTCAAACCGATCGCCAACTTCTGGCGTGATCACCTGAATCCCGTGTTTCTGAAACACGTCCTTCAGCGCGCGCATGGTCAGTTCAACACCTTCCAGCAAAGCACCTGCGACCTCTTTTTGCTCGTCGGTTGCGGCCTCAAGCGCGCGTTTCATATTGTCATAGACCGGCAGCATGTCACGAGCCAGTTTCGAGCCGCCATACTGTTCGGCATCGCGCCGAGCCTTGTCGCCGCGCTTGCGCGCGTTTTCCGCATCGGCCAATGCACGCATGAATTTGTCTTTGTAGTCGTCGCGCTCGGCGCGCAGCTCATCCAGCTCCAGCGCTTCTTCGCTGATCTCAGCAAATTCATCAGCCAGCTCTTCGGCCTCGGCCGTTGCGATATCGTCCAGAAAATCTTCGTTCTTGGGCTCTGCCATCTCTTACCCTCTAGCTCCGGTCGGATATCAGTTTGCCGACCAGTTGCGCCGTATAATCCACGATCGGCACGATCCGTCCATAATTCAGACGTGTGGGCCCGATGACCCCAACCGCACCGATTATCTTACGATCAGCGTTCATATATGGAGACACCACCAAAGAGGAACCCGAAAGTGAGAAAAGTTTGTTCTCAGACCCGATAAAAATGCGTACACCTTCGCCTTCTTCGGTCAATTCCAGAAATTCGGCGATGTCGCGCTTGCGTTCGAGGTCGTCAAACAGGGTGCGAATGCGCTCCAACTCATCTGCTTCGCCACGTTCACCCAGCAGATTCGCCCGCCCTCGGACGATCAAACGAGCCGAGTCGCCATCATCCCCGTCCCATGCGGCCATGCCGCTGTCGACCATTTCACGGGCCAGCACGTCAATTTCCTGTTTCCGCGCATCGATCTGGGTCAGCATCTGACGGCGAACCTCGCTGATGGTGCGGCCCTCGATCAGCGCGTTCAGAAAATTCGCCGCTTCCCGCATCGAGCTGGGCGTTTGCCCGGGTGGCGGCTTGAACAGCCGGTTTTCCACCTGACCGTCGGAAAAGACCAAAACCACCAGGGCCCTGTCATGCCCAAGCGACACAAATTCGATATGTTTGATTTCCGCTTCGTGTTTCGGCGTCAAAACCAGCGAGGCCCCTTGTGTCACGTGTGACAAGGCCGCGCCGACACGGTCCAGCATCCCGCCGACATCCCCCGAGTTAGCGCCCAGTGTGTCGTCCAGCTTCTGCCGGTCATCCGCGCCCAGATCACCGACCTCCAGCAATCCGTCCACGAACATCCGTAACCCGTGTTGCGTCGGAATCCGCCCCGCACTGACATGAGGGCTGTCGAGCAGGCCCAGAAACTCAAGATCCTGCATCACATTGCGAACCGTCGCCGCACTGACTTTTTCCGACAAAGTGCGCGTCAGGGTACGGCTGCCGACAGGCTCACCGCTATCCAAATAGCTTTCGACGATCAGCCGAAACACCTCGCGCGACCGGTCATTCATCTCGTTCAGAATTTTGCTTGCGTCACTCATCGGCAATCCTCTGCTGGATGGCCATTAAATAGCAGGTAGGCGAAAGGTCAATCAGGGTTGCATCCTGACGCTGCGGGGCGGTATCCCCAAACCAGCAAACAAAGGAATTCCCATGCGACCCTCAGGACGTGATCTAAACGAAATGCGCGCCGTTTCAATCGAAACAGGATTTACCAAACATGCCGAAGGTTCCTGCCTGATTAAGATGGGCGATACCCATGTATTGTGCACTGCCACGATCGAAGATCGCGTGCCACCGTTCATCAAGGGTTCGGGCCTGGGCTGGGTTACCGCTGAATACGGCATGCTGCCCCGTGCGACCAATACACGGATGCGGCGCGAGGCTGCCAGCGGTAAGCAGGGTGGTCGTACCGTGGAAATCCAGCGTTTGATCGGCCGTGCCCTGCGTGCAGGTGTCGATCGGGTTGCCTTGGGTGAACGCCAGATCACCGTCGACTGCGATGTGATCCAGGCCGATGGTGGCACCCGATGTGCCTCGATCACAGGCGGTTGGGTTGCGCTGCGTCTTGCGGTCAACAAGCTGATGAAAACGGGTGACGTGATCTCGGACCCGCTGGTTGATCCGGTTGCAGCCGTGTCCTGCGGTATCTACGCCGGTCAACCGGTGCTGGATCTGGATTACCCCGAAGACAGCGAAGCCGGCGTGGACGGCAACTTTATCATGACCGGGTCCGGCAAATTGATCGAAGTTCAAATGAGCGCCGAAGGCTCGGTCTTTAGCCGCGTTCAGATGGATCAACTAATGGATCTGGCTGAACAGGGCGTTAGTGAACTGGCTGCTGCGCAAAAGGCCGCCACCGCATGACCCGCAAGTTCGACGGCGACAGGTTGCTGGTGGCCACGCATAACAAAGGCAAGCTTGAGGAGATGGCACATCTGCTTGAACCCTTTGGTGTCACCGTTATCGGCGCCGCCGACATGGACCTACCTGAACCGGAAGAGACCGAGGATACATTCGTCGGCAATGCCCGGATCAAGGCCCATGCCGCCGCCAAAGCCACCGGCCTTCCTGCCCTGTCGGACGATTCCGGGATCACCATCGACGCGCTTGACGGGGCGCCGGGCGTCTACACCGCCGATTGGGCAGAAACCGGCAATGGCCGCGATTTCCTGATGGCCATGACCCGCGCCCATGAAGAGCTTGAGGCGAAGAACGCCGCCCATCCCCGCACCGCGCAATTCCGTTGCACTCTGGTTTTGGCCTGGCCCGACGGCCATGACGAGGTGTTCGAGGGTATCGCCCCTGGCCATCTGGTCTGGCCAATCCGTGGCGCGGACGGGTTCGGATATGACCCGATGTTTGTGCCCGAGGGCCATGACATCACCTTTGCGCAGATGGATCGCTGGGAAAAGAACAAGATCAGCCATCGCGGTCGCGCGGTTGAGATGTTCGTGAAAGGCTGTTTTGGCGGATGATTGGCGCAACGGGGGCTTTGGCCTGTATGTGCATTGGCCCTTTTGCGAGGCCAAATGCCCCTATTGCGATTTCAACAGCCATGTTTCCCGTGAAATCGATCAAAAACAATGGCTTGAGGCCTATCTGACCGAGCTGCACCGCTGCGCCGCCGAGACCCCCAACCGTGTTCTGAACACGATCTTTTTTGGCGGCGGCACCCCGTCTCTGATGGATCCCGAAACCGTCGCCGCAGTGATTGATACCGCCCGCGCCCTTTGGCACCCCGCCAATGACATGGAAATCACACTTGAAGCCAATCCCGGCTCGGTCGAGGCGGGACGGTTCGCTGCCTACCGAGAAGCAGGCGTCAACCGTATCTCGATGGGGGTACAGGCGCTGAATGATGACGATCTGCGCCGGTTGGGCCGCATTCACAGCGTGGCCGAAGCGCGGGCTGCTTATGACATAGCCCGTCGTTGTTTTGAACGGGTTAGCTTTGACCTGATCTATGCGCGGCAACATCAAACCCTTGATGCCTGGCGCGCAGAGTTGACCGAAGCCCTGTCGATGGCGGTCGATCACCTGTCGCTGTACCAACTGACCATAGAAGACGGAACCGCCTTTGGTGATCGCTATGCCGTGGGCAAGCTGCGCGGCCTGCCCTTGGATGATAGCGCCGCCGATATGTATCTGGCCACGCAAGAAATCTGCGAGGCTCATGGTCTGCCCGCCTATGAGGTATCGAACCACGCCCGCCCCGGCGCGGAATCACAGCACAATCTGATCTATTGGCACTATGGTGACTATGTCGGTATTGGCCCCGGCGCCCATGGACGGATCACCCAGAATGGCCAGAAATACGCGACTGAAACCTATCTGAATCCGCAGCGGTGGTTGGACGCGGCTTCCTGTGGTAGCGGAGAGAAAGAACGCGCCGCATTGTCGCGTGAAGACCAGGCAAGTGAATACCTTATGATGGGTCTTAGGGTTACCGGCGGGCTAGATATAGATAGATATATGGGAATATCAGGCCACCCCTTACCACAAGACCCATTGGGCCATCTTCAGGATATCGGCATGGTTCAAATGCTGGATGGTAGACTGATGGCCACAACCGACGGGCGGGCCGTCTTGAACGCGGTGATCCGCGAACTTTTGGGGTAGACCATGCAATATCTGTGGGCAGGGCTTGGATTGTTATGCGTCGGGCTGGCCGCTGTTGGGGTGGTGCTTCCCCTACTACCAACGGTTCCATTTCTGCTACTCGCCGCCTTCTTCTTTGCCCGCTCGTCTTCACGGCTGCATAGCTGGCTGATAACGCACCGACTGTTTGGCCCAATGATCGTCGATTGGCAGAGTTCAGGCGCGATTCGTCCGGCCGCAAAAAAGGCGGCCACCCTGTCGGTCACCGCCGTATTTGGACTATCGGTCATGATGTCTGCGCCGTCTCATGTCCTGATCATCCAGGCGATTGTACTAGGCGGCGTGATGTTCTTTATCTGGACCCGCCCTAGCGGCTGAGCTTGGAACAAAGATCATCCAGTTGATCCAGGTTTTCATAGGTCAGGACCACCTGCCCCGTTTCCGAGCCCGCTTTGTGATTGATCGCCACTTTCATCGCCAGAATCGCGGAAAGATCCTTTTCCAGCGCCCGGGTATCCGCATCTTTACCCGCATTCAGATCCCGAGACCTTGGTGCCGGTCGGGCCGCATCCCCCTGCTGTTGCTTCTTCACCAGCGCTTCCGTTGCCCGCACCGACAGCCCATCTTTGACAATTTGCTTTGCAAGGTCCGAGGCATTCTCGGCCGTGATCAGCGTTCGCGCATGGCCAGCCGATAATTTTCCTTCTATTACAAGGGTTTGTACATCCATTGGCAGGGACAACAGGCGCAGCAAATTGGCAATATGACTGCGGCTTTTGCCCAATGCTTCAGCCAGCTTTTCTTGCGTATGACCAAAGCGGTCCATCAGCTGCTTATAGCCGGCCGCCTCTTCCACCGCATTCAAATCCGCGCGCTGAATGTTTTCGATAATGGCGACTTCCAGAACCTCAGTGTCATCAAAATCGCGAACGATAACGGGGATATCATGCAACTGCGCCATTTGCGCCGCGCGCCAGCGGCGTTCACCCGCGACGATTTCATAATCGCCTTCGGCAATCTCGCGGACGATCAGCGGCTGAATGATCCCCTTCTCTTTGACCGAAGCGGCAAGCTCATCCAGATGTTCCCGGGCAAAAGTGCGGCGCGGCTGATTTGGGTTTGCGTGAAGCTTTTCGATTGGAATCGTCAGGTCCGGCCGCCGTGAATCAGTTGGCACGCGTCCCTGGGGCTCTTGTGTGACATCTGCCATCAACGCCGAAAGCCCGCGACCCAACCCTCTTGGTTTTGATTTTCTGGCTGTCACAGGGTCCTCCTAGTACCGCTCAGACTGCGGTTTTATTGTTCTTATGCATGACTTCCCGGGCCAAATGCCGATAGGCCATCGCGCCCAGAGACCCCGAGTCATATTGCAAAACCGGCAACGCGTATGACGGAGCCTCACTGACCCGCACATTTCTGGGTATTTTGGTTTTAAATACCATCTCACCCAGATTGTCACGTGCGTCTTTTTCGACCTGACGGGACAAGTTGTTGCGGTTGTCATACATAGTCAGCACAACACCTTCGATTCTGAGGTCTGGATTCGCAGTCTGTCGCACCTCGCGAATGGTCAGCATGAGCTGAGACAAACCCTCTAATGCGAAGAACTCGCTTTGCAATGGCACCAGTACGGAATGCGCTGCGACCATCGCGTTTACCGTCAGAAGATTCAGCGATGGTGGACAGTCAATCAGGACGAAATCCAGATCGTACTTATCAATAGCAGTCTGGCGTAACGCGTCATGCAGTAAATAGCTGCGTTTTTCGTTTGAAATCAGTTCGATATCGGCGGAACTGAGGTCTACCGTAGCGGGGACAACGAGAATGCCTTCAATCTCCGAGTCCTGAACGACCGCATCCAAAGGCGCATCATCCAGAATCAGGTCATATGTTGTCCAATCTCGATCCTCGACACCTAAACCGGTTGAAGCATTCCCCTGTGGATCCAGATCAACCACTAAAACCCTGCATCCGGCCTCGGCCAGGCCTGCTGCCAAGTTTATGGCTGTTGTCGTCTTCCCAACCCCGCCCTTCTGGTTGGCTACCGCTATGATCCGGGGGCCTGAGGGACGAGATAGATCAACCACGTGATACTCCTTTGACCTTGAGGATGACGGCTTGGGGCTCTGTTAAACTTGTAATCGGATCACAGGTGAAATTCCATTCTTCCTGCGCATCCTGCACCTCTTTTTTCCAGCTTACACCTTTCGGCAACAAAGCGACGCCAGAATCGCCTAAATGTCTGCCACAAAAAGATAATAATACCCCAAGATCTGCCAAGGCGCGGGCAGACAAAACATCTGCATTCAGGGGGTCCACCGCTTCAATGCGTTTCGCCACCACTTTACAGTTTGCACCACATTCCCGGGATACATTGCGTAAAAACGCAGATTTTCGCTGATCGCTTTCAACAAAGGTGAATTTTGCGTCTGGCGCTTCTTCGATCGCCATAATTGCACAGACCATACCGGGAAACCCACCACCACTTCCAATATCAACCCAATGCGAAAAGTTCTCGGCACATCGAAAAACCTGAACGGAATCCAAAATGTGCCGTGTCCAGATTTCGGACAAGCTTTTGCGCGATACAAGGTTGATTTTCGGGTTCCAGCGCTCGACAAGGGCAACATATGTTGCCAGTCGATCAAATGTTTCACGTGAAACATTCAGACCGTCAAACAGCTCTTCCTTCATGCTTTGCGCACCCTCTGATCTCGGCGAAGCTTGGCCAACACCAGAGTCAGCGCTGCCGGCGTCACACCCTCTATCCGGCTTGCCTGCGCTACATTCTCAGGACGGGCGTTGGACAACTTCTGCTTCATCTCTGACGACAGCCCATCCAATGCGAAGAAGTCAAAATCACGCGGAATCTCATAGGCTTCATCGCGTTTCATCGCTTCGACATCACGTCTTTGCCGCTCGATATAATTCGCATACAGCGCATCGCGTTCCACTTGCTGCCGAATGCCTGAATCAACGTCCTGCAACTCAGGAATCAAGGGAACAAGGTCTTCAAAGCTCACATCAGGAAAGGCCAAAATCGCCATACCATCGCGGCGATTGCCATCCTGATTGACCTCGATACCAGCTTCTCGCACTTCTTTCGGAGTATAGGTATGATCTGTGAGCTTCTTTTTCGCAGCCCCCAACTTCTCCATCTTTTCAGAGAAGTGCGTGCTGCGTGTCTCGCTTACGCAACCTAGGCGTAGGCCAATAGGTGTCAGTCGTTGGTCGGCATTATCGGCGCGCAGAGACAATCTAAACTCTGCCCGTGAGGTAAACATCCGATATGGTTCTGCCACTCCGCGAGTGGTCAGGTCATCGACCATGACGCCAATATAACTGTCGGAACGCGTGAAATGGATTGGATCCCGACCCAAGACCTGAAGGGCAGCATTGAGGCCAGCCACCATTCCCTGAGCTGCAGCTTCCTCATATCCTGTGGTACCGTTAATCTGACCCGCAAGATATAGTCCTGGCGCCTCAGGCAACGACAGTGATGATGTCAGAACGCGAGGATCTACGTAGTCATATTCGATGGCGTAGCCAGGTTGGAGGATCTCTGCCTTTTCCAGCCCCTTAATGGACCTGACATAATCGACCTGAACATCCTGTGGCAGTGAGGTAGAAATTCCATTCGGATAGATTGTGTGATCATTCACACCTTCTGGCTCGAGGAAAATCTGATGAGATTCCTTATCCGCAAACCGCACAATCTTATCTTCGATCGAAGGGCAATATCTGGGGCCTATACCGTCAATATGCCCCCCATACATCGCCGATCTGGAAAGGTTCTTTTCAATGATCTCATGTGTTCTGGCATTGGTATGCGTAATCCCGCAAGAAATCTGCGGCGCCACCACCCCCATCGAAAGGAATGAGAACAGCGTAGGTTCATCATCGCCGTCCTGACGTTCGAGACCTGACCAATCAATCGTCCGACCATCCAGCCGGGGCGGTGTCCCCGTTTTCAAGCGTCCTAGCGGCAGGTTAAGGCTATCCAAACGCTCGGCCAGCTTTACAGAGGGACGGTCCCCCATACGGCCGCCAGGGCGCGATACGTCACCAATGTGAATAACCCCTCGCAAAAATGTCCCAGACGTCAGGATCACAGCGCCGGCCCGTATTTCAGACTCATCCGCCAATCGAATTCCGGTAACAGCAGGTCCATTCACCAGGAAATCTGTCACCTCGCCGACTACGACGCTGAGGTTCGGCTGTGCCGTGGTTTCTCGCTGCATCGCAGCTCGGTACAAAGCCCGGTCTGCCTGCGTTCTGGGCCCCTGCACAGCGGGGCCTTTACGGCGATTCAGCAAACGAAACTGAATTCCCGCCTGGTCTGCGACGCGCCCCATCACCCCGTCCAACGCGTCAATTTCGCGAACAAGATGCCCTTTGCCGAGGCCCCCGATAGCGGGGTTACAGGACATTACGCCGATATCAGTGGCCGACAGAGTCACAAGGGCGGTAGTCGCACCCATACGGGCGGCCGCATGGGCCGCCTCTGTTCCGGCGTGGCCCGCTCCGATAACGACGACGTCAAAATCCGAATGTTTCACGTGAAACACTCCTTACTTTCCCAGGCAGAAGCTTGAGAATATTTCATCCAACAAGTCTTCTACACCAATTCTGCCAACCAGAGCTTCCAAAGCGCGGATCGCGGTCCTCAGTTCCTCGGCTGCAATATCATACAGGTCGGGACCTGATTCCAGAACAGCGATTGCAGCACTAAGTGCGTCGCGCGCTGTGATCAGCGCTATACGATGCCTTTCACGCGTGGCGATACCATGGGTAGTAGTACGATCACCCAAAACACGCGATATGTTGGAAATCAACCGATCCACACCCTGCCCGGTTTTCCCTGAGATTCCTTCATCAGAACTGTTTCTCAGATCGGATTTCGGAAGAACCTGAATATCTCCTTCCAACATCTGAACGCCCAGCTCTTTTGGATCATCAGTCAGAAATACGCGCAGATCGGCGGCCTCGGCGCGCTTTTTGGCCCGCTCAATTCCCAGGCTTTCGACGTGATCGTCGGTTTCCCGCAAGCCCGCTGTATCCAACAAAGTCACGGGAAGTCCCTCAAGGTCCATTCGAACTTCAATCACATCGCGCGTAGTGCCGGCATATTCCGACGTGATCGCTGCATCGCGACCAGCCAGAGCATTCAGCAATGTCGACTTTCCAGCATTTGGCAAGCCAACAATCGCAACCTCGAACCCGGTTCGAATGCGTTCTGCAATACGAACCCCTTCAGCTTCACGTTGTAGATCTGCAATGACATCTGTGATCAACTGGCGCACTTCAGGGGTAACATCGGTTGGCACCTCTTCATCGGCAAAATCAATCACTGCCTCAAGCAGCGATGCGGCGCGAATCAAATCGCGCCGCCAGCGTTCAGCCAAATTCCCAAGCTCTCCGGCCAGAATGATCTGTGCTTGCTTGCGTTGAGCTTCTGTCTCAGCGTCGATCAGATCGGCAAGGCCCTCGACCTGTGTCAAATCCATTTTGCCGTTTTCCAAGGCACGGCGGGTGAATTCCCCGGGATCGGCCAGGCGCAAACCGTCCATGTCCGCAAGGCAGCGCATGACGGCGTTGACCGCCGCTGTACTGCCGTGAATCTGTAGCTCTGCCACGTCTTCGCCAGTAAAGCTGGCCGGGGCCTGGAAGGTCAGAACTACCCCATCATCCAGGCGCGATCCGTCTTTGCCATACAGGCTGCGCACCCGCATCCCGCGGGAGGGCAAAGCAGCACCGGAAAGAGCAGCCGCGGCAGGATGCGCCAAGGGGCCCGAGAGACGGATGACAGCCACCCCTGCCTTGCCTTGCGCGCTGGCCAAGGCGAATATCGTATCCATTCGACCGCCTCGCTTGCGTCCAGGACCTGTGTCAGGTGTTCATCGAATCGAAGAACTCGCCATTTGTCTTGGTCTGTTTCAACTTGGACAACAGGAACTCGATCGCATCGGTAGTGCCCATCGGGTTCAGGATACGGCGCAGAACAAAGGTTTTGGCCAGATCACCCTTATCGACCAGCAAATCCTCTTTCCGCGTACCGGATTTGAGGATGTCGATAGCCGGGAACACGCGCTTATCTGCGATCTTACGATCCAAAACAATTTCCGAGTTACCGGTGCCTTTGAATTCTTCGAAGATGACTTCGTCCATCCGGCTGCCGGTATCAATCAGCGCAGTGGCGATGATGGTCAGCGAGCCGCCTTCTTCGATATTCCGTGCCGCACCAAAGAATCGCTTAGGCCGTTGCAGAGCGTTTGCATCCACACCGCCGGTCAGAACCTTACCCGAGGATGGAACCACGGTATTAAATGCCCTACCAAGTCTTGTGATCGAGTCGAGAAGAATAACAACATCCCGTTTATGTTCGACCAAACGCTTGGCTTTTTCGATAACCATCTCAGATACGGCAACGTGGCGGGTGGCGGGTTCATCAAAGGTCGACGACACGACCTCGCCCTTCACCGAACGCTGCATGTCGGTCACTTCTTCCGGCCGCTCGTCGATCAATAGGACGATCAGATAGCACTCAGGGTGGTTCTTTTCGATCGAGTTCGCAATATTCTGCAGGATCACCGTCTTACCGGTCCGTGGCGGTGCCACAATCAACGACCGCTGACCTTTACCGATCGGCGAAACCAGATCGATGACACGGGCGGACTTGTCCTTGATGGTTGGATCTTCGACTTCCATCTTCAGGCGCTCATCCGGATAAAGCGGTGTCAGGTTGTCGAAAGCAACTTTATGCCTGGCTTTCTCGGGATCTTCGAAATTGATCTTGGTGACCTTGATCAGTGCGAAATACCGTTCGTTCTCGTCCGGCGCCTTGATATCACCTTCGACCGTATCACCGGTGCGCAACGAATGCTGGCGGATCATTTCTGGCGAGACATAGATATCATCAGGACCGGGCAAATAGTTCGCCTCGGGCGAACGCAGGAACCCGAACCCATCTTGCAGAACCTCAAGTACGCCATCGCCGCCCACGGTCCAGCCTTCATCTGCGCGTTCGCGCAGAATCTGGAACATCATCTCGCCTTTTCGCATGGTCGAGGCGTTTTCGATCTCAAGCTCTTCGGCCATCGCCAGAAGGTCTTTGGGGCTTTTGGCTTTCAGATCGGCCAGATTGAGGGATTCATTAGACATGATGATAAGAACCTTGGCCGCATGGATGCGGCTCGGACTGGAATTTCAATACGGAAGATACGCCGCCCGGACGGGCGTGTTACGCGATAAATAAGCGCTTACCTACAAAGAGTCAAATAGCTGCTCAGAACTTCAGAACGACCGCCAGAACGATGATAACCATCAAAATGGTAGGCACCTCGTTCATCATGCGATACTGCCGCCCAGTGAGCGTATTTCGGCCCTCTAAGAAGTCCTTTCGACGTACCATCAGCCAGTAGTGGAACCAAGTCATCGCAATCACTGCTGCGCCTTTGACCCAGGGCCAGGCAAAATCCCAGCCGACTATGCCTGGTGTGAATACCATGATCAGGCCGCAGGCCCAGGCCACGTACATCGCCGGGCGCATGATCACCCGCAGCAGCTTTTCTTCCATTTCAAAGAAGATCTCCTGCGCCCCGTCAACGCCTTGGGCTTTTTCTACGTGATAGACGTACAATCTAGGCAGATAGAACAAACCGGCCATCCAAGAGATCACGGCCATGATGTGCAGGGACTTCACCCAAGGATAGATGGCGAAAAGAAGATCAGTCATTCCAGCTCCGGGCGTGGTTTGGATCTCTCCCTATAAAAAAAATAGGAAAAGAGAAAGGATGATGGTTTTGTAGGGAGATCAAATTCCGTGGATTACTTATTTACCCATCTGTTTTCCCCAGGTGGATAGTTTCACCCGAGAACTGGGTGATTCTGTTAATTTCATAAAAAACCACAATAAAACAATATGTTATTAATATGTAATGCGTAATTCTCCTGGGATAACTTGATGAATAAGCTGGGATATCCCGCTTGTCCCGATGTTCAAAGTTATCCTTGTCCAGACTGGACAGGGTTCGGGCGACTCATAGAAGTTTTTCGCGAAAACACCGGGCTTGCGTGTCAACAGGAAAACCATACAAACCATCCTTGAACGATCAACCATTTGCTCAGGGGGTTTTCCACATTTCTGTCCCCATCATATTGGCCTCGGGGTCATCCATTCGCGCGCAGTTGCTAGAGAATGCGGGCGTGCGGTTTACCGTTCAAACTGCACGCGTGGACGAAGAGACCGCCAAACGGGCTTTGCTGGCCGAAGAGGCATCTCCACGTGATATTGCCGATACTCTGGCAGAGATGAAAGCCCGCAAGGTCAGCGACAAGGTGCCGGGGCCGATGGTTCTGGGATGTGATCAGGTGCTGGATTTCGAAGGTCAGCTTTTGTCCAAACCGCAATCGCCCGAGGATGCGCTGGCGCAGCTCAAAGCGATGCGGGGCAAGCGGCATATGCTGTTATCCGCAGCCGTCATCTATCAGAATGGTGAGCCGATCTGGCGACATGTAGGTCAGGTGCGCCTGCGGATGAGGATGAGTTCGGACGCCTATCTGCGCGATTATGTTGCGCGGAACTGGGACAGCATCCGCCACGCTGTCGGGGCTTATAAGCTTGAGGAAGAAGGCGTGCGGCTGTTCGCAACCATTGACGGTGACTATTTTAACGTTTTGGGTATGCCCCTATTGGAGCTGTTGAATTTTCTGGCGGTCAAAGGGGTGATTGATCAATGAGTGACAAGCAGATCCCGCTGGCGGGTGTGATCGGGCATCCGATTTCCCATTCGAAATCCCCAATACTGCATGGCCATTGGCTGAAAACTTATGGCCTGGCCGGTCACTATATCCCCATGGATGTCGCACCGGATGATCTTGAGACTGTTCTACGAACCTTGCCCAAAGCCGGATTTGTCGGGGCCAACATCACAGTGCCCCATAAAGAGGTGGCCTTGGATCTGGCGGATACGGCTTCGGACCGGGCCAGGCAGATCGGGGCTGCTAATACGCTTGTGTTTCAGCCCGACGGTTCGATCCATGCGGATAACACTGATGGGTACGGGTTCATGCAGAACCTGCGCAGCGGCGCCCCAGATTGGATTCCAGCGGATGGTCCCGCGGTTGTCTTTGGTGCCGGAGGCGCCGCGCGTGCGGTTCTTCAAGCGTTGGTCGATGCAGGTGTGCCCGAGATTTTCTTGACCAATCGGACGCGCTCACGTGCAGATCGCCTGAAGGAAGAGTTTGGTACGACCATAACGGTGGTGGATTGGTTGAAAGCGGGCAACGTGGTTGAAGATGCGGAACTTGTGGTCAACACAAGTTCGCTTGGGATGCAGGGCCAGCCCGAGCTGCGGGTGCCTCTGGACGGGTTACAGCCCGGTGCCATTGTCACCGATCTGGTCTATGCGCCACTTAAGACACGCTTGCTGGAAACAGCAGAACAGGCGGGATGCACACCCGTAGATGGCCTTGGCATGTTGTTGCATCAGGCCGTACCTGGGTTTGAAAGCTGGTTTGGGGTGCGCCCTGAAGTCACTTCTGATTTGCGTGCTGCGGTGCTGGGATGAGCTTTGCACTTGGCCTGACCGGTTCTATCGGCATGGGTAAAAGCACAACTGCCAGCATGTTCGTCGACGAAGGCTGTGCGTTGTGGGACGCAGATGCCGCCGTGCATCGGTTATACGCGTGTGGCGGGACAGCGATCAAGCCGATGCGTAGGGCGTTTCCTGAGGCCATTATCGACGGCGCGGTTAGCCGGGAAGTATTGAAACGATTCATTTCAGCAGACCCGGTGGCGCTGAAAGCGATTGAGGCCATTGTTCACCCGCTGGTGGCGGCGGATCGAGCGGCGTTCCGGGAACAAGCCACCGCAGATATTCTGGTTTTCGATATTCCTCTGCTATTTGAAACCGGTGGAGATGCGGCGATGGATGCGGTCGTCTGTGTCTCGGTCCCGGCTGACGAGCAGAAACGCCGCGTGATGGCGCGCGGTACCATGACCGAGGCGCAGTTCGAGCAGATCAAAGCCAAGCAGATGCCGAATGACGAAAAATGCGCGCGGTCTGATTTTGTGATCGTCACGGACAGTCTGGACCACGCCCGCGCGCAAGTGCAGGATGTGGTCAGGCAGATACGGGCAGGGCTGACAGATGCGTGAGATCGTACTCGATACAGAAACCACAGGCTTTGATCCTGAAAGCGGCGACCGGATTGTGGAAATCGGTGCGGTTGAGCTTTGGAATCACGTCGCCACGGGCGAAACCTATCACGTCTATATCAACCCCCAACGGTTCATGCCCGAAGAGGCGTTTGGCGTGCATGGCATTGGCCCGGACCTGCTGGAACCGCCCCGCCCGGTGGAAAAAGGTCAGGTCACGCTGAAGGACAAGCCGGTTTTTGCCAAGGTTGGTCAGGGGTTTCGGGATTTTGTCGCTGACTCGAAACTGGTGATCCACAATGCGTCATTCGACATGAAATTCCTGAATGCCGAGCTGGGCTGGATGGGACTGCCGCCGATCCCGATGGATCAGGCACTGGACACGCTGGCGATTGCGCGCAAACGGTTTCCGGGCTCGCCCGCCTCGCTGGATGCATTGTGCCGGCGGTTCAACATAGACAACTCGAACCGGGTCTTGCACGGGGCGTTGCTTGACTCTGAAATTCTGGCTGAGGTCTATCTTGAGCTGATCGGCGGACGTCAGCCAGATTTCGGGCTGTCGACCTCTGCGTCTTCTTCGGTTGGCGGAGCAGAAGAGTGGCGGCCATCGCCGCGCAAAGATGCCTTGCCGTCCCGGATCACCCAAGACGAGCGCGCGGCGCATGAGAAATTTATTGATAAACTGGGCGAAAACGCCCTTTGGTCCCGCGCCTGAGGTCACTCCGGCGCGGGGAGGCCTGATTAGGCCTGAGTCTTTTGCGTCTCGGCCTGGCGACGCATCAATTCATTCCGGTACAGGCTGACAAAATCAATATTGTCCAGGTTAACCGGCGGGTATCCTCCATCGCGCGTGATGTCGCTGACGATGCGGCGCAGGAACGGGAACAGCATGCGCGGGCATTCGATCATCAGGAACGGATGCAGCTGGTCTTCGGCGACACCTTCCACATGGAACAGGCCGCAATAATCCAGCTCGCACAGGAACAGGATGTCTTCCATGCCCTTGGCTTTGGATTTGAGGTTCAGCTTGATCGACACCTCGTATTGATGCTCAGCCGGGCGCTTTTTGGCGTCCAGATTGACCTGAACCGCGATCTCGGGCTGGACATCGCCAGACACGCCTTTTTGCGCCATCACGTTTTCAAAGGACATATCGCGAATGAATTGTCCCAGAACGCGCATCTGGATCTGGGGTGCGGTCTGGGCCGCGGTGTTTTCTTGGGCGCCGTCTTCGGCCATGGGTCTACTCCGAAACTGAAATTCGCCACTGCTTAGCAAGTTGGGCGAGGCACCTCAATGCTGGTGCGGCCCTTCGACCCATTTCGATGGCTTTGACGGGTTCTGACGGGGGCGAACCTCGGTGTATTCACCGTCGATCACATCGCCCTGGGTCGATGCTTGGGGCTCGGTCCTGAACTGCGTCCCGCCGCCCATCTGAAACTGCGTGATTGTGACCTTCGAGCGGAGATAACGGAATACAGAGACCCGGACGCCAGGGATTAACAGCGCAAATCCAACGGCATCGGTGAAAAACCCCGGTGTCAGCAGCAAGACACCAGACAGCAAGATCATCGCGCCATGGGCCAAAGGTTCGGTCGGGTCGTCAAGCTCTGCAAAGGATCGTTGCAGGTTTTCCAACGCCATGCGACCTTGTGTCCGTACCAAAGCGGTACCCAGAACGGCCGTTAGAACCACGATCGCAAGGGTTGGCCACAGTCCGATTAGCCCACCAACCTGAATGAACAGGCCGATTTCGATGATCGGAACAAGTAAAAAAGCCAGGAACAGGTACATTTGCATTATCCTTTACTGCAGGTCGGGCGGTAGACTTGTCCCGAACTGTCACCTACATAGTGGCAAGAGGCCGTGTATACAAAGTCGCGGTCTGACCAAGAGGATGAAATGAACGAACCAATGATCCAGTTGCTGGTCCTGGCCGGAATTGCCGTTTTCCTGATCCTGCGCCTGAAAAGCGTACTGGGTACACGTGAGGGTTTTGAGAAACCCCCGCTTCAACAACAGTCCGAAGCCAATAAGTCGCGCCGTGATTTTGAGGTGATTGAGGGTGGGCCAGATCACGACATTACCGATCACGTGCCCGAGGACAGCGAACAGGCGCAGACCCTATCCGCTATGAAACGGATCGAGCCGGGCTTTTCGGTGGGTGAATTTGTTCAGGGCTCTCGCGGCGCTTATGAGATGATCGTCATGGGGTTCGAAAAGGGCAATCTGGATGAAATCCAGCCCTTCCTGTCGGAAGAGGTGTTTGAAACCTTTGTTTCGGTCGTCGCCGCGCGCGAGGATCAGGGGCTGACCATCGAGGCCGAATTTATCGGTGTGCGCGAAACCACACTGGCAGATGTGAGCTTTGACAAGGATACCAACCAGGCCGAAATCACCATGAAATTTGTTGGTGAGCTGACTTCGGCCGTGCGGGATCGTGGTGGCGATATCATCGAGGGCAACCCAAACACGGTTAAACGTCAAAAGGACAGCTGGACCTTTGCCCGCGTTATGGGCTCGGACGATCCGAACTGGCTGCTTGTTGCCACGGACGCATGATTGCAGCGTTTCGGTCGCTTTTCCTGGTGGCTGTCATGACCACCTCTGCCAGCGCCGAGGTGACACGATCCATACTGTCCTATGATGACCTGAATGGTTGGGCCGCCGATGATCACGGGGCGGCCCTTTCGGTTTTTCTGAACACGTGCGGTGATCTGGATGATCCGGACTGGCAGGCATTGTGCGGCGTGGCACGCACCTATAAGCCCGATGCGGCCCGGTCATTTTTTGAGCTGTTCTTCCGTCCCGTTCTGGTCGAAGACGGGAAGGATGGCCTGTTCACAGGCTATTTTGAACCCGAACTGGACGGGTCCAAAACCAGATCGGAGCGGTATAAATACCCGATCTATAAAATGCCCCCCGAGGCGCGCGGAGTCGAAAAATGGTTATCCCGTCGCGATCTGCTGACCGGTGATGTCATGCAGGGCCGCGGTCTTGAAATCGCCTGGGTGGACGACCCAGTCGAGCTGTTCTTTCTGCAGATTCAGGGCTCAGGCCGTATCCGGTTGCCCGATGGGAGGGCGCTGCGGGTCGGTTATGGGGGCGCCAATGGGCATCCTTATCGTTCGATCGGGTCCGAACTGATCCGGCGCGGTGCCCTAGGTGCGCATCAGGTCAGTGCGCAGATGATCAAATCCTGGGTCCGCAAGAACCCCGAGGCGGGTACCGAATTGCTGTTTCACAACCCGTCTTATGTGTTCTTCCGCGAGGTGAATCGTGTTGCACCGGAATTTGGCCCTCTGGGTGCGATGAACCGTTCGGTCACCACCATGCGCAGCATTGCCGCCGATCCGTCATACACACCGCTGGGTGCTCCAGTCTGGGTCGAAAAGGACGGCAAGGACCCTTTGCGCAGGCTGATGATCGCTCAGGATACCGGGTCGGCCATCAAGGGCGCACAACGGGCTGATATTTTCTTTGGAACCGGCGATGCCGCAGGGGCCGCAGCGGGGCGCCTGAAAGATCCGGGTCGCATGGTGGTTCTGCTGCCGATTCAGCGCGCATATGCTCTTTTACCGGACGAGTTCTGATGTCGCGCCGCAAATTGACCCCTGACGAAATGGATCTGTGGCGCAAGGTGACCAAACAGGCAGATCGCCTGCATCCCGAACTCCCGCAGTCGGTGCACCCCACCTCATTGCCCAGGCCGAAACCGACAAAGACATTTAAGCCCCGGATCGAGGCGTTTGAAGTCGGGCAGAACGCGGCTGGCAGGGGTGTGCGGCATGTGTTGAAACCATCTGTTACCGAAGGGTTACGCGCCAACCCGGTGCAAATGGACAGCAAGGCTTTTGCCCGGATGAAACGTGGCAAGCTCCGGCCCGAGGGCAAGTTGGACCTGCATGGCTTGCGGATGGACACGGCCTATCCGGCGCTGGTGCGCTTTGTGCTAACCGCGCAGGCTTCGGGCAAGCGTCTGGTTCTGGTGGTGACCGGAAAGGGCAAGGATCGGGACGAGCCCGGCCCCATCCCCACTCCGCGCGGCGTCTTGCGTAATCAGGTACCGCAATGGCTGTCACTGCCGCCCTTGGCACAGGCTGTGATGCAGGTGACGCCCGCGCATATCAGCCATGGTGGCGACGGGGCCTATTACGTCTATCTGCGTCGCAGTCGCTAAAGCGTGCGTGCGGCGCGGCTGATGCCAATCCAGGTCAGCAGACAAACCAGCAGGAAGAATACTCCGATCCACAGGAACTGCGTGTCCAGCGGAACCCCCTGATCAATCAACACGCCGGTCAGTCCGGGGCCAATCGCCGACCCAAGGACCATGACCGCAGTGGCCATGGCCTTGATCGCGCCAATATGACGGGTTCCATAGAATTCCGCCCAGAACGCACTGGGCAAGGTGCTGTTTGCGCCGACGGTAAGCCCCAGAAAGACCAATGCAGCAACCGCACCCCCAATCGAGGTGCTTGCAGCCGCCAACATGAAGCCGATAGCTATTGGCACCTGATAAAAGGGCATCATTCGGGCGGTTCCCCATTTATCCAGTGCCCATCCCGCGACAAACATCGAGATCAGGGAAACACCTGTGTAGACGGGAAACAGCGCCACCAATTCGATATGTTGCCAGCCTTTGACCTCGGCCAGATGGACCTGATGAAAGAAGAAGGCGGTGATAAAGGCAGAAGGACCCAGCAAGGCGGGGGCCATGAACCAGAACAACGGGTTCAGCAAAGCGTCGGTGCGTGTCCAGTGCCGCCCCTGCATACCTGCTGCTGAGTACTCGCTGGCCAGACTTTGCGGTGTGCGCTCTTGCCGAAGCAAGCGCAGCAGAATCGGAATGCCGGCCACACAAATACCTGCCGAGATGATCCAGAGCAGGCGCCAATCCAAAAACACCATCGCAGCGACAAAGATTACCGGCAAAAGCGCTTCGCCAACCGCAAATCCGACCGAGGCGATCGACAAGGCCTTGCCGCGCGTTGTGGTAAACCAACGCGCCATCGCGACCAAGGCAAGATGGGTGCTCATCCCCTGCCCGAACAGGCGCAACAGGAAGATCACCAGCGGTAGCAGGATCAGCCAGCGGTTCAACGCCATCGCTAGCGCCGCCACGGCTAGCCCAGCCAGGACAGCGGGGCCGAGCACACGCACCCGGAAGATATCCGTAAGCCCGCCCGCCCAGATCATGATGATGGCGGATGCGGTCGTACCCAGCGAATAGATCCCACCCCAAGCCCCATGGCTCAACCCGAACGTCGCACGAATTTCGCCGGAAAAGATCGAGATGAAGAACGTTTGCCCAAGACAGGACAGAAAGGTCAGCAGAACTCCGGCGCCAAGCCATGAGGCATTTGCTTTCAGATAATGCCCCAGGTGAAAGGACATTACGGAGAGCTGACCTTGGCCTGCCCGGTCTCGGTCAGCTCAATCTCGGTCGCCCCGGTCGGGTTGCGGACCTCGGCGGGGGCGATCACGTCAATCCCGCGTTGCCTGCCAAAGGTACTGCTGACCCGACGGGCGGAATTGATAATCGCCAAAAGCGCCGGAGAGGTTGCAGCCACGAAATGAGACGACCCGGCATCGCTGTTGAAGGCGGTCGTATCCAGAATACTGATCTTATATTCGGACAGCGCATCGGCCGAGCTGATATTTCCCAGACGTTCGCTTTTGGCGGTACCGCGCAGGCGTGCGGATATACTCAGCAGCCTGTCTTTGCGTGAGATCATCACAATGAACGGGTCAGGCAGCGTTTTGATGCTGTCCATCTGCGACCGGAACAGATCGACATCCAGATCCGGTGCGATCAGAACAACCCCTTCGATATTCCGATGCGACCAGCCCGGTTCGCGCAGCTCGGCCTGCCGCATCATCTCCATCGTCAGGGCGGTGCCCATGGAATGCGCCACAAGGATAACCCGATCGACCCCCATTGATTTCAGCTGGCGAACAGTTTGTTCCAGACCATCACGGGCGAAAAGCATGCTGTCGATGTCATAGGCATAGCCATAACCCGTTGCCTGGCTTGGCCAGGAATAGACCATGGTTTCACCCGGTATTTCCAAATCATGTTCCAACTGCGCGGCGCGGAACACTGTTTCCGACTGGGTCGTGTTATAGCCGTGGATAAAGATCGAAACCTCGTCCACACCTCTTAGTCGCGAGGCAAGGCCCTGGGGTCCGGCAAGCTCATCTTCATCAGCCATCACGAACTGATTTTCCGGGTCCGGGTCGGCATAGGAAAAATCCAATGTCCCGGGTTTGTGATTGGGTGGAATTGAGACCGTCATCTCGAGAAACTGCAGCTGATCGCTGCGGCGGTACCCATAGGATCCGTCCGCTTCGCGCGCGCGGGTGGTTGCTGCGTAAATGGTTTTGGGCGTGCCAATGTCCAGTGCCGAGGGCACGGTTTGAGATACGGTCCGGTCGACACATGCGGCTAGCGTTGCCGCAGTCAGGACAAAAATAATATAGCGCAGCACCTGTCGCCCCCTAAGGAATTTGCGCACACGCTACTCTATTCTGATCCCAGGTCCAGCGGGGTCAATGACACGGACCGGCAAAAACCGGCTGGAGATATTACAGAACGTAACGGCTGAGGTCCGTAGACTTTGTCAGCTCACCCAGATTGTCGTCAACGAACTGTGCATTCACGGTGATTTCCAAACCGGCCTGATCGGGGGCTGTGAAAGACAATTCTTCGAATACGCGCTCCATCACGGTGTAAAGCCGACGTGCGCCGATATTCTCGACGCTTTGGTTCACATCCGCTGCGATTTTCGCCAGGGCTGCGATGCCGTCCTCGGTAAAGCTGACCGTGACATCCTCGGTGCCCATCAAGGCAGTGTACTGGCGGGTCAGCGCGTTGTCTGTCTCGGTCAGGATGCGGACGAAATCCTCTTCGGTCAGTGCGCGCAGCTCGACACGGATCGGCAGGCGCCCCTGCAGTTCCGGCAACAGGTCGGACGGTTTGGCAATATGAAACGCGCCTGAGGCAATGAAAAGAATGTGGTCGGTTTTAACCGGCCCATGCTTGGTGGAGACGGTTGTGCCTTCGATCAGAGGCAACAGGTCACGCTGCACCCCCTCTCGGCTGACATCACCGCCGCGTGCGTCCGAACGGGCGCAAACCTTGTCGATCTCGTCCAGAAACACGATGCCGTTCTGTTCAACCGATTCCAGCGCCGCGCGGTTTACGGTTTCGTCATCCAACAGTTTGTCGGCCTCTTCCCCGATCAGCATGTCATAGCTTTCGGCGACGGTCAGGCGTTTCTTGACGGTGCGCCCGCCAAAGGCCTTGCCGAAAATATCGCCCAGATTCATCATCCCCATCTGACTGCCGGGTTGGCCAGGGATATCGAACATCGGCATCTGGCTTGAGGTATCCGCCAGTTCCAGCTCGATCACTGTGTCGTCCAGCTCTCCGGATTTGAGCTTTTTGCGGAACATCTCGCGGGTGCCCTCACGTGCGTCTTCCCCGGCAATGGCAGTAATCACCCGGTCTTCGGCGGCCTGATGGGCCTTGGCTTTGACGTCCTCACGCATGAATTCACGGGTCTGCAGGATCGCGGCATCGGCCAGATCACGCACGATCTGTTCCACATCGCGGCCAACATATCCAACCTCGGTGAATTTGGTGGCCTCGACCTTGATGAAGGGTGCGCGGGCCAACTTGGCCAAACGCCGGCTGATCTCAGTCTTGCCAACGCCGGTGGGGCCGATCATCAGGATATTCTTGGGATAAACCTCATCCCGGATGTCATCAGCCAGTTGCTTGCGCCGCCAGCGATTACGCAGCGCCACGGCGACCGCGCGCTTGGCATCCTTCTGCCCGATGATAAAGCGATCCAGTTCCGAGACAATCTCGCGCGGGGTCAGGTCGGTCACGGGGGCAGTCCTTTCGGTCGGCATAAGTTGGCTGCGGTCTAGGTAATCACCGCAACGGCGAAAACAACAGCGGCAGCGTTGGTTAGCAACGCCCCACCCGGTTTGCAAATGCTTTCCATAGGTAAAGCGCCCGGCTTCTGGTACAGTGATTTCAAAGCGTTGAGGGCCTGGAGCGCGGAAATGACCAAGATTGCCAAGATCACCCTGCTGTTTGTCGTGTTTGTCGACCTGATCGGGCAAGGGTTGGTCTTTCCGATCATCAACTCATTGATCATGGAGACGAAATCGGGGTTCCTGCCTGAAAACACGGCCATGGGCACCCGGCATTTCTACTACGGCTTGGTGATTGGCTGTTTCTTTCTGTCCTGGTTTCTGGGCGTGGTCTATGTCTCTAAGGTTTCAGATTCCATTGGTCGCAAGAACGCGCTGCTAGTGTGTCTGGGAGGGGCATTGATAGGTTATGCGCTGACCATCGCTGCGCTGTATCTCAACAGCCTGTTGCTGTTGATTGTCGGCCGGTCGATCACGGGGTTTACGGCTGGCAACCAGCCGATCGCGCAGGCGGCAATGATTGACGGCAGCACCGATGTCACTGACCGCGACCGCAACATGGGCTATATCGTGACAGGTGTCAGCTTTGGCCTGGTTGGCGGTCCCATTATTGGCGCGGTCCTGTCGGACTCGGCCCTGCTGGGCAGCGCGGCGACGCTGAAAACGCCATTCTACGGCGCCTTTGTTCTGGTGATGATCGCCATTTTCCTTGTCGCCGCGTATTTCAAGGATACCCGGACCGAGCGTGAGCCCTTTGTCTTTCGCCCCCGCGATATCACCGACAGCCTGATAGCGGTGCGCGAACATCCGATGGTTCTGAAAATCATGCCGGTCTATGGCCTGTTCATGATCGCCAATGTGACCTTCTATGTGTTTGTCGACAACTTCCTGACCAGCGCATTTGGATACGGGGTCATCGGCGGCAGCATGGCCATGGTCGTCATTGGGGTTGCGCTGGCCTTTTCCAGCACCTTCCTGGTCAAACCTGCGCAGGAACGGTTCAGCAAACACCAGATCATCTATGTCTCACTGGTTGTGATGGTGATCAGCGGCCTAGGTTTCGCCTTCAGCCCCAGCGGTGTGCTGAGCTATGTCCCGGTCTTTTTCTTCTATTTCTTCTTTGGCGTCTCATACCCGACACTGCTGGGCCTGTTTTCCTCCAGTGTCAGCGACACCGATCAAGGCTGGGTCATGGGGGTGACCACGGCTGTCTTCTGTCTGGCCGGGGGCGTCATGTCCTTGATCGGCGGCGGGTTGATGAGTATCGACATCCGCCTGCCCTATTACATCGTGATCGTCGCGGCGATACTGGGGCTGATCGGCATGCATCGGCGCTGGAAATCCAAGGAAATCTCGGCTCTATTGGCTTAGACGGATATTGTCCACGATTGAGAGCAGGGAAGATGAAGGTAATCCAATCCCTCAGGATTACGGGCGCGGCACTATTGATTGGGCTGTTGGCCACGGGCCCATTGCCTGCGCAGCAGGTGGCGCCGCCGCCGCCGTTTCTGGCAGATTCCTCTGATCTAGGCGGTCACGTTGTCAACAAGCGGGCAGCACACGAAAGTTCGAGTACAGTTTTGGGGCCGAGGAAACCGCCTGGTTCCCAATCCGGCCAATTTATGGGGCGCAAGTTTGATCCACTTGAGTCTGTTGGCCCAAATCTTGGAGCGCGATCTGGGCAATTCATGGGTCGCAGTTTTTACCCACTTGAGTCTGTTGGTCCAAATCTCGGCGCGCGGTCTGGGCAATTCATGGGTCGGCCAGGGTCTTCTCGGCAGATAAACCTGCCGGGTCCGAATATTGGCGCTCGGTCGGGAACGATTCTGGGGCCAAAACTGCCGTCGAAAAGGTAAGCAGCCGGATTAGCCGCCGATCTTCTCAACCGTGAGATTGCCATTGGTATAGACGCAGATATCGGCGGCGATGGCCATGGCTTCGCGGGCGACTTGTTCCGCCGGTTTGTCGCCATCCATCATCGCGCGCGCCGCCGCCAGGGCAAAATTGCCACCCGATCCGATGGCAGCCACGTTGTGTTCCGGCTCCAGCACATCCCCTGCCCCGGTGATCACCAGCAGATCCTTGCCATCAGTGACGATCAGCATCGCCTCAAGCTTTTGCAGGTATTTGTCGGTGCGCCAGTCCTTGGCCAGCTCGACCGAGGCGCGGGCCAGTTGGCCGGGCGTGGCCTCAAGCTTGGTTTCCAGACGTTCCAGCAGGGTAAAGGCATCGGCGGTTGATCCGGCGAAGCCTGCGACAACCTCGAATCCGCCGGGTGACAGGCGGCGTACCTTGCGCGCGGTCCCTTTGATCACGGTCTGGCCCAAGCTGACTTGCCCGTCCCCGGCAATGACCACCTGCCCGCCTTTTTTGACGCCAATAATGGTTGTGCCGTGCCAACCGGGAAAGTCGCTGTCTGCCATGGGGGCCTCCGTTTTCGCCTGCTGTTCTATATGGGCCGGTCTCATCCGCAGCGCAACAGTTCACAACTTGCTTATAAGATATGCAAAAAACGCAAATCGGGGCTGTAAAACCAGCAATTGTGGGACTCAGCTGAAAATCCTACATGAGGCTCACAACCGACAACGGGTCGGCTGTTTCTGTTTATAAGGAATGCGCAAATGGCAACTACCGCAAATATCCATGCGCCGCTCGGAGCAGCTACCATCCTGCATGTAGTGGACGCGTTTTTTGGCGCTTTTGAAAAAGCCGCCGATTGGAATGAATCCCGCAAAACCCGCAATGCCCTGTCGGCTCTCAGTGATGAACAGCTGGACGATATCGGCCTGTGCCGCGCGGATATCACCACCCTCTGATCCACGAGAATTCGTGAATTCAAGATAAGCCGCCCGGGTCTGGGCGGCCTTTTCTTTTTCTGCGCAGCTTTTTCCAGTCAGACAATTCAGCCGGAAGCGCTTTGCCCCAGATACGAAAAAAGGCGCCCCGAATAAGGCGCCTTCAAACGTTGTTTCCCGAACCGGATCAGAGCGCTTCTTCGATCCAGCTTTGCAGCGCGGCTTTCGGTGCGGCGCCTGCGCGGTTCGAAACGACCTGACCATCCTTGAAGATGAACAGCGCCGGGATGCCACGTACGCCCATGGCGGCGGCAGAGTTCGGGTTGCTGTCTACATCGACTTTGGCGATCTTGACCTTGTCGCCATATTCAGCCGCCAACTCTTCCAGAGCGGGTCCGATCTGTTTACAGGGGCCACACCATTCGGCCCAGAAATCGACAACTACGGGGATGTCGGAATTCTTGACTTCGGCGTCAAAAGTATCGTCGGTAACAGCTACGGTCGACATATTCTGTCTCCTGAATGGGGAATGCTTGGTCACTGAAACTAGGTGTCGGGTATGCCAAGGTCAAGGCGTCAGCGCACGGGTTAGCGCAGCTTTCACCAGATCGTGTGGCAGCCACATCAGCTGGGCTGTTCGGGTCCACAGAATTGCAGTTCTGACTTCGCGGTCCGGATAGATCTGCGACAATGAATCAGCATAGGCACCCATCTGCCGCAGCAGTCCTTCGGGGCAGGATGCTGCATTGTCTGGAACTGTCATATTCGATTTAAAATCAATTACTTGGACGTCCGTTTCAGTGACGATCAGCCGATCAATGACACCATGGATACGCCGACTGCCCAGATCGGCCGTTACCGGGACTTCGGCCAAGGTATCGGGGGCGAACACGGCCTTCAGGTGATCCGCCGTCAACACATTTTGCACCTCGGCCAGCAATCCTTGCCGCTCGGTCTCACGCATATCGGGAAGAACCCGTGCGCAAAGCTGCGGCCAGTTCTCAGGAAGGACCCGCGGCAAATGCTCCAGCAGCAGGTGCAGGCGGGTGCCGCGCAGCTTGGCGGCCTCTTCATCCTGGCCCATGTCCCCGGGCAAGGCTTTGGCCCCGCCCAGATCAGACGGGCTGAGGGTTTCCGGCGCCGCATCAACCGCGGGGGCGGAATTCAGGAAGGTCGGCGGCAATTCGCTGTGGGCATGAACGGCGCCTGTGTGTTCGATAAATTCGGGACCATGCCAATCTCCGTGCGACAAGCGCAGGATCTCACTGTTGGGCAAAGCTGTTGCCCCTGCCCGCGCCATAGCCGTCTGCACCAGTTGATACCAACTGGTTCCGTCCTTGCCGACATCCCCTGCCGCACCGACGATTAGCCACTTCTCTGCCCGGGTCAGCGCCACGTATAACAGGCGCAACCGCTCATTCTCTTCCCGTTCGCGCGCTTCGGCTCGCGCCTGCGCGATCAGAGCCGGGGACGCGTCTGCCGGTACTTTCCATAGTGGCTTAGCATCCGTCACCATGATCTCGGCATCGCGCGGGGCTTGTCGTCTGCCGGTATCCGGCAGGATCACGATGGGGGCTTCCAACCCTTTCGATCCGTGCACGGTCATCACGCGGATCATGTTGCCGACACCGCTCATCTGCCGTTTGATCTCCAGATCGTCTGTCTGCATCCAGACTAAAAAACCTGTCAGGCTTGGAATGTCGGTGCGTTCATAGGCCAGCGCCTGTGACAACAGCGCGTTGATGCCGTCTTCGGCCTCGGGGCCCAGCCGACCCAACAACAGGCGTCTCCCGTGATGACGGGTCAGAATCCGCTCGATCAGGTCATAGGGGCGCAGAAAGTCGATTTGGCTGCGTAGATCATTCAGAATGGCCAGCGTCTCGGGAAACTCCTCGGCCCGATTTCGCAGCGCTGCCCAAAGGAATTGCTCTTGTCGCCGATGTGCCAGATCAAAAAGCCGCTGTTCGGACCAGCCAAATAGAGGCGATTTCAGTACCGTGGCCAGCGACAAGCTGTCTTCGGGCGTGGCCAAAAAGCTCAGCAGAGCCGCCAGGTCCTTGACCGCAAGCTCGGCTCCGACCTTCAACCGGTCAGCCCCTGCAATCGGCAGTTCGGCAGCCTTGCAGGCGCGGATGATCTCAGCAAACAGGTCCGAGCGGCGCTGGACGAGGATCAGAAAATCCCCCGGCTGTACCTTTCGCCGGACGAAACTGCCCGGTACCTCGCCATCTTCGGGGATGGTTTCCCCCTGTTCGATCATATCCCTGATCGACTGTGCAACCTGCTCGGCCAGAACAACGGTATGGTGGCGCGCACCAGGGCGGTCCACCGGGTCGGTCCATTCGGTATCTTCCTCGTCTTTGACTTTCTCGACCACCGGCCATAGGTCGACGCGCCCTGGCAGATCGGACTTGAAGGCGCGGTGCTGGCTTTCTTTGTGAAACCCGGCCTCGGCATGATTTTCGAACAGAATATCGACCAGAGACAGAATGGCGCTGGAGGATCGGAACGAGTACTCCAGCGTGGAATCCCACAGTTTAGAGCCTGATTCTGCCAGTTTCCGCCCAAACTCGGCCTGCATCCGGTCAAAGGCCTGAGGGTCGGCGCCTTGAAAGGAATAGATCGATTGTTTCTTGTCACCCACCACGAAAATAGTGCGCTCAATCCCGGACCGGGCCCCCTCCCCGCTGGTGAATTCCTGCGCCAACTTTTCGACGACGTCCCATTGGTCCGGGCTGGTATCCTGGGCCTCATCCACAAGAATGTGGTCAATCCCGCCGTCCAGCCGGTACAATACCCAAGACGCTACCGCCGGGTCGTTCAGTACGTTTCGGGCGCGCAAGATCAGGTCGTCAAAGTCCAGCCAGCCGCGCAGTTGCTTGCGCCGCTCATATTCTGGCAGAAAGGCCATTGCGAACCGATGAAGCGCCAGCGTTTTGCGGGCCGCAACCAGTGCAAGCCGCTGTTCACGCGCGGCTTCAATGCGCAACATCAACGCCTCTAGCTGTGGCATCTGACCCGCCAGAACACCTTCGCGCAGGGGTTTGGTCGGGAAAGCGTTAATCTTGGCGGTAAACGGGTCCTTGGCCGCCTTTCCGGTTAGAAATACATCCTCAAGCACTGGCAGCGCGCCGATTTCGGAACGGGTGAAGGCTGCTAGCCTGGTGGCTGCCTTGGCGTTGTTCCCGCCGCTTTCGGTTAGTGCGGGCAGGACGCTGCGAATAAGGTCGACCTCACCCCCCAAAAACACCTGACCCAGCAAGAGCTGTTCGTCAAAACCGGCGGGCAGATTGAATTGCTGCAAAACCTGCGACCAATCGACGGCCTGCGCAAACAGATTGCGCTTTTGCGTGATGGCGGCGGTCAGTTTGTCGAACCCTGTGTCAGTCACAAAACGGGCGACATCGCCGATCAGATTGGCCATAGGCCCTTGGGCAAAATCCTCGACGATTTCTTCGCGCAGCAAGGCGGCGGCCCGATCCTCCATCTCGGTGAATTGTGGGCTTACTCCAGCCTCAAGTGGGAAACGGCGCAGCAGCGAGGCGCAGAAAGAGTGGATGGTCTGAATTTTCAGCCCGCCGGGCGTTTCGATCGCACGGGCAAACAATGTGCGGGCCTGTGCCAGACGGTCCGGGTCAATCGCACCCTGAACGCCCAGATCGGTCAACTGCGCCAATAGCGGAGCATCCCCCAGCATGGCCCACTCACCGAGGCGTTTGAACAACCGGTTTTGCATCTCGCTGGCTGCAGCCTTAGTGTAAGTCAGGCAGAGGATGTGTTGCGGCTGCACCCCGTCCAGCAACAGCCGCGCCACCCGATCGGTCAGAACCCGCGTTTTGCCAGATCCCGCATTTGCCGCCAGCCAGGTCGAGGCATCGGGTCGTGCGGCCTGCACCTGCCGTTCGGTGGCGTCGTTGCGGGCGCTCATTTCAGGTCCTCGGGGGCACTGTTGCTGGTTCGGTCCCACTCACCGAAACGTGCCAGATGATCATAGTCCCCGATATCGGTATCCTTGTGCAGCATGCGGCGCGAGGTGAAGCCCTGATCAGGCTCTAAATAAGAGGAAACCAGCTGTTTCAGCTCAGCCAGGACCTTGTCGACCGGCTCTTTGGTCAGAGGCGCGGGTATCTCTTTATAGGTGCCGCCCATGCCGACAAAAATTGCTTCGGCCACAGGCAACGGGTCAAACCCTTCGATCCCGCCCTGCTCGGCCATTGCGGCTTCGATCAGCAACTGTTTGTCAAACTTGGCCTGCTGGCTTTCGGTCGGGGGCGCACCGGTTTTATAGTCGACCAGCCGCAGCGCCCCGCGGCTGTTCAGGTCAATGCGGTCGGCGCGCCCGACTATGGTGAAATCCAGCGGACTGAGCGCCAGCTTCATCGCGGCCTCAAAAGCCACAGGCCCACCATCGCTGCGCCGGGTGTTCTCGGCCCGCAGGAAATCATCCGCAATCCGTTCCAGCCGCGCGAGCCATAATTTGCGCGCTGTGGGCCATGGGACATGCTGGACCAGCAGGCTTTCGGCGCGTTTCAGGAAGCTTTCGCGTGTCAGCAAGGCCGTGTCCAGCACGCTGTCCTTGACGAATTGCTCCAAAATCTCGTGGATCACGATCCCGCGCAGCAGCGCATCCGGGGCCTGAACCAAAGGGTCCAGAGGTTTTAACCGCAGCACATGTTTGGCGTAGATCGCATAAGGATCACGGATCAGGCGCTTGAACTCGGTGACGCTCAGGCGGCGCGGGCGCGACCCGACCGGAGGGCGCGGAGATGGGCGCGGTGCCGCCTTGATTTCTGGAGCGTATTCTAGTTGTTCGGACCACCCCAGATATTGCCGCCCTCGGCCGCGCATTTCTGCAAGGGCGGTTTGGCCACCCTGTTCAGCCAGGCCACTCAACAGGTTGGTTAACCGATTCAACCAGCGGGAAGGAACGGTTTCGGCATCGTCGGACCGGGTCGACCGGGTCAGCCAGACCTCGGGCGCGCCGATAGCCTGCTGAAAGTCATGTGCCGACAGGCCAATGCGCCGCTCTGGCAGCAACAGCCCGGCCTTATCGCGCATCTGCCTGTTCAACCAGGGATCGGGCGCGGGCGCCTCGGGCCAACTGCCCTCGTTCAAACCGCCAAGGATTAGCAAATCGGCGCCCTGCACCCGGGCCTCGAGCGTGCCCCAGATCATGATCCGGGGGTGTGGCGCGTCGCGGTCGCGGACCTCTTCTCCGGCCAGCAAAGCACCCAGCAGATCGGCAAAGTCATGGGCGGTCATGGTGCCGCCATGCTGAGCCTCATTTCGCAGCTCGGTCACAACCGCCAAGGCCCTTTGACCGGCGTTCTTGTCCCACAAAGTGCCGGGATCGTCAGTGTGACCGGCGGAAATGGCCTGAGCCAACCCGCAGAGGCGACCAACCCAATCCGCCAGTGGCAACTCATCAGCAATTTGCTGGTCGCAGAAATGCTGCACCAACCAATGGACCCAGCCTTCGGGCACCTCTTTGCGGATGGCAAATGCCGTCAGGCTGGCGGCATCCGGGAATGGCGGCCCGTGGCGGCGCAGGTCCAGTTCCAGATCGCGGGTGTGCAACAGATGAGAGCCACGCTCGCCCCCGTCATGGCAGAGCGGATGTTTCAGCAGGGTCAACAGCGCTTCGCCGTCCAATCGACGCGCGAACAGGGCCGCGACATGGCGCAGGAACCGTCCGGGCGGGGACAGCTGCAGCGGCAGGCCAGCACTGTCATCGGGCAGGATGTTCCACCGGTCCAGCGCAGCGCTGACCTGACGAGTCAGCATGCGGTCGGGGGTGATCAGAGCGGCGGTCTGGCCGGTTTCAGCCGCCTCTCGCAAGCGGAGTGCTATGGCCAGGGCCTCGGCCCGGGGGGACTGCGCCTCGACCAGGGTCAGGTCCTTGGTTGCACCATGCAGATCGGTCAGTTGCGGGCCTTCGGACATCCACGCATCCGTGATCGGGGCAGGGCGTAACGCAAGCGATATCAGTTTGTTACGGGCGGGTGAGGGCGGATTGTCCTGGGTCCAGGCTGTGATTTGATCCGGACTCAGCCCAAGCTGGTTCATGAGTTTTCGGAACCGGTATTGCGGGTGATCCTCAGAGGTTAACGCCGCATCCAGCTGAGCCCAGACCTTATCGGGCTGGTCAAAGTCAAAACCCGGCAGGATCAATGCGCCTTGCGGCAGGCAGGCAACGGCTTGCATCAGCATCAGTGTCGTTCCCCGTGACCCCGTCGAGCCGGCAAGAATGAGCGGGTGCTGAGGTGGATCCACTCGCCAATGTTCGATTAGGTTCTCGACCACGCGGCGCTGCCGGGCCTGCGTGTCCAGGATGTCGTCTTCTGTGTCGATGAACTGATCCGCAATCCCGATAAACGCCTGCGCGCGGGCCCAATGCCCAGACATGTCGCCGACATCTAGCCGCCGGATCGCTTCGGGTGAAACGCCTTCGCCCTGCATCTCATCTATCAATGCGGCCAGACTGTCTGACAGGTCAAACAAAGACGAGCGCGCCGCCAGATCCGGTTGTTGATCCAGCAGCTTCGAGACCAGCTGCGTCAATTCCAGCCGCCGTCGTAGGGGCGGGATTGCGGGTGGTATCTGCGCCAGATTCACGCTTTCACCCAGATCAGTCACCAGTGAAAGGCGCGGCAACAAACAGGCAGGGCCCTGGTCGAATAGCTCACGCACCCTGCGAGCCATACGCCGCGTGTTAACAACCAGCTCCACTCGGGCCAAAGCCTCGGGCGGAAGAGCGGCACAGCGATTTCTCAACCCCCGGACCAGCGTCTTTGGAAAATCCACACCCGGAGGTACGGCAAAGACGCGGGGCAGGGGTGAGGGGTCAAACATCCGCCAACAGACCTTCAGCAAGGGCGATCCCTTTCGGATGGCCAACATCGCACCAGCGGCCGGGATAGGTTAGGGCAAACAGCCGGTCTTTCTTTTGCATCCGATCCCAAAGCAGGTTCAGCGAAAACACCTTGTCTGGAATTTTGACCAGCCCTTCCGTCTTCATGATCTGCGCGCCTCCGTAGATCAATCCGGGGCCGCGGGTAATCCGGCCCGCTTCATCAGCAGTAAAGTCTCCGGCGCCGGCATGACCAATCGCCTGCGCGGTCGGGATGCACATTAGCAATGCGTCCATCAAATCAGGGTTCCAGGCGGCCCGCAGCATTGTCAGCGGGTTTGGGCCGGACCATATGGCATCTGAATTCAACGTGAACACTGAATCAGACCCTAATAAGGGCAAAGCTGCCCGTAATCCGCCCCCAGTATCCAGAATGTCGGGCTGTTCGTGTGAAGCAAGTACGCCTTTCGGTGCCAAATGCGCCTCAAGCTGATCCGGCAGATAGTGCAGGTTGGCCACTTTGCGAACCGGCCCAAGCGCGTCAACCAAATCAAGCGCGTGGTCGATCAGCGGGCGCCCGGCTACCTCGATCAGCGGCTTGGGGCGGTTCAGGGTCAGGGTGCCCATACGGGTGCCGAACCCGGCTGCGAACAGCATGACGGCATTGGGGGGCTGGGTCATCTCTGTCTGAGCCTGTTCAGGTTTTCGGGTGTTGGTGTGGGCAGAGCCGCGCGCAGCAGGTCGGCAACATTCACCAGCGCCGGGTGATCCAGATCCCGCATTAGATGGTCCCACGCAGCGGGGATAAAATCGATGTAATGGGGTTTGCCATACTCAGTCGCAAGCCGGGTAAACACACCAAGAATCCGCAGATTTCGCTGGGCCCCCAGCACGGCATAGGCACTGCGGAAATCATGATCGTTGACGCCCATAGCCGAGATATAGTGGCTGACCATCCGCATTTCCGTACCCGGCGTCACTTTGCGGCGCACATCCTGGAGCAAAGACACAAGATCATAGGCAGGATGGCCCAGCATGGCGGTCTGAAAATCCAGCAATCCAACCCGCTCAACCCCTTGGCGGTCAGGGAGCCAGATCAGGTTTTCCGCGTGGTAATCCCGTTGGACAACAACTTTGGTGCTGGATGTTTCTTGATGCAGGATATCAGCAAATCGGTGTTCGAACCGATCCTGCGCATCCCGGTCATATTCGCCAAGAACCCCTTGGGCGTATTTGGTGAAGGATAAGGCCGCCAGTTCGGTCATCAGTGCCGGGCCGTAAGATTGCAGCGACAGGGTCGGGGCCTCGTGCAACGTGATCAGGACATCTGTTGCGGCCTCGTATAATTCCCGCTCCATATCGGGATGTTTGACCAGAACCCGCGCGAACAGGTCATCGCCAAGGTCTTCCAGAAGAAGAAACCCATATTGCGTGTCTTCGGCGTAGATCTGTGGGGCGCTTAGTCCGATAGATTGTAAATGCCGGGCCATCCGTACGAAGGCTTCGACCGGTTCCGCCTGGCCCGGTGGTGAATCCATCAGAACAGCGGACTTGCCCGTAACCGGGTCGGTCAGGCGCTCGTACCGGCGGTTCGAGGCATCCCCCGCCAAAGGCTCTCGGCGGGCCTTGGACCACGGCGTGCGTGAAATCAGAGCTTCGGCAAGGACGGCGCGGTTTGTCATTCGCTGACCTCCAGTTTTTGAGCCCATTTTTCGTCGGTCCATGTGAGGGTGATGTGACGCATATCCAGCATGTCCGGGTCTGTTTCAAATGTCATGGTCAGGGCAGAACCGGGTGTCAGCGGGCCCAGTTTCTCGGGCCACTCAATCAGGCAGATCGCTTGTTCCATCGCTTCGGCCAGCCCAAGCTCTTCGACTTCCTCCACCGCGCTCAGCCGGTATAGATCGCAGTGCCAGATCTCACCTTTACGGGTGTCATAGACCTGAACCAGCGTGAATGTGGGCGAGGGCACATCCTCGGGCCGGGTCATCAGCGATTGGATCAGACTGCGCGCGAAATGGGTCTTACCGGTTCCGATCTCACCCTGCAGCAGCAGGATGTCGCCCGGATGCAGAATCGCGCCCAGCCGACTGGCAAAATTTGTCGTATCTTCGGGCGAATTCAGGGTGATCCTGAGGGGTGGTAACGTCATGGCGCCACAATGGCCCCACGCTGGATTGGCTGCAACCCGGTTCAGGCGCTGATTTGCTGTATCTCGTGCTGTGGCAACGCATTGTGCGTGGCAAATCGAATGATAGTGGCCCCGTTTTGCAATGGGCAGATGGTGCAGTTCAGATCGGTTCCGTTACGCATCTGGATTCTGGCTGACCACTCAGCCCGACTGTCCCGCATTTCCACGAAATCCCGGATTTCACCCAAAATCGGAGTGGCCGTGCAATGTTTCTGCCAGTTGCGGGTCACGTCCAGAACCGTGTCGGGTTCAAATCCGGCACCATCGGCTTCACCCCATAATTTCTGATAGGCATAATTGGTGAAGGCCAAGGTACCGTCATCACCGAAAACGGCAACCGCGTCGGCCAGCTTATCCAGGATGGATTGCATCAAATCCATTTCCGCCCGAAAGCGGCGGGTCAACGTGATCTCGGCCGTGATATCTTCGAACAGAAAGGCCACCGCACCATCCGGGTGCGGGCGGCCGCTGACGGAATAGACCGAGCCGGATGGCAGCGACCATGTTTCCTGGTAATTTCCGTCTTCTGCGGCCTCCAGCAGATCGTTCATCTGATTACGCCAGCTGCGATAGTTCTTGGGTTCCGGCATCATGTGCTGATCGCGCAGGCGGTCAAAGAAACTGGACAGGTTGGGGCGGCAGCTCAGGAAATCCGGGGGCAGGGTGGTCAGGTCAATCAAGGCGGGGTTGAACAGGGCAAGTTGGCGATTTCTGTCAAAAATGGCCAAGCCGATGGACAGCTGTGCAAAGGTTTTGGTCATCGTCTGTACGAATTTTCGCTGCGCCGTCTCGGCGGCGACGATGGCGTTGATGTCCACAGCGTAGCAAAGGCTGCCTTCCGGATGGTCCACCATCGTCAGGTCAAACCAAAGCTTGTTTGCACTGTCTTCGGACGAAATGAATACACGGGTCTTGGCGCTGATACGCGCGCCATTTTCGGGCCCGGGAAAAAGAGGTGCAGTCAGGTCGGTATCGCCACCGCGCACTTTGCGGACAAGCGAGACATAGGCGGCGTTGCACCAGCGGATCTTGTTTTGATAATCCAGATGCCAGACCGGGTAGGGCGCCAGTTCCATCGCCAGGCGGATCGGATCGCTATTCTCGCGCAATACGGTTCTGGGGTAATCAGAGCTTTCCCGCAGCTGTACGCGCACGACCCCGTCGATCCATTCGCACAAAACGTCCCGCTCGACCGAACAATCAATGGCGGGGATGACTAGATTCCCTTCGTGCCTGACGCGTTCAGGGGTTTCAGGAAAGCCCGGAAAATCCCGCTGCAGCAGCCGACGCAGATCTGACCAGTCGCGCACAGCCTCAAACCCATCCAGAGCGATGTCTGTGTGGCTGATCAGGCGGTCACCGTCGAACAGAAACACGACATTGAACAACGAGGCCGGCTCGGACAGGCCGAAATTGTCACTTGTCTGCTGACGACGGGGCAAAAGCCATTGAACTGCCAGACTGGCAGACACCACACTGATGACGGCCAATATGATCCAGTCGACCATGTGCTCTCCCGCGGTGAATTCACGGGTATAGCTATGGGTGGAAATGGTTAACGGGGTCTTAACTCAGACTTGGATATGCTGATTTACACCTGAAGGAACGGGGGTGTCGCCGGTCTGTGCATCCACAAGTTTTCGCGGCCAGGATACCCGGACGATGGCCCCTATACGTTCGGGATTGTCCGACAAGGTCTGATATGGATCAGAGCCATTGGCGAAGTCCAAATGCGCACCGCTGCGTTCCAGCAGGGTTTTTGCGATGAACAGGCCCAGGCCCATACCTTCATATTCCGGCCGGGCCCGCTTTTCCGATTCTGCCCGCCGTCGGCGCATGAACGGATCCCCGATCCGGCCAATCATTTGCGAAGGATACCCGCGGCCGTCATCCATGATGTTGATCGTAATCCTTTCGGCTGTCCATTCCGCTTCGACCCAGACGTTGCTGCGCGCGAAATCCACAGCATTCTGGATGAGGTTGCGCATTCCGTGGATGATCTCAGGTTTACGCAGGATCGAAGGTTGTTGAACATCGCCATCCCCGACCGGACCTTCGGCAAAGTGAACCTGCTTGCCGCGGTTGATATGTGGCTCGGCGGCCTCATGGATGACAGTGGACAGGGGGGCCTGTCTCAGGTGGAGGTCGTCTTTGCCAGCCCGCCCCATGTCGCGCAGAATGTCGCGGCAACGATTGGCCTGTTCGCGGATCAAGGCGGCGTCTTCTTTCAGGTCCGGGCGGTCGTCCAGCTCTTCAATCAGTTCGGCACTGGTCAGTTTGATTGTTGCCAGAGGTGTTCCAAGTTCGTGCGCGGCGGCGGCGACAACTCCACCAAGATCGGTCAGTTTCTGTTCACGTGCGAGGGCCATATGCGTGGCCGACAGCGCCTGAGACATCGACTGCACCTCAGAGCTTACGCGGTGGGAATAGGCCCCCAGGAAAACGATCGCGATAACGATGGCAGCCCAGTTTCCGAAAAGAAGGATATCGGGGATCTCAAGATCCACACCGCCATCCGTGTGCAGGGGAAGGTGAAATTCGGCTAGCAGCGTGGTCAGAATGATGGCCACCGTACCGATGATCAGCGTTGACCGGGTGCTCATGACATTGGCAGAGATCGTCACAGGACCCACCAACAGCAAGGCGAACGGATTATTGAGGCCTCCGGTAAGGTACAGCAGGATGGTCAGCTGCAACAAATCGAACAACACCATCAGAAAGTTTTCGAACTCGGACAGGCGTTTGTTGCGTGGAAAGACAAGAATAGCCGTCAAGTTGCCCATGACCGAAATGCCAATGGCCAGATAGCACAGCGTCACATCCAACTGCACATCATAGGTCTGTTGCGCCACGGTGATTGCGGTGATCTGGCCAAAGATGGCCACCCAGCGCAGCAGGATCAGCGTCCGCAGGCGAATCCAGCTGCGTTCCTGACCAGGCCAAAAAGTGATGTTGGAATCTGCCATTGGTCCATTATGTCCTGTTGCGTCGGCTGTTCATCTTGATAGGTGTCCCGGCCGGAACGATCAACAACTCCTCTATCGTCAGGTAAGATGCCATGGTCCGTCTATACGCTATCCTTGCAACAGTTGTTTTGGCCGTAGGTCTGGGGGCCATGTGGCTGCTGACGCGCGGCGCAGGCTCGGACGACAAATTCGCGCAGTGCCGGTCCAGCCAGATCGCAGGGGGTACGGCCACCATTGGCGGGCCCTTCGAACTGATCAACGGCAAGGGCGAGACTGTGACCGACAAACAGGTGATAACCGAACCTACGCTTGTCTACTTCGGCTATACCTTCTGTCCGGATGTTTGCCCCTTTGACATGTCCCGCAATGCCGAAGCGGTGGATATTCTGGCCGAACGCGGGCAATCGGTGACGCCGCTGTTTATCTCGATCGACCCGGATCGCGACACACCCGAAGTTATGGCAGATTACGCCTTTAACCTTGGTGGTAAGACCATCGCCCTGACCGGCACGCCCGATCAGGTCAAGGCCGCCAGCAAGGCCTATAAGACCTATTATAAGGCCCATGACAAAAGTGATGAGTACTATCTGGTTGATCACTCGACCTTTACTTATCTGGTCACACCCCAGGACGGGTTTATCGAATTTTTCGATCGCAATGACACAGCCGAGCAGATGGCTGACAAGGTGGGCTGCTTTCTGGACAAGATCTAGAACGCAACGGTCTGTTTGACCTTTGCAATGGCGCTGCTATTACTCATGTTTAAGCCAACGGCGTGAATTAGCGGAAAGAATAGAATATGGCGGACAGCTCTGACCTCGACATCGGCCCGGATAAATCGCTGTTATTGGTGGATGATGACGAACCGTTTCTGAGACGTCTGGCCAAGGCCATGGAAAAACGCGGGTTCGAGGTTGAAACCGCGGGCTCTGTCGCCGCTGGCCGCGCAATTTCCACAGCACGTCCACCTGCATATGCGGTTGTTGACCTGCGGTTGGAGGATGGCAACGGCCTGGATGTGGTCGAAGTGCTGCGCGAAAAGCGCCCCGACAGCCGGGTTGTGGTTCTGACAGGGTACGGCGCGATTGCCACCGCTGTGGCTGCCGTCAAGATCGGTGCCACCGACTATTTGTCGAAGCCCGCCGACGCCACCGACATCACCAACGCATTGCTGGCAAAGGGCGACGAGCTGCCCCCGCCGCCGGAAAACCCAATGAGCGCGGATCGCGTGCGCTGGGAGCATATCCAGCGGGTCTATGAGTTGTGTGATCGCAACGTCAGTGAAACCGCGCGACGCCTGAACATGCACCGCCGGACATTGCAACGGATCTTGGCGAAGCGTAGCCCGCGATGAGGTCGTGGGTTTAGCTTGCGCATAACAGACCAGAACTCATGAAGCCGAAAAACCGAATTGAGTCTCGACATGCGGCCACCAAACATATGCTTTGTCGCGGCTGATGGACCGCCACCCCTGAAGACTTTAATTTAGTGTCTGTTAACCAGTTTGTGTTGTCGTTAAGTTCAATAATTATATTTTCCGAACAAATAGTTGAGATGTATCGAAGTGTCGCCGCTCCCTAATACGCCATACGAAAGCCTCCGTATTTCCAACCCTGCCCTTAAAGTCATTGTCTCTGTTGTCACCTGGGCAGCAGAGAGATTTGGGTTTTGGGCGCGACCACGAAAGGGCGCTGCGGGTGAGCTTTCCGAAATGAACATTTTGGACAACCTGTACTGGGTCTATAAAAGTAAGAACCCCATTCAGCAGCCTGAAGCGGAGCTGGATCAGTCCGGCTTTATGACTAAAACGGCCGTACGACTTTTAACCGCTGACATCAGTGACACATCAAATTCGGTCACTCTGAGCTTTGCCGGGGACATTCTAAGAACCCACAGGGCCAGTGTCGCAAAAGATCAAGTATATGCTGAGATTGAAGATCTTTTGTTTCAGGATGATATTTTGGTCGCCAACTACGAGTCACCTGTAACGACACAGCCTTTGATTGACGAAGTGATCGGGGACGCTGGCCCGCCGATCGAATGTGCGTCGGAAGAACAGTTCGATGCTTTGACCAGCCATAACGAGAGGTTCATTGATGTTTTGAACCTTGCAAACAACCATATTCTCGACATGGGTGTTGAGGGGCTTGAGACAACTCTGAACGTCTTAAGTGACAGAAATATCATGCAAATCGGCGTGAATGAGAGTTTGACAGAAGCCACAGCCGTCAAAACGATCGAACGAAAAGGGATAAAGTTCGGATTTGCGTCCTGCGCTTTTGGTACCAACGGCCACGCGCTTCCTGAAGGTCAAAAGCAGAGCATCAATATCGCCAAGCTGACTTCAAAGCATCAAGCGCCGGACACCACCCTTCTAAAGACACAGATTTCGAACGCAAAAGCGGCTGGCTGTGATCTGGTTATTGCGATTATTCATTGGGGTCATGAGTTCGAGCTGTTCCCGCGCCGAGCGCAGCAAGCGGCCGCACAGGACTTGGCCGAATTCGGAGCTGATCTTATCGTCTGCCACCACCCCCATGTCCCTCAGCCGATTCAGCTGTATCGCACACAGACCGGAGATCGGACGGTGCCAATCGCCTATTCCCTAGGAAGTCTGCTGTGGGGTTTCGCCGATAGAGACATTGCCAGCAGCACGATTATGCAGATTGAAGTACAGAAGACTGAGGGCAAGGCCGAAATAACAAATCTGAAGGCGACGCCAGTGCGTTGGCATGCCCATGAGATTGACGGCAAAGTCTTTCAGAAGGTGGCGCGATCAGAAAGCTGAAAGTGGTCAGGGCCCAATCTCGGCCATCAATGCTGAATGTCTATGCGTATAGGCACATCTTACTTCAACGGGTGGCCGCAATTTGATCTGCAGCCCTTCCATAATAACCCTGTCCGGGCGGCCGAAGAATTTTGTCGCCTCGGTCTCGGAAAAGCCCGCGATCTGGGTGGCTTCCATCCAGGCGCTGATCTTGTCGGCCTTTTTGATTTGCCGTTTAACCGTTTTAGGCACCGCAGCAGGCAGGCCAAACCGGATGTGGATCGCCGCAGCCAGCCGGTCATCCAGTGCGCCATAGTCGGGACCGACAGCGGATTTGACCGGAGAGATCATATCTCCGATCACGTATTCCGGCGCATCGTGTAACAGGGCCGCCAGCCGCCATTTGACCGGTGCCTTGGGGGCAATACGACCAAAAAGCTCTTCGACCAACAGCGAATGCTCGGCCACCGAATAGGCGAAATCGCCATGTGTCTGCCCGTTCCAGCGGGCCACAAAGGCCAGCCCATGCGCGATATCCTCAATCTCGATATCCACCGGTGTTGGGTCCAGCAGGTCCAGCCTGCGCCCGGACAGCATTCTTTGCCATGCGCGGGGTTGTGTTGCCATTCTGCCATGCCTTGTGAAGTGGGACACATTAAATTCGCATTTTTGTGGTAAGCTGTACCTGTCAAGATCACCAGCTGCCAACTTTTTCTTGAGCAATCGTGCTTTGAACAAGCGCGCGGTGATACCGACATTTGTACCGAGGGGGGCGCATGCTCCTCCCGGTGTGCCCCTCTCGGACGTAACTCGTATCGAAAGGAGCTTGCTATGTTCAAGCGTTTGTTAGGAATTGCTCTGGCCTTTGGTATGGCCGCCACTGCACCGCCTGCCTTTGCCCAGCAAAGCTGTGCGTTGCGTGATCAACTGATTTCAACGCTACAGGACAATTATTCCGAGGAACTGGCCTTTGGCGGATTGCAAAAATCCCGTGGCTCGCAATCGGTGATGGAGGTCTGGACCTCAGAGGAAACGGGTAGCTATACCGTTTTGGTGACACGTCCGAACGGCATCAGCTGCATTGTCGCCGTTGGGACCGACTTTTTCCAAGCGATCCCCAAAATCAAGGTAGAGGGCATACCAAGTTGATTTTGGCGGCTTAAAACCCCGTTTCCGGCCATCTGCGTTGCCACGTCCCGAAAGGGATGCTAGGGCAACCCGGATTGAATTATACCGGAATGGAGCACCTGATGGCCGGGGACTATATCGTCAAAGACATTTCGCTGGCCGGGTTTGGCCGCAAAGAACTGGATATTGCAGAGACCGAGATGCCGGGCCTGATGGCCCTGCGCGCGGAATACGGTAACGCAAAGCCCCTGAAGGGCGCGCGTATTGTCGGGTCGCTGCACATGACCATCCAGACAGCCGTTCTGATCGAAACACTTGTGGCGCTGGGCGCGGATGTGCGTTGGGCGTCGTGCAACATCTTCTCAACCCAGGACCACGCGGCGGCGGCGATTGCCGAAGCCGGAATTCCGGTGTTCGCCATCAAGGGCCAGACGCTGGAAGAGCATTGGGATTATCTGGATAAATCCTTCCTGTTCACCGACGGCCCCAACATGATCCTGGACGATGGCGGCGATGCGACGCTGTATATCCTGCTGGGCGCCCGCGCCGAAGCGGGCGAAGACATTATCCCCGTACCGGGCTCGGAAGAGGAAGAGGCCATCAAGGCGCAGATCGCCAAACGTATGGCCGCGTCCCCCGGTTGGTTCACCAAAATGCGCGACCAGATCCAAGGCGTGTCCGAAGAAACCACGACCGGCGTGAACCGTCTGTACCAGCTGGTCAGGGAAGGCCAACTGCCTTTCCCTGCGATCAACGTCAACGACAGTGTCACCAAGTCGAAGTTCGACAACAAATATGGCTGTAAGGAATCGCTGGTCGACGGTATCCGCCGCGCCACCGACACTATGATGGCTGGTAAAGTTGCCGTGGTCTGTGGCTATGGTGACGTGGGCAAAGGCTCGGCCGCGTCGCTGCGCGGTGCCGGTGCCCGTGTGAAAGTGACCGAAGTTGATCCGATCTGCGCCCTGCAGGCCGCGATGGACGGGTTCGAGGTTACGCTGCTGGAAGACGAAGTTGACAGCGCGGATATCTTCATCACCACGACCGGCAACAAGGATGTGATCCGCATCGAGCATATGCGCGCGATGAAGGACATGGCCATCGTCGGCAACATTGGTCACTTTGACAACGAAATTCAGGTGGCTAGCCTGAAGAACCACAAGTGGACCAACATCAAGGAACAGGTGGACATGATCGAGATGCCCTCGGGCAATCGTCTGATCCTGCTGTCCGAAGGCCGCCTGCTGAACCTGGGCAACGCCACCGGTCATCCGTCTTTTGTGATGTCGGCTTCGTTCACCAATCAGGTGTTGGCCCAGATTGAGCTGTTCACCAAAGGTGATCAGTACGAAAACAAGGTCTACATCCTGCCTAAACATCTGGACGAGAAGGTTGCACGCCTGCATTTGGACCGTATCGGCGTGAAGCTGACGCAGATGGACAGCGAACAGGCATCGTATATCGGTGTGAATCCGGAAGGCCCCTATAAGCCTGAACATTACCGCTATTGATTGCGGGTCAGGCGTGACCAAACCTTCTGGACGCCGTCGGATATTGCATCTGGCGGCGTCTTTCGTTTTCTCAGCACTCGCCTTGGTGGTTTTGATGGGCGGGGGTGGCTACTGGCTTTTGTCCCACCCGCAATCACCGGTTCCGGACCACTGGAACCCCTTGCGAGATCTGACCATTACGGCTCGGGTCACGCCGGTCACACCTGTGCAAATGCGACGAGCTTTGGCCGATGAAACGCAGTGCAGGACCGCATTGGTCGGGGCGGGGGTAAGCTTTTCCCTGGTCGAGGATCTGATTGTCGACCAGAAATGCGGAATAGCCGGGCGCGGGGTTCTCTCGGGCTTAACCACGGCCAGCGTCAATGGCGTCGAGACCCGTTGTGCCACGGCTCTGCGATTGGTCATGTGGGAACACCATGTGGTCCAACCCGCCGCGCGCGAGATGTTGGGCAGCAGGGTGCGCAGCTTGCGCCACCTGGGCAGCTATAACTGCCGGCGAATGCGCACCGCGCAGGGAAAGGACAGCGGTTGGAGCAGTCATGCCACCGCTGATGCCATCGATATTGTCGGGGTCGAGTTGGCAGATGGGCGAAGCCTGAGCCTGCTGTCGGACTGGACAACACCCGGACCCGAAGCAGATTTTCTACACCGGATTGGCCGGGGTGCATGCGAATGGTTTCGGGTGGTACTTGGGCCAAACTACAACCGGCTGCATGCGGACCACTTCCATCTTCAGGGACCGGGTTGGGGATATTGCAGATAACCACCGGTCGGTTAGTAGGTGCCATGTCGGCACGCTGCACTGGTTTCAACATTTTCCCGCTGCGCCCTGAATCCAAACCACCTGACCCTTACAGAAGGCCAGAATCAGGCATTGTGGTACGCGGAGTCTATCTGTGCTGCCATAATTTCGCTTACGGGGAATGACCTGAAATTTTCCCTTTGTGTAAACAGAACAACTGACTAACCTTCCGACACCTGTTCATAGGCGCATTGAAAATCGCAGCCAAAGCTGCTCAACGGGAGAAATATTCATGGGAAAACGCGACGAACTGATCGCTAAATACGCAGATGATCTGAAAAACAAATGCGGGATGGACCCCGACATGGACCTCTTGACCAAGGTCACAATCGGATGTGGTCCGGCGATTTATGACGCCGACGCGTCGACCGTGGCAGCAACTCAGTCAGGTGAAATTGAGACCGTCAAGAATAACTTCCTGATCAAGAAGCTGGGGCTTTCCGACGGCCCCGAGCTGATGGAAGCGATCAACAAAGCGCTGGAAACCTATGGCATGTCCGAGCGCAACAAGTATCGTGCTGTCGTTTACTATATGCTGACCAAGCATTTCGGCAAAGAGTCGGTCTATAGCTAAATCCGGGTTTCGACCAATCAGCGCCCGCCCGATCTGTGGCGGGCGTTTCCAATTTTAGGTACTTGTTGTTTGTGCCAAACCGGCCAAATGGGCTAGTGTCAGTTTGTGACCAGGACGGTCAGAACCGAAATTCTATACGCGTGTGGTGAGTCGGGAGCACGCGGGGTAGGGAAGGTTCTGCATCTGTCAGGACCTTCCCTATAATCAATCCGATTTCGTCTGCCCCAGATCGCAGATCACCTGCCATTCGGCATCGCTGACCGGTTGTACGGACAGGCGGGAATTCTTGACCAGAACCATCTCATCCAGACGTTCATCCACTTTGATCTGATCCAGCGTGACCGGGATGGTGAACGGGCGCACGGCTTTGATATCCACACATTCCCAACGCTCATCTTCGGTGGTGCTGTCTGGATGGGCTTCGGCGCAAACCTCAACAATGCCGACAATCGCCTTGTCTTTTTGCGAATGATAGAAAAAACCACGGTCGCCCACGGCCATCTGCCGCATGAAATTGCGTGCCTGATAGTTGCGCACCCCATCCCATTCTTCGCCCTCTGCGCCCTTGGCGACTTGCTGGTCCCAACTCCAGGTCGAGGGTTCGGATTTGAACAGCCAATACGCCATCAGCCGACCACCTTTTTCCAGACGATCAGATCAACTGACTGGAACAGACCTGCTTTGGCATAGGGATCATTGTCGGCCCAGTTTTGCGCCGCCGTCATATCCTCGACCTCGAGGATGATCAGTGATCCGATCATCGCATCGCCTTCCAGAAGGGGCCCGGCCTGGGCAACAACACCGGTTTCTTCGATATAGGCAAGATGGGCGGAACGGTTATCCAGCCGGGTTTGCAGCGCGTCGGGTTTATCCTTGGCGATAAGGGCGATCAGCATGTTATTCCTCCTTCAGGGGTCGGTTCAGCAGCCAGCGGATGGCCTCGCCAACGCTGCATTCTCCGGTGCTTATTTCTGACACGATGGTGCTAATGGGCATGTCCAAATCTTCTGCTTTGGCAATTTTGGCCAAAGCCTTGGCCGTGGCAACACCTTCGACGGTTGTGTTTGTGTCAAAAGCATCCCGACGCCCAAGCGACAGGCCAAATCGATAGTTCCGGGACAGTTCGGAACAGCAGGTCAGTACCAGATCACCCATACCCGACAGGCCCATCAATGTTTCAGGGCGGGCCCCGCGCATCAGCGCAAAGCGCTGCATCTCGGCAAAGCCCCGCGTCATAAGGGCGGCACGGGCACTTTCGCCCATGCCTTCGCCAATGCAGGCCCCGCACCCGATGGCCATGACGTTTTTCAGGGCCCCGCCGAGCTCGGCACCGACAGTATCCGCAGTGCGATAGAGGCGCAGATTTGTGGTGCTCAATTCATGCTGCAGGTCACGGCCAATCGCATCATCCGCACAAGCGAGGGTCAATGCGGTGGGAAGGCCGCGCGCGATGTCGTCCGCAAAGCTTGGCCCGGTCAACAACGCAGCGCGTGCCTCTGGGATGGTTTCACGGACAACGGAAACCGGCCCAAGGCCCGAGGTCAGCTCTATCCCTTTGCAGCAGGCGACCAGCGTTTTATCTCTGAGGGTAGCGGAATGCACACACAGCGCGCTCCGCAATTTCTGCATCGGCACGGACAGGAGGATGATTTCGCTTTCTGCCGCCAGATCAGCGTCCGAAGTAACCGTGATCGCCTTGGGCAAAGGTGCATTCGGCAGGCGCGCGCTGTTTACGCGATGGTTCTGCATCATCTGGGCCTGTTCCGGATCCCGAGCCCATAGCGTGACGGGGCCTTTCCCGGCCAGCGAAATCGCCAGAGCTGTTCCAAACGCTCCGGATCCCAGAACCGACACGCTCATGCTTTGGCTCCTTTTTTACCGCTGCCCAACATGGCCGGGCTGGTTTGATCCAGAGGCCAACGCGGACGCGCGGTCAGGGTCAGATCATCGCGGGCACCCGTGCGGAAACGTTCAATTCCGGCATAGGCGATCATGGCGGCATTGTCGGTGCACAGGGCCAACGGGGGGGCGGTAAATCTGGCACTTTTTTCGGCGCAGATAGACTCTAACGCGGTGCGAATGGCCGTATTTGCTGCAACGCCGCCCGCAACAGACACAACCGCCTCCGCAGGGCCCTCCAATAGGTAAAGGTCGATTGCGCGGCGGGTTTTCTCGGCCAAAGTGTCCACGATGGCTTGTTGGAACCCGGCGCAAAGATCGGCGCGGTCCTGTCGCGTCAGGCCACCTTTTTCAGCCACGATCTGGTCGCGCATTCGCATCAGCGCGGTCTTGAGCCCGGAAAAGGACAAATCGCAGCCCGGACGGTCCAGCAGTGGCCGCGGAAACCGGAACCGCTTGGGATCGCCCGTGCGGGCTTCGACCTCGACCGAGGGGCCACCGGGTTGCGGTAGGCCCAGCAGGCGGGCTGTCTTGTCAAAGGCCTCGCCCGGGGCATCGTCGATGGTGCCGCCGAGACGGGTGAATTGCTCGGGCCCATGGGCAATCAGATATTGGCAGTGCCCGCCCGAGACCAGCAGCATCAGGTAGGGAAACGCGATCCCGTCCGTCAGGCGTGGCGTCAGCGCGTGACCGGCCAGATGGTTGACTCCGATCAATGGCAGGCCCGTGGCGGCACTGATCCCTTTGGCGCACATGACGCCCGACATAACCCCCCCAATCAGGCCGGGACCGGCGGTTACGGCAATAGCGTCCATGTCGGCAAGGCCCAAACCTGCGGCCTCTAAAGCCTGCATCACACAGATATCCAGCTTTTCCGCATGGGCGCGGGCGGCAATCTCGGGCACCACGCCACCAAATGCGCTGTGCAATTCGGTCTGGCCATAGACAACCGAGGACAGCACCTCGGCGGCTGTATCATCGGATTGGCGCACGACTGCGGCGGCCGTGTCATCACAGCTGCTTTCCAACCCGAGGACAGTAAGTGTTTGCACCATTGGCCTGATCCGTTACACCTTGGTTGCCAAGCGGGGTATCACCCTGCGCGGATGCAAACAATCCCAAGGCCGAAGGCGCCAACTGTTGTATTTGTTGATGACCCGCCCGCGCGCTGCGTCTGAAAGGTTCGTCGCGCAGTTGCCAACCCGCATCAGAAGCCGGGTAGAGGTTATCCATTCGCCGATCCTGGAAATAAAACCTTTGGCGGTGCAAGTGCATGCGGATGAAGCAAAGGGGCTGATCTTTACTTCGGCCAACGCCGTAAATGCGGCGATGTCTTTAGATGTATCTCGAAAGATGCCGGCCTTTTGTGTCGGTCCTGTTACCACCGGAACGGCCAAAGGCGCGGGCTGGGATGCCCGGATGGTGGGTGCTACCGCCGAAGAGCTGATTGCAAACCTGCTAAAGCACCGGCCCCAAAGCCCGCTGCTTCATCTTCGGGGGGAGCACAGCCGGGGTAACATTGCTGAACGGTTGACCGAATCCGGTCTGGCTGTGCGTGAACAGCCTGTCTATAAACAGCACCTGTTACCGCTCACAGATCGGGCAGGCGCCGTTGCTGAGGGCAATGAACCGGTGATTGCCCCCATATTTTCACCCAGAACAGCGCGACAATTTGCCGACATCTGGGTGGGTTCGGCACCACTTTGGCTGGCTGCAATCAGCGAGGCCACGGCTGAACCCCTTTATTCCTTGGATTATGTCCGCCTGAAGATTGCCGAAGAGCCGACACCGAAGAAAATGCGGAAAGCCGTTAAAAAGGTTGTGAAACATGCGATGCGGGTTGAGGGCGGCGAGGCCACAGATTAACTTAGTCTGGTTAGTTGTTCAGGTTGTTTTGGATTCGAAAAGGGGAACATTGCGGTGGCTGGTAAGAAGAAAACCGATCAAAAGCCGGAAGATGACCCCAAGGCTGACGCAGTCGAGGACATTGTCCAGATCCCGGATGAGGCACCTGTTGACGATGCTGACCCTGTAGAAGAAACGCCTTCCGAAGCCGAAGCCGAAGCCGAAGCCGAAGCCGAAGCCGAAGCCGAAGCCGAAGCCGAAGCCGAAGCCGAAGCCGAAGCCGAA
>NZ_JBXWQK010000013.1:0-96007 GCF_059612345.1 Ruegeria sp. CDSA020
CAGCCCGCAAAATCAACCAACTTCCCACCCAACTCAACATGCAAACCATGCAAAGGCGTGCGCTTAATATCCGTCATTTCAGGTACCTTTCGATCAGCGGGACTGGTCACGAACTACCATGACGGTGCAATGCGCATTGCGCACCACGCGTGCCAGGTTCGGACCAATTTCATAATTCGGGAAATCGCCCTTGGTCGACGCCATGACGATCAGGTCGAAGCCCTCTTTGTGAGCGAACTTCAGAATTTCGCGATAGACGCTGCCCTCTTGGACATGGACAGCTACGCCAGCAGCGCCACAATTGTCCAAAATGGTCTGAACCGCGTTACGCACATGTTCTCTGGCACCCGCGCCATAATTGGCAGGCAGGTTCGGAAGCTGGATGATCTCGGGGATGACGGCGACCGCGTGCAGTTCGGCACCGTAGAATTTCGCCTGTTCCAATGCGACCGGCAATGCCTGTTTCCAGGAACGGTCGTCAGAGTGATCAATCGGCAGCAGGATTTTCGTGGCCATCACGCCTCTCCTCGAGATAGGAATTCTGTTTCAAGTCGGGGGGCCGGAATGGCCCCCCGTAGGTTTTCAGTGCCCGGATTATTCGGCAGGCGTGCCGCCCGGCTCTTCGGACTTGCCACCGGAGGCAAAGAACTCTTTCGTCAATTTGAAGACGATTGGGCTCAGCAATGCCAAAGCGATTAGGTTCGGGATAGCCATCATGGCGTTCAGCGTATCTGCAAGCAGCCAGATAAAGCCCAGATCCGCGGTTGCGCCGAAGTAGATCATGATAATCCACAAGACGCGGTATGGCACCAAAGATTTCACACCCAACAGGAACTCGACGCATTTTTCGCCATAGAACGACCAACCGAGGATGGTGGTAAAGGCAAAGATCGACAGCGCGATGGCGATCAAGTAGCCACCAATGCCCGGCAACGACATTTCGAAGGCGGCCGAAGTCAACGCGGCACCGGATTCACCCGTGGTCCACGCACCTGAGGCGATGATTGCCAAACCGGTGATCGAGCAGACGATGATAGTGTCGATGAACGTTCCCAGCATCGCGATCAGGCCCTGGTTTACCGGACCTTTGGTTTCGGCTGCTGCGTGCGCGATCGGGGCGGAACCCAGACCGGCTTCGTTCGAGAAGACACCGCGCGCCACACCAAAGCGGATGGCGGCCCAAACGGCTGCGCCCGCAAAACCACCTTCGGCGGCCGAGGGTGTGAAGGCGTAGGTGAAGACCAACGACACAGCATTGCCGATTTCACCGATATTGATCAGCAGAACCAGCAGACCCGCGATGATATAGGCAATCGCCATGAACGGAACCAGTTTACCGGCAACGGCACCGATACGCGTGATACCACCCAGGATTACAGCGGCGGTCAGAACCATCAGCACCACACCGGTGACCGAGGTATTCAGGCCGAAATTGGCTTCGAGAACCTGTGCAACACCATTGGCTTGCACACCGTTGCCGATACCAAAGGCTGCAACTGCGCCGAACAGGGCAAATGCAACACCCAGCCAGGCCCATTTCGCACCCAGGCCGTTCTTGATGTAGTACATCGGACCACCGACAAAGTTGCCCAGCTCGTCCTTCTCACGGTATTTCACCGCCAGAACAGCCTCGGCATATTTGGTGGCCATGCCCACCAGGGCGGTCATCCACATCCAGAACAAAGCGCCCGGACCGCCCAGGAAGACAGCAGTAGCCACACCGGCGATGTTACCCGTACCAATGGTCGCCGACAGCGACGTCATCAGTGCGTTGAACGGGCTGATCTGCCCATCGCCCTGACTTTCTCGACCGGCAAACAGCAGCTTAAAGCCCGTGCCGATACGCAGGATCGGCATGAATTTCAGCCCCACCTGCAGGAAGAAGCCAACGCCAAGAATGAGGACCAGCATCAGCGGCCCCCACACGACGCCATTGATGGCCCCTACGATTGAATTTAACGCTTCCATGGTATTCCTCCCTAGCGCGTTTGGATTATGCCCCGGCAGCAATCGCCCGTTGGCGAGCTTGCTTGAGGGCGGCAAAGTCTTCGTCCGCGTGGAACGACGAACGGGTCAGCGGCGTGGCTGACACGTGCAGAAAGCCCTTTGAGCGTGCGATCTGCTCAAGCTGGGCGAATTCTTCCGGTGTCCAGAACCGTTCAATCGGGTGATGTTTTGCGGTCGGCTGCAGGTATTGCCCCACTGTCAGAAAATCGACATTCGCGGCGCGCAGGTCATCCATCACCTGCCGCACATCGCCAAGGCTTTCACCCAGCCCGACCATCAGGCCGGATTTGGTAAAGATCTCGGGGTTGGCGCGCTTGGCATCGTCCAACAGACGCAGCGAAGTGTAATACCGCGCGCCCGGACGCACTGTAGGATACAGATGCGGAACCGTTTCGAGATTGTGATTGAATACGTCGGGGGCGGCCGCAAATACCAGATCGGCCGCGTCCCCTTTGCCCAGAAAGTCGGGGGTCAGAACTTCTACCGTTGTGCCGGGATTCTGGTGGCGCACAGCACGGATGGTTTGGGCAATATGTTCAGCGCCGCCATCAGCCAGATCATCCCGGTCAACCGAGGTGATCACGACATGACGCAGGCCCAGCTTTTTCACCGCAACGGCCACACGGCCGGGTTCGAATTGGTCCAGAGCGTCGGGGCGGCCAGTGGCAACGTTGCAGAAGGAACAGCCGCGGGTACAGACCTCGCCCATGATCATCATGGTGGCGTGGCGCTTGGACCAGCATTCGCCGATATTTGGGCAAGCAGCCTCTTCGCAAACGGTAGCCAGATTATGGTCACGCATCAGGCGGCGGGTTTCGTAATACTCTGCGCTTTCAACCCGTTTCTTCCGAATCCATTTCGGTTTACGCGGAATGACACTGTCAGCCTTTTTGGCTTTTTCCGGGTGGCGAGGGCGAAGCTGGAAGGTCATCTGGCTGATCCTCGTTAAGCGTGAATCGCACGGCCCAGGGCGTCAAGGCAGGCCTCTTTGACCGCCTCGCCCATGGCAGGGTGCGCATGACAGGTTGCGGCAACTTCAGCAACTGTTGCGCCTTTGGTCATGGCCAGAACCAGCTCGGCAATCAGGTCGCCGCCATGCGCTCCGCAGATGTGCGCGCCGAGGATCTTGCCGCTGGGATCGGCCAGCACCTTGACCGCACCGTCGGTTTCGCCGGTCGAGCGCGCGCGCGAATTTGCCATGAAGGCGAACTTGCCGACCGCGTAGTCAGTGCCAGCCTCTTTCAGCGCCTCCTCGGTCAATCCTACCGAGGCAACTTCGGGGTCGGTATAAACCACGCCCGGAACAGTGTTGTAATCCACATGTCCAGCCTGACCGGCCAGTATTTCAACACAGGCGACGCCATCTTCTTCGGCCTTATGCGCCAGCATTGGCCCTGGCACACAATCGCCAATCGCATAGATACCGGGCACCGAGGTCTGGAACGCTCCATCGACCTCGATAAAACCGCGTTGGTTGATGGCAACGCCCAGATCTTCCAACCCCAGTCCGCGCGTCACAGGGCGGCGGCCTACAGCGATCAGGACCTTGTCGGCCTCGATCACTTCTTCCTTGTCCTTGCCAACCCGGTCCACGATCAGGGACAGGCCCGCGTCGGTTTTCCCGACCGATTTCAGCGCCCTGCCCAGTTGGAATTTCAGCCCGCGCTTTGACAGGGCGCGCTGTGCCAGCTTTGCGATCTCTCCATCAATGCCGGGCAGAACACGGTCGAGATATTCAACCACCGTGACTTTGGCACCCAGACGCGCCCAGACCTGACCCAGTTCCAATCCGATGACACCGGCACCGATCACCACCAGATGATCCGGCACGGTGTCCAGCGCAATCGCCCCGGTCGAGCTGAGGATATCTTGCTCGTCAATCTCAATCCCCGGCAGCGAGGTCGGCTCGGACCCGGTGGCGATCAGGATGTTCTTTGCCTCATGGATCGTGTCGCCGACCTGAACCTGCCCTGCAGCCGGAATACTGGCCCAACCTTCGATCAGGTCGATACCGTTCTTTTTGAACAGGAATCCGATCCCTTTGGTCAGGTCACCAACGATCTTGTCCTTGCGCCCCATCATCGTGCCGATGTCGATGCTGGCCCCCTCGACCTCAATGCCATGGGAGGAGAGATGGCTGATCTCGGCATATTTGGCCGAGGAGGTCAGCAACGCTTTGGAGGGTATGCACCCCACATTCAGACAGGTCCCGCCAAGAGCACCCCGCCCCTCGACGCAAGCGACATTCATGCCCAGCTGAGCGGCACGAATGGCCGCTACATATCCGCCGGGGCCACCGCCAATAACGATCAGGTCATAGGTGCTCATGATTTAACCTCAATAGATCGGATGGCTCGCGCACAGGGCGCGGACTTTTTCACGAGTTTCTTTTTCGACGGTCGCATCCCCGTCAGACGACTGAGCCAAAGCGTCCAGCACGTTGCCAATCAGATGACCGATCGTCGTAAACTCTTCGGGGCCAAATCCACGGCTGCATCCGGCAGCAGTGCCCAGACGAATACCACTGGTAATCGTTGGCTTTTGCGGATCGCCGGGAACACTGTTTTTGTTGCAAGTAAAACCTGCACGCTCAAGAGCGGCTTCGGCATCTTTGCCGGTCACGCCGATGGGGCGCAGATCGACCAACATCAGATGGTTCTCGGTTCCGCCAGAAACGATGTCACAGCCTCGCGCCATCATCACATTCGCCAAAGCCGCCGCGCTGTCGACTACGCGCTGCATGTAGGTTTTGAACTCAGGCTTCAAAGCTTCACCAAAGGCTACGGCCTTGCCCGCGATCACATGCATCAGCGGGCCACCCTGCAGACCCGGAAACACAGCCGAGTTGATCTTTTTGGCCAGTGTTTCATCATTGGTCAGGATGATCCCGCCGCGTGGTCCACGTAGGGTCTTATGAGTGGTCGACGTCACCACATGAGCGTGCCCAACAGGCGACGGATGCAGCCCAGTCGCCACCAGCCCCGCGATATGCGCCATATCTGCCAGCAGCCAGGCCCCAACCTTGTCAGCGATTGCCCGAAAGCGCGCAAAGTCGATTTTCTGCGAATAGGCCGATGCGCCCGCGATGATCAGCTTGGGCTTCTCAGCTTCTGCCAATGCCTCGACCTGATCATAATCAATCAGCCCGGCATCGTTCAGACCGTATTGCACCGGACGGAACCATTTGCCCGATTGCGCGGGTTTCGCGCCGTGGGTCAGGTGCCCGCCAGCATCCAGCGACATTCCCAGTATCGTGTCACCGGGGCTAAGCAGCGCCAGCTTGACCGCTCCATTCGCCTGAGCGCCGGAATGAGGTTGTACGTTTGCGTATTCGCACCCAAACAGTTTCTTCAACCGCTCGATAGCTTCGGATTCGACCTCGTCGACATATTCGCAGCCACCGTAATACCGGCGACCGGGATACCCTTCGGCGTATTTGTTGGTCAGCACAGACCCCTGCGCATCAATCACCGCCTGCGAGACGATGTTTTCAGATGCGATCAGTTCGATCTGATCCGCCTGACGGGCACCCTCACGGGAAATCGACGCAGAGATTACCGGATCGGCCTCAGCCAGCGACGTTTTAAACATGGTCTCCTCCCACGGTTCCGAATCCAAATTGCGAAACTTTGTTTCCTATAGTGGAATTTTCACCCTTAAGGCAACATTTTTCTTACAATGGTGAATTTGATTTTGATTGGAAATTATGCAAGCATCGATAAAACAGGGGGATTTCACGTGGCAGAAGAGAATTTAACGGATGTTTCCGGAATGGACGATCAGGACGAGGGTATGGCTCTGGGCCGCTCGATCCGCGACGCGCGCCGTGCAAAGGGCTGGACATTGGAAGAAGCCGGTCGTGCTGCCGGGATCGGTCGATCAACCCTGTCAAAAATCGAAAACAACCAGACAAAGCCCAGCTTTGATATTGTTCGGCGGCTCACACAGGCGCTTGACCTCAGTACACCGCAGCTGTTTCTACAGTCCGGTCAATCGGGTATATCAGGCCGTCGTGATTATACGCCCAAGGGCGACGGTGAGATCAAGGACACCTCCACATATATCCATGAGTTGCTGTGTTCAGAGCTGACCAGCAAACGGATGCTGCCCTATATCGCGACAATCAAGGCGCGCGACATTTCCGAATTTGAAAACTGGATTCGCCATTCTGGAGAAGAGTTCATGTTTGTCCTAAGCGGAGAGCTGACTTTTGTGTCGGAACACTACCGTCCGCTGCCGATGAAAGCCGGGGACTCGCTCTATTATGACAGTGGAATGGGGCACGGCTGTATTTCAACCAGTACCGAAGATGCCCGTGTGCTTTGGGTATCGCTGGAATAGCCCGCTAATAGAGTGACGTCACCCAACTTGCGAAAACCTGTACCTCGATGCGGTCTTCAGCGCCTTTGCGTTTAACCAGATAGTGTGAAGGTTGAATGGGCAGGCGGTAATCAAAGGGTGCCACCAGCAGACCCTGCTTAATGTACTCATGGGCAAAGCTCTCTAATACCATGGCCGCGCCCTGCCCCGCCGTGACGGCCTGCAAAGCCAAAAGTGACGAATCCATTCGAAGCGTTCTGGAGGGCGCGCCCAAATTGAGCGTGTATTGATCGGACAATCTCATCCAGTCATTCTCGGACCCTTTGATTGTGACGACCCGGCCCTGAGCCAGATTTTGAATGCTCAGATCTGCGCCAAAAGATGCCGCATAATCGGGATGGCAGACCGGCACCGCACATTCATGGCCCAGATGCGAGACGATCCCGTCATCCCAGTCACCATAGCCGAACCGGATATCAATATCGCTTTCTTCCTCGCCAAAGCGGTTCGCCCAGACGAATGTGGAGAGGTCCACTTTGATGTCAGGATGCAGGTCTTCAAACTCAGCCAGTCTTGGTGCGATTACCAGCCCCGCACATGAGATAGAGGCCCGTATTTTGACCACCCGCCTGCGGGAATTGGTGAAAAGGCCGCTGGTTGCGTCTCTTAACTCGGAAAACGTCTTTTGAACCGGCATCGCATAGGCCCGCCCGATTTCGGTCAGGGCAACCCCGCGCGGCAAGCGTTCGAACAGGGATACGTTTAGATGCTTCTCTAACAACCGTATCTGTTGACTGACGGCGGCTGATGTCAGCCCCAGCTCCTCTGCTGCCGCAGAGAAACTGTTGTGACGCGCGGCAACTTCAAAAGCCCGCAACCAGGTGACATGGGGCAGTTTCGCCATTTCTTACCTTCAATGAAAATTATGCCTAATGGGTAATATACATTGTTTGTATTGACAATCATTGCGTGCAAATCATGGGGCCAATTACCCAGAACGGTTCGAGATGACGCAGACCTTCGACTATATCATCGTGGGCGCCGGATCTGCCGGCTGCGTGCTGGCAAACAAGCTGAGCGCGTGTGGCAGCCATAAAGTATTGCTGATAGAAGCCGGTGGAACCGATCGCCGTTTCTGGATCAATGTACCGCTGGGATACGGCAAAACCTTCAACGATCCCAAGGTGAACTGGTGTTACTCTGCCCAGGCTGATCCAGGGTTGAACAACCGTCAGGCCTATTGGCCGCGCGGGCGGGTTATTGGCGGATCAAGCTCGATCAACGCCATGGCATATTTGCGAGGCCTCTCGCATGATTTTGATGACTGGGCCAAGGCAGGCGCAGAGGGTTGGAACTGGGAAACAGTACGCCAGACATATGAGGCGATCGAGACCCATGTCGAAAGAGGCCAAACACCTTCCTCCGAGGGCGGCCCCCTCGTGGTCAGCGATGTCAGTGAGGGCATGCACCCGTTTTCGCGCCACTTTCTGGAGGCCTCACGGCAGATGGGCTGGCATATTTCTGACAATCTGAACGGTCAGGACGCCGAAGGGATGATGAGGCTGCGCAGTACTGTCAAAAACGGCCGCCGCTGGTCATCAGCAGCCGCGTTCCTGCGCCCTGCCCTGAAACGCGGCAATCTGCGGGTGGTATCCAATGCTCTGGTGCAGAACGTCATTCTGGATCAAGGCAAAGCCACCGGTGTTCGCTATCGTGTCGGGGGTCAAATGGCCGAGGCCATGGCGACCCGTGAAGTTATCCTATCTGCTGGAGCCGTAAACTCGCCACAGCTCTTGCAGCTTTCGGGGATCGGGCCTGCGAACCTGTTGAAAAGGCACGGCATCAAAGTGCGCCATAACCTGTCGCAGGTTGGACAGGGATTGCAGGATCATCTTGGCATATCCCATTTCTTTCATGCGGCCGAGCCGACATTGAATAATACGCTTGGCAATCGGTTGGGACAGATGTTGTCCGGTATTCGTTATCTGTTGACCCGCAGCGGGCCACTCAGCGTCCCCATCAACCAGGTCAGCGGCTTTGTGCGTTCGGACGAAACCGCCGAATTTGCTGATATGCAAATCTATTGCAATCCGATGTCCTATAAGACCGACACCAAAGGACAGCCGGGCGTTGATACCGAAGCAGGCTTTCTTCTGTGCGCCCAGCCCTGCAGGCCGACAAGCAGAGGGGAGATCAACATCCGTTCGGCAGATCCCATGGATGCACCCGCCATCCAACCGAACTCTCTCTCCACAAACCATGACTGCGACATGGCTATCAAAGCGGGTCGGGTGTTACAGAAACTGGCGCAGACTGAGGCGATCCGCAGTGTTACGCGGACCAGGATAGAACCAGATGTTACGCGGATGAATGACGACCAGATGTTAGAGAATTTCCGCGCCAACGCCGGAACTATATTTCATCCAAGCTGTACATGTCGCATGGGGACATCGGGACAGGATTCAGTTCTGGATTCTCGACTGCGGGTTCATGGGGTGGCAGGCCTTAGGGTGGTCGACGCGTCCTCGTTTCCAAGCATCACCTCAGGCAACACCAATGCGCCTGTGATGATGCTGGCCGCGCGCGGCGCGGACCTCATTCTGGAAGATGCCACAAAGCGCATGAACGCTTGAAGCAGAGGGAAAGAAGACCATCTTACAGAATATTTGGCCTGGAAAGAGGCCTCATTCCCTGATCAGGAAAAATGCAACGCATAGACGTTGTTCAAATACTTCTGATCGTCGATCTGAAAGTGGGTCTCTCCAATGAACTCAAAACCCTTGGCCAGATAGAACTTGATGGCCGAGGCGTTTTCAGCATTGGTCATCAGCCAGACCAAATCTGCCCCCTGATCCCGGCAATGTTCCAGCGCGGCTGCCAAAAGACGACTTCCGATACCTTTTCCGTGATGGCGCGGCTGGACGTAGAATGTCGATATCTCCATGCCCCACCACCCGGAAACAGGGGCGATGCGTGCAGGGGAAACACGGATGAACCCGTCAATCCCCTGATTATTGTCGGACACCAGAACTAATTCATCCGGGTTTTGAATCTGTCCTAGGATTTTGCCTGGCGTAAATTCCGACAAGGCGAAATCCGCAAAAATCCCACTGACACCATGTTTGAGGTAGGTTCCGATCCAAACCTCAATCGAGATGGCAGCGATACTGGAGGCATCTGACTTTTCTGCAGTTCGCAATGCCAAGGCGCTTAAGTATTAAACAAGAAGTGCATCACATCGCCATCCTTGACGACATAGCCCTTGCCTTCGGCGCGCATCTTGCCTGCCTCTTTGGCGCCCTGCTCTCCATTTGCCGAAACATAGTCGTCATACGCGATCGTTTCAGCACGGATGAAACCCTTTTCGAAATCGCCATGGATGACGCCAGCTGCCTGCGGCGCGGCGGTGCCGGTGCGGATGGTCCAGGCGCGGGCCTCTTTCGGGCCGACGGTGAAATAGGTTTCCAGCTTCAGCAGGTCGTAGCCTGCGCGGATCAGACGGTCGAGACCTGGCTCTTCCAGCCCCATTTCCTCGAGGAACATCTGCGCTTCGTCCTCTTCCAGCAGGCTAATCTCTTCTTCGATCTTGGCACTGATAATGACGTGCGAGTTGCCTTGCGCTGCGGCCATTTCAGCCACACGGGCTGAATATTCATTGCCCTCGGCGGCCTCTTCTTCCGAGACATTGCAGACATAGAGAACCGGTTTGGTGGTCAGCAGTTGCAGCATTTTCCACGCCTTATCGTCTTCGTCGCTAACTTCGACCAGACGCGCGGGTTTGCCGTCTTCCAGCATGGCCTGCGCTTCGGCAAGCAAACGTTCCTGTTGCTGTGCCTCTTTGTCGTTGCCCTTCAGCTTGCGCACCAGATTGGCACGGCGCTTTTCGATACTTTCCAGATCGGCCAGCATCAGTTCGGTCTCAATCGTATCGGCATCCGCCACGGGATCGACGCGGCCATCGACATGGGTCACATCACCATCTTCGAAGCAGCGCAACACATGAGCGATGGCGTCAGTCTCACGGATGTTGGCCAGAAACTGGTTGCCCAACCCCTCGCCCTTTGACGCGCCCTTTACCAGGCCCGCGATATCCACAAATGTCATTCGCGTCGGGATGATCTGCTTTGAACTTGCAATCGCCGCCAGCTTGTCCAGCCGGTCATCGGGCACCGCCACATCGCCCACATTGGGTTCAATGGTGCAGAACGGGAAATTCGCCGCCTGAGCAGCCGCTGTCTTGGTCAGCGCATTGAAGAGAGTCGACTTGCCCACATTCGGCAAACCCACGATTCCCATTTTAAAGCCCATCTCGGCCTCCTGAAGCGATACGACGGCGTCTTCTATTCACGTCCGGGCAAATGCGCAACCCGGACGGCGGCAACAGGTCGAGTCCCAGTTGCAACATCACTTATCTGTTAATCAAACGTGTACTTCGAATACTTGATTTTGCCGCTGCCGCGTCACCAACTGACAGGGAGTTGAGAAAACCAAGAAGTACCGAGATGAAAACACTTTTCTTAATGAGCACTTTGCTGGCCACCACGACCATGGCACACGGGCAGTCCATCGTATTGGGAGCAGGATATGCGGATTTCACCCACACCAGCAGCAATGATCAGGCGGTCGTGTCACTGGAATATCAGCACAGCCCGTTTCACGAAGCCACGCGCCTCAGTGCTGGCTGGGGTGTGGCTCTGACGGTGGATGCAGAAGCCGACACGCATATTGGCGCCGGTTTGGTCGGTCTCTATACTATCTCTGACCGGTGGTTCGCAGAGGCCAGCGTGATACCTGGCTACTACAACGCCTCAAATGATGACAATGATCTCGGCGGAAATTTCCAGATCCGCAGCCTTTTCGGAATTGGATATGCCCTGGAAAATGGAAACAAGCTCTCGCTGGCCATCACCCATAATTCGAACGCGAGCACGGACAGTTTCAATCCCGGCGTCAACTCAGTGTTCATGCGTTATCACTACGGGTTCTGAAGCAATCTGACCCGGCGGGATTGATTTCCGGGCAAAGTTTCTGCACATCAGGTTCAAATCCGTATGCAAGGACCGCAGATGACCCGTATCGACGCCAAGTTCGCCGCCCTCAAGGCCGAGGGCAAAAAGGCCTTCGTATCCTACATCATGGCCGGTGACCCCGATTTCGACACTTCGCTTGAGATCGTCAGGGGCTTGCCCGGTGCCGGTGTCGACGTGATCGAACTTGGGCTGCCGTTCACCGACCCGATGGCGGATGGTCCGACCATCCAGGCAGCAGGACAACGCGCCCTAGAGGGCGGGATGACCCTGCAACGCACACTGGATCTTGCACGTGCTTTTCGGGAAACGGATGATACAACGCCTATTGTGCTAATGGGGTATTACAATCCCATCTACAGCCGCGGTGTGGAAAGGTTTCTGGCGGACGCTACTGAGGCTGGCATCGACGGCCTGATCGTCGTTGACCTGCCCCCCGAAGAAGATGACGAACTTTGTCTGCCTGCACAGGCGGCTGGATTGAACTTTATCCGCCTCGCCACGCCGACAACGGATGACAAACGGCTTCCGCGCGTTCTTCAGAACACTTCAGGATTTGTGTATTACGTCTCGATCACGGGGATCACAGGCGCAGCCGAAGCCCAGGCCACGAATGTAGGCCCCGAGGTCTCTCGTATCAAATCCGCCACGGATTTGCCAGTGATCGTGGGCTTTGGAATCAATACCCCGGAAAAATCGCGGGCAATCGCAACTGTTGCCGATGGCGCTGTGGTAGGCTCGGCCATTGTCAGCCAGATCGCCGCCGGGAAGTCGGTTGGTGAAGTTCTGGATTTTGTCAAATCGCTGGCAGATGGGGCACATTCGGCCTGATCCAACGACCAGTTTCGCAATCTTGACCGCAGTCGGCGCAACCCGGCTGCGGTTTTTCTATTGCACCTAACGTTGCGCACAGAAACGTGGCGTTGCGAGGCTTTCGAAAAATTGGTAAAGAAAAAGGACCAATCTTTCGAAAGCCGCATCTCATGCCCGTCATCACCAATATCCAAGACCTCAAACACATCTATGAACGACGCGTCCCACGCATGTTCTTTGACTATGCCGAAAGCGGCAGCTGGACCGAGCAGACCTTTCGCGATAACAGCTCGGATTTCGAAGATATCCGCCTGCGCCAGCGAGTAGCGGTTGATATGACCGGGCGCACGACGGCGTCGCAGATGATCGGACAGGATGTTACCATGCCTGTTGCCCTTGCCCCCGTTGGTCTGACCGGCATGCAGCACGCGGATGGTGAGATCAAAGCCGCCAAAGCAGCCGAGGCTTTTGGCGTCCCCTTTACCCTGTCCACGATGTCAATCAATTCTATCGAGGAGGTGGCCGAGAACACCACTGCGCCCTTCTGGTTCCAACTCTACACCATGAAGGACCAGGACTATGTCTCTCGACTGATCCAACGCGCCAAGGATGCAAAATGTTCGGCCCTTGTGATCACCCTGGACTTGCAAATACTCGGGCAGCGCCACAAGGACCTAAAGAATGGTCTGTCCGCGCCGCCAAAGCTGACGCCCAAGACCATCGCCAATCTGATGACAAAATGGGCCTGGGGCATCGACATGTTAGGCGCCAAACGGCGGAACTTCGGCAATATTGTTGGCCATGTTGATAATATCACTGATACAAGATCGCTGGGCACATGGACGGCGGAACAATTCGACCCCAGCCTGGATTGGGGCAAGGTTGAAAAGCTGATGAACCAATGGGGCGGCAAGGTGATCCTCAAAGGTATCCTGGATTCCGAGGATGCCAAGATGGCCGCCAAGCTGGGCGCCGATGCCATCGTGGTTTCAAACCACGGCGGACGCCAGTTGGACGGGGCGCTCAGTTCCATTCGTGTCCTGCCCGAGATTATGGACGCTGTCGGGAACGACATCGAAGTGCATCTGGACAGTGGCATCCGATCTGGCCAGGACGTTCTGAAAGCTCTGGCACTTGGCGCGAAGGGCACCTTTATCGGGCGCGCCTTTGTTTACGGTCTTGGCGCAATGGGCCAGAAAGGCGTGACCACGGCACTTGAGATCATTCAGAAAGAACTTGATACGACCATGGCGCTTTGCGGTGAACGCAATGTGAGCGATCTGGGCCGGCACAATTTGCTTGTCCCGAAAGACTTCGGAGGGAGCTGGACAGATTGATCGCGCGCATGGGGGCTCTGTCCTTGTCGCCGTTTGGCCGCCTCCCCCGAGATATTTAGAGCCAGTTGAAGAAAGGATTCCCTGCTTCATCTGGCCGAAAATACCTCGGAGCGCGAGACAGAGCCTCGCAAAATAGACGAGCTGCAAAAACCCCTTTCCAAACTCAATGAATCAAGCTAAGGACGCGGCTTCACGCGGGTATACAGCCTTGGAGGATACCCGCCCTAACATTGGAGAAATATCATGGCTGGAGAGATTCCTGATCTCGTAGCTCTGGAACGGACGGGGACAGGCAAGGGCGCCGCTCGTCAGGCACGCCGCGACGGCATGGTTCCGGGCATTGTTTTTGGTGGCGACAAAGAGCCGCTGCCGATCCAGATCCCGTTCAACGAACTGTTCAAGCGCCTGAAAGCGGGCCGGTTCAAGTCGACATTGTGGAACCTGAAGGTTGAAGGCCAAGAAGACGTTCGCGTCATCTGCCGCGACGTTCAGCGTGACGTTGTCAAAGACCTGCCGACCCACCTGGACCTGATGCGCCTGCGTCGGACCACCAAGATCGCACTGTTTATTCCGGTTGATTTCATCAACGAGGAAGAGGCCCCCGGCATCAAGAAAGGCGGCGTTCTGACCGTTGTCCGTCCTGAGGTCGAGCTGATGTGTACCGCTGGTGAGATTCCTGAGAAGATCACCGTTGATCTGACCGGTCTGAACATCAACGACGTTGTCACCATCTCGTCGGTCGATCTGCCTGCTGGCACCAAGCCGACCATCGACCGTGACTTTGTGATCGCCAACATCTCGGCGCCAACCGGCCTGGCTACAAGCGATGACGAAGAGGGCGAAGAGGGTGATGTTGCACCCGATGAAGTCGAAGTCGTCGGAAGCGAAGAAGAATAAGGCCGGACCCAAAGTTTCGGTTTTTGTGACGGGGCCCCATTGGGGTCCCGTTTTCTTTTGCCCGTTGGGCTGGAAAATCGGCCCCAATCCGTGCCATCAACCAGTTGCGATATCGCGCTTGAGACAAGGACATGACGATGAAGCTGTTTGTCGGCCTGGGGAATCCAGGATCAAAATATGCTCGTAACCGGCACAATATCGGCTTTATGGCCGTTGACCGGATTGCCGAGGATTGCGGTTTTGGTCCTTGGAAATCCAAATTTCAGGCCGAAATCGCCGAAGGGCGGCTGGGTCATGAAAAGGTTTTGCTGATCAAGCCTCAGACCTTCATGAACCGGTCGGGCCAATCGGTGGGCGAGGCGATGCGGTTCTACAAACTGGATTCAACGGATGTCACCGTCTTTCACGATGAACTGGATTTGGCCCCCGGCAAGGTTCGCGTCAAAGCGGGCGGAGGCCATGCGGGCCATAACGGGCTACGCTCGATCCATGAACATATCAGCCCAGCCTATGATCGGGTGCGCCTTGGGGTCGGGCATCCGGGCCGCAAAGAATTGGTATCGCCTTATGTATTGGGTGATTTTGCAAAGGCCGACGCTGACTGGCTGGAAGATGTTCTGCGCGGCGTTGCAGATGGCGCGGGGCACCTGGCCAATGGTGACGGCGGTAAGTTCATGAATGCCGTTGCCCTGCGGACGGCGCCTCCGCGTTCGTCCAAATCGCCGTCCGAGCCGCCCAAACCAACCGCCCAGACCATGGCAGAACCTGCCGAGGACAACAGGTCGGCCATGCAGAAGCTGATGGACAAGTTCAAATAGCGCGCTCTGCTGTTGCCCCTACGTCCGGATTGCGGAATTTACCCGGGCAGGCTCCAATACCGGCAATCATGGGAGGCGACAGATGAGAGCTTTGTTTAAATGGGTACTGCGCATCGCGCTGATGCTTGTGCTGGCAGCCGCCGTTGTCGGATTCTGGAAACGCGAGGAGATTCAGCGCTTGATGGCGGTGAACTCGTTGTTTGCCCCCGAAAAGATCGTCCACAATTTCTCTCATATGGATGCCGCTTTCAAAACCGTCGATCTTCCGCGCGGGGATAGAGCCACTTGGGAATTGCCGTATGGGCCTGGGTTTGACCTGCCTGCAGACACGGATCAATGGATAGAAGACCGGGCAGTCACATCCTTGCTGGTGATGCAGCGCGGACAAATCCGGTTTGAGGAATATTATCTGGGCACCACGCCAGACGACCGGCGCATCTCGTGGTCGGTTGCCAAAAGCTATCTTTCTGCATTGTTCGGCATATTGCTGGACGAAGGCGCAATCGCCTCATTGGACGATCCTGTCGTGCAATATGTGCCCAAACTAAAAGGCACGGCCTATGATGGCACGACGATCCGCAACGTGTTGAACATGGCCAGCGGTGTGACCTTCAACGAGGATTATCTGGATTACAATTCTGACATCAACCGGATGGGTCGAGTGGTCGCCTTAGGCCGAGAACTGGACGATTTCGCCGCCTCGCTGCAGGACAGTTTCGCAACACCCGGAGAAACCTGGAAATACGTGTCAATCGACACCCATGTTATCGGTATGGTGGTCCGAGGAGCAACCGGTCGCAGCGTGGCCGAACTGCTTACAGAGCGCATTGTACAGCCGCTTGGGCTGGAGCGGGATGGCTATTACGTGACCGATGGGGCCGGAGTTGCCTTTGTTCTGGGGGGCTTGAATTTCACCACCCGCGACTATGCGCGTTTCGGTCAGATGATCCTGCAAAACGGGGTTCATGATGGGCAGCAACTGGTGCCCGCCGAATGGATCGCCGCTTCGGTCCTGCCCAGTGCCCCGACCGCATCGGGCAAGATCGGCTATGGATATCAGTGGTGGATTCCCGTGGGCGCGCATGAAGGCGAGTTCATGGCCCGCGGCGTCTATGGTCAGTACATCTATTTCGACCAGCCGCGCGGGGTGCTGATCGTGTCCACCGGGGCCGATCGCAAGTTTCGAGACCCTGGCGTGAATGAGATCAACATAGAAATGTTCCGCAGGATTGCGCAAAGCCTGTAAGATGCTCTTATGCAGAAACAGGAAAGCATAAATGTTCTGGGGGGCGTGCTCGCCCCTTGCTCCCGCGATCCGCTGACCGGGTTCTTTCGCGATGGCGCCTGCAATACCTGCCCCGAGGATCAGGGCAGCCACACGGTTTGCGCGGTAATGACGGTCGAGTTTCTGGCCTATTCGAAATATGTCGGCAATGACCTCAGCACGCCGCGCCCCGAGTTTAATTTTCCCGGGCTGCGTGCCGGTGACAGCTGGTGTCTATGTGCGGGTCGCTTCCTGCAAGCCCATGACGAAGGATGCGCACCCAAGGTTCATCTTGAGGCGACACATCAACGGGCGCTGGACATCGTGCCTCTGCGCATTCTCAACCAACACGCGGTTCAGGACTAGGCAGACCGGCCCGGGATCACCCGGACCGGCCCTTATTCGGGATCAATCCCGCAATTTCACAAGGTCAGACATCAGACCCTCGGTTCCGTTATGAACCGTCAGCCGCTCGACCTTGCCGGCGATGGTTTCCAGCGCTTCCAGCTCTTTCAGTCGCAGCATCACCGGGTTTTCCGCCATCACTTTCGCGGTGTTCAGCAAAGACCGCGTGGCGTTGGTTTCTTCCCTCCGCCGGATGACCTTGGCCTCGGCCTGTTTCTCGGCAGCGACCACGGCGGTCAGGATTTCGCGCATCTCGCCGGGCAGGATGACGTCTTTCAACGCGATCTCACCCACTTCGATGCCGATCCCGGCCATTTGTGCCCGCACCCGATCCGCAGCCTCGGTGTCAACGCCCACCTTCTCGGCAAGTAGCCGGTCAAGCGTCATCGACCCAAGGGTCTTCCGGAACGCCAGTTGCAGGGCCCGGTGCAGGGCCTGATCAAAATCCTTCACCGCCCCCATCGCCTTGACCGGATCGACGACCCGGTAATCGGCGCTGAGGTTGACCCGGATGGTCACCCGGTCCTTGGTCAGGATCTCTTGACCCGTAACCTCATGGGTTCGTTGCCGCAGGTCGATCTGCTTGACCTCGACGTTCCGGCCCACTTTCCAGAAGGCATGCGCGCCGGGGTTCAGCCGATCCACCAGCACGCCATCCACCGTCAGCAAACCGACATGCCCTTCGGCAATCTCGACCCGCGTCAAGTGGATCTGCAGCCCCACCCGAACCAGCCGCTGCGCGACCGTTTTGGGCACAACCATGGACTCGGTCAGCGCGTGTTGCTCAACGGCCCAGGGGCCGGCATCCTTCCAAACTAGCGCCCGTACTTCGGAGATCAGCACTCGAGCGGGCACGCCATCCCGAAGCAGAACCAGAACCTCGTCGGGCCCTGCCCGAAACTCGGTCAGGTGCGCCTCGGCCAGTTCGGGCCGGTTCTGCATCAGCGCCCGCTCATAGGGCGACACGAAAAAGAGAGCCTCCAGATCGTGCAGCTCGGTCAGCGCATCCCTGCGTGGCAGCCGGTGTTTCCCGGGGCCGAGGATGGTGTCAATTACTCCCTTGCGCAAAACCAGCATCCGCTGGGTCTCGGTCAGGGTCAGCCGTTGATGACCGGTCAGCCGGTCGATCAGATCTTGGAATAGTGTCATTTCATTTCTCCTTTTCGTCTCGCTCTATCGTCGTCGCAAAAGCGAACTCCTTTTCATGTTTTCAGTGGGTTGCACCCCGATTGGGTGACAGGTGTGAAGCCTTCGGATAAAGGCTGTGAAAGACCGGGCATCCCCCGCGCCGTGCCCTTTTGCGAGAGGGTCAGAGAGAGGGGCGCGGGACCAATGCGCCGCCTGTTCCCAAGGGATCAAGCGGGGCGCCAATCCGGCGACACCGTCATCTGCCCTCCGGCCCAAGACCAGAGCAGCGAAGACCCCTGCCCCGCCCGGCCAAAGCCTGACGTAGCGCGGTGCCACCCCTGCTGGGGAACACCCGGACCTTAATGATTTGGACCGTTTTCACGGACCGGCGTTGAAGGCCGGTGCTGACCTAACAGCGTTTGTTCAAATGGCGGGACTCGAACCCGCTACACATCGATTAACAGTCGATTGCTCTAACCAGAATGAGCTACATTTGGAGCTTTGGAAGGAGTCGAACCTCCGCTCACAGATTTGCCATCTGCCGCTCTTCCACCTGAGCTACAAAGCATGTACCAATCCCCGGTTTCGGCCCTGGCATACGGTTTCGGCAGCGCCGTCCGCACCGAGAGAGTGATCACCTCTGCTCGCTAGGGTTCGGCCCGTTTTGACCGGTAACGGCGGGTTTAGGCGAAGGGGCAGGATTCGCTCAATGATATTCTGAGAGGTGGAAATGCACCTGTGGCGGGTGCGCAACAAAATTACCCAGCTGCGCAACATTTGAAAAGCCGCAGGCCGGAAACCAAAGCGGCGCACCGTTCAAAGGCACACCGCTTTTGTCAGAAATTTCAAATTTTACCGCCTGGTCAATCGGCGCTGCGGCCTTCGGTATCCGACATGTCGAAGTTCAGATATTTCGCCACAGTCTGAACATCCTTGTCACCACGTCCACACATATTCATGCAGATCAGGTGATCCTTGGGCAGATCCGGCGCGATCTTCATCACATGAGCCAGCGCATGGCTAGGTTCAAGCGCCGGGATGATGCCTTCGGTTGCACAGCAAAGCTGGAACGCCTCAAGCGCCTCTTTGTCGGTGATCGACACATATTGCGCGCGGCCGATATCATTCAGCCATGAATGTTCAGGGCCAATGCCCGGGTAATCCAGACCAGCCGAGATCGAGTATCCTTCGAGGATTTGCCCGTCATCATCCTGCAGCAGATAGGTGCGGTTGCCATGCAGAACACCCGGGCGGCCGCCGGTCAGCGAGGCGCAATGTTCCATCTTGTCGTTCACGCCCTTACCACCGGCTTCGACACCGATGATGTTGACGGATTTATCATCCAGGAACGGATAGAACAGACCCATTGCGTTCGATCCACCACCGATGGCGGCGATGAGCGTGTCGGGTAAACGGCCCTCAGCCTTGTGCATCTGTTCCTTTGCTTCCTTGCCGATGATCGACTGAAAGTCGCGCACCATCGCCGGATACGGGTGCGGGCCAGCAACTGTACCGATGCAATAAAAAGTATCGCGCACGTTGGTCACCCAGTCACGTAACGCATCGTTCATCGCGTCTTTCAATGTGCCACGACCTGACGTCACAGGGATCACTTCGGCCCCCAGCAAGCGCATGCGGAACACGTTCGGGGCCTGTCGCTGCACATCATGCGCGCCCATATAGACCACGCATTTCAAACCGAACTTGGCGCAAACGGTGGCTGTGGCCACGCCATGCTGCCCTGCGCCGGTCTCAGCAATGATCCGGGTCTTGCCCATGCGCCGCGCCAGAATGATCTGGCCCAATACGTTATTGATCTTGTGCGCGCCGGTGTGGTTCAGCTCATCGCGCTTCAGATAGATTTTGGCGCCACCCAGATGCTCGGTCAGGCGCTCGGCATAATATAATGGTGAGGGGCGTCCCACATAGTTGGCCCACAGATCGTCCATCTCGGCCCAAAATGTGGCATCGTCCTTGGCCTTTTCATATTCCTCTTCCAGCGCCAGGATCAGCGGCATCAGCGTTTCGCTGACAAAACGCCCGCCGAAAATGCCGAAACGGCCCTGCTCGTCTGGGCCGGACATGAAGGAATTGAAAAGATCGTTGGCCATGGGTGTCTCCATCGTCGTACCCGTTGTTCATAGGAGGTAGCGGCGGGATTTGCCATGGCAAAACGCACATGGGAATCCTTAGATGTGATACCTCAGCCGGCCCGAATTGCAGCGTCTACAAACGCACGAACCATCGCGGCATCCTTGATGCCCGGTGCACTTTCCACGCCCGAGGCGACATCGACCTGACGCGCGCCCGTCATACGGATGGCCTTGGCCACATTGCCGGGGTTCAACCCACCGGCCAGCATCCAGGGCTTGCGCCAGTATTTGCGCCCAGCCAGCAAACGCCAGTCAAACGCCAGCCCGTTTCCACCCGGCAGAACCGAGCTCTTTGGCGCCTTGGCATCTATCAGCAACTGATCGGCAACATCGCTATAAGTATCAATGGCGGCCAGGTCTTCGGCATCTGCAACACCAACCACCTTGATAACAGGCAACCCATAGCGCGCCTTGATTTCCTGCACCCGCTCGACAGATTCTGAGCCATGCAGCTGCAACATGTCAAAAGGGGCGACTGCGGTGATACTGTCCAACAACTCATCCGTGGCGTTCACAACCAAGGCGACCTTTGCAACCCCAACGGGGACATGCTCGAACAAAGCTGCTGCCTGTTGAGGCGAAACATATCGAGGCGATTTCGGAAAGAAGTTGAAACCAAGATACCGTGCACCCGCATCAGCTGCTGCGCGCACGTGATCTGGTGCAGTCAGGCCGCAGATTTTAACCGATACATCCGACATTCCGGGCCTCAGCTGGCCTCATCCAACAGGGCGAGAACTTCGTCCTGTCCTTCGTTCTGCGCTTTCTTGAGCTTCTTGACCTCACGCTCAAGCTTGCGCACTTCACCTTTGCTGGCGGTAGCATCGCGGCGGTGCTTGTGCTCGCGCAGCCATTCCCAAAGAAAGCCAATGACCAGGCCAGCGACGATGCCACCCAGAACCACCACGAACAGCGGCAACGAGGCGCTGAAATTGAAGCCAAGCAAATCGGCTATAGCCGAGGGAATAAGCGTCAGCTCAACCGCTTCGCGGTTGGCCAGAGAGACTGAAATCAAGACGATCCCGAGGACCGCGAGAAAAGCATATCGAAGGTAGCGCATCATGGCCTAGGCTTTACCGTTCAACCGGTCCCTTAGCAACTTGCCAGTTTTGAAAAACGGAACACATTTTTCTTCGACCTGCACAGTTTCGCCGGTGCGCGGGTTACGACCCACACGGGCATCGCGCTGTTTCACTGAAAACGCCCCGAAGCCTCTCAGTTCAACCCGATCCCCTCGCGCCATCGCATCCGTTACTTCTTCGAACACGGTATTCACGATTCGCTCGACGTCACGCTGATAAAGATGCGGGTTCTCGTCGGCGATTTTCTGAATCAGTTCTGAACGGATCATGTGCGTTACCCTCCCAGGCGACCGGTTAACCATGCCTATTATTCTGAACAGTATAGGAAAAAACTGGGTTCGGGGGAACGTAAACTCTGCGGGCAAAGGCTGAAAATTACAGTTAAGTAACGCGAATTTTTGCCAGTTCATGTAATTTGCCCGACAAATGCATGAACCTAAGCCCCAATTAGCCTGAAAATGCGAACATGTTGATTCGCAACAAAAACGGCCCCGCGCTTTCACGCGGGGCCGCAAATTCGGCTTGGCAGAGGCTCGGACTTAGTCGCCCGACTTCAGCGCTGCACCCAGGATATCGCCCAGTGATGCGCCCGAGTCGGAAGAACCGTACTGTTCCACGGCCTCTTTCTCTTCGGCGATCTCACGTGCCTTGATCGACAGACCCAGACGACGGGTCTTGCTGTCGACATTGGTGACGCGGACGTCGACCTTGTTACCGACCGAGAAACGCTCGGGGCGCTGTTCGGCACGGTCACGGCTCAGGTCGGAACGACGGATGAACGACTTCATACCTTCGTACTCTACCTCGATGCCGCCATCTTCGATCGCGGTGACCTCAACGGTGATGATCGAGCCACGCTTCACGCCGCCCACGGCTTCGGCGAACTTGTCACCGCCCAGGGCTTTGATCGACAGCGAGATACGCTCTTTCTCGACATCCACTTCAGACACAACGGCCTGTACCACGTCGTTCTTGTGGTAGTTCTGGATGGCATCCTCGCCACGCTCGTCCCAGGACAGATCGCTGAGGTGAACCATGCCGTCGATGTCGCCTTCGAGGCCAATGAACAGACCGAATTCGGTGATGTTCTTGACTTCGCCTTCGACTTCGGTGCCCTCGGGGTGTGTTTCTGCAAACACTTCCCACGGGTTGCGCTGAGTCTGCTTCAGGCCCAGAGACACGCGACGCTTGGCGCCATCGATTTCCAGAACCATGACGTCGACTTCCTGGCTCGTCGAAACGATCTTGCCGGGGTGGACGTTTTTCTTGGTCCAGGACATCTCGGACACGTGCACCAGACCTTCGACACCGGCTTCCAGCTCGACGAACGCGCCGTAGTCGGTGATGTTGGTGACGCGACCCTGATGAACCGAGCTCAGCGGATACTTGGCTGCAACCAGATCCCACGGATCTTCCTGCAGCTGCTTCATGCCCAGGCTGATGCGGTGGGTCTCTTTGTTGATCTTGATGACTTGAACGTTGATGGTCTCGCCGATCGTCAGGATCTCGGACGGGTGGTTCACACGGCGCCATGCCATGTCGGTGACGTGCAGCAGGCCGTCAACGCCGCCCAGGTCAACAAACGCACCGTATTCGGTGATGTTCTTGACCACGCCTTCTACGGTCTGACCTTCGGTCAGGTTGCCGATAACCTCGGCGCGCTGTTCGGCACGCGATTCTTCCAGGATTGCGCGGCGCGAAACAACGATGTTGCCACGGCGACGGTCCATTTTCAGAATCTGGAACGGCTGCTTCAGACCCATCAGAGGGCCAGCGTCGCGTACGGGGCGCACGTCAACCTGCGAGCCGGGCAGGAACGCAACTGCACCACCCAGATCGACGGTGAAGCCACCTTTGACACGACCAAAGATTGCACCTTCGACGCGCTGGTCGTCGGCATATGCTTTTTCCAGACGGTCCCATGCCTCTTCACGGCGGGCCATCTCACGTGAGATGACAGCTTCGCCACGGGCGTTTTCTGCGGCGCGCAGGTAAACTTCAACCTCGTCGCCAACAGTGATTTCAGGGGCTTCGCCAGGATTTGCGAATTCTTTCAGATCAACGCGGCCTTCCATTTTGTAGCCGACGTCGATGATGGCTTGGCCGGCTTCGATCGCCAGAACCTTACCTTTGACAACAGAACCCTCTTCGGGCGTGTCCATTTCGAAGCTTTCATTAAGGAGGGCTTCGAATTCCTCCATGGTTGTATCAGCCATCTGGCAGTGTTTTCCTTTACATAACGTTTTTGCTGGCCGAGCGGTTGTCTCCGCCGGTCTTAGTGGATTGGTCAGACGACCTGACATATACCGCAAAACAAAGAGGGCCGGTTGGTCCGACCCTGCTCGTCTCATTGTTTTATGGCTCAAATCGCCTTGTCGACGCGCGCTCTATAACGGGTTCGCACTAGCGCTGCAAGTTTTACCGTGCATATCACAAAATAACACGCAAACCCCAGCCTTGCATGGCTGAGGTCGGGTCGATTTGCATTCTTCTTCAGCTCCGAAAGGACTGAGCGCCTAAAACAGTTGCAGATCTTTTGAGCCGCTTTGGATTTCGGCAAAATTCGGCATGTTCTGGACCGCCAATGGTGCCGGGGCCGCGCCCGGCATCGCGACGGTTGGCTTCGCTGCTGCGGCCTTTCCAAAGGCTGGGCGCTCTAGCTCGCCCCGGATATCGCGCAGCAGGGTTTTGTGATCAGGCATTGATCTGAGTATCTGCGCAAGATCCACTTTCGCGCCTTTCCACCACTGGAACCAGATCGGTTTCTTCAACGGCCGCAAGCGATCGCGGATGCCGGCGCCATAGCCCGTATCATAGACCTGCTTACCCAAAAGAACCGTTTGATAGACGCGGAAATCGAAAAGCGTTGCAAACTCGATATCTCGTTCCAAAGGCAGGCGGTGCTGCCACAGTTCAAGGTTCTCGGCCAGCCGATCCGGTATCTTCATTTCGGTCCGCGCGTCGATCCAATATTGATCATCCGTGCGGTTGCCCAAGCGGTAGTGCAGACAAATGAAATCCAGAACCTCGTCATAGAGCTTGTCCATTTGCTTGTTATATCTCGCCCGCAGCGACGGTTCGATGTCCCGCGTAGGCAGATGCTCGGCGAACCAGCGCACCGCATGATCAATCATGTGGATCGCTGTACTTTCCAGCGGTTCGATGAACCCTCCGGCCAGTCCGATCGCCACGCAATTCTTGACCCAGGCATTGCGCACTCGTCCGATACGCATCGGGATCACGCGCGGCGTCGCACCTTTGCCGCTGTCGCCCAGCCATTCGAGGTATTCATCCGCCGCCTGTTCATCCGTGCGATGCGCAGATGAGTAGACATAGCCCGTGCCCACACGGTTAAAGAGTGGCACCCGCCAGGTCCACCCTGCACCAAGTGCGGTGGACCGTGTGACGCTTTCAATTTTTTCTGGATCCGGGTGCTCGATCTGCAACGCCATGGCGCGGTCGTTGGGCAGATAGTCAGAATAATCCATGAAAGGCTCGCCCAGCGCCTTGTTGATAATCAAGCCGCGAAACCCGGTGCAATCCACGACCATCTCAATGTCATGGCGGCCTTTCTTTTCCAGCATCAGATGGCTGACATTGCCCTGCTCATCCAGCTCGACCGATTTCACCTCGTCCTGGATATGCTCAACGCCGCGCTTGGTGCAAACCCTGGTCAACATGCCTGCAAACTTCACAGCATCCAGATGATAGGCATAGCCGAACCGCTGCTCAAACTCTGGCTGACCCAGTGGCCGCCCACCTTTGCACAGGCGCGCCAGATCATCATGGGGCGAGATGGACTGCGTGAAATCCCTATCGCCATTGCCAAAGCGCAGGAAGTATTCTGCGGGCTCTAACCCCTCTAACAACTGGCCATGCGCAAAAGGGTTCACGTAATCAATGCGATTGCCTTTGGCGTCCTTGTTCCAATTACAAAACTTCACGCCCAGCTTGAACGAGGCGTTGGTCTCACGGAAGAAATCCCGCTCTGAAATGCCGGCCTGGCGCAGCGTGACCGGCATCCGTGGAACGGTGGCCTCGCCGACGCCCACAGTCGAGATATTGGGGCTTTCGATCAGGCAGATACGCGGGCGATCCTTGGGTGCTGACGTGCGTGAAAACACCATTTCCAGGATCAGCGCGGTCATCCAACCTGCCGTGCCGCCACCCACAATGGTGATCTTTCGCAAACGATTATTCATATTTTCTGTCCCTGTTGGTTTTGGGGTTTTTTAGCCGCCTGCCCTTTTTGATTTTGGGGCTTGTAAAGCAGCTTTCCCTTTTTGCCTGAGGGAAACTATAACAGCTTTCCTGCATCCAGCTAGGCACTATGACGGCCGAACCTGCATACATGTCGGGTCATCAGACCCGGCAACACAGGCCGCTCGCCACTGCGCGACTTTCTTTAGGATGGTGGATGCTGCGAGAAAGGAAATGCGCAAGTACCGGCCCTGCGTCAGATATCCTCGCCTTTTTTCAGAAGCTCTTCGATCAGAGCGCGCTGAAGATCATTGCTATCGCCGCCGCCAAATTCCGCAACTCCGCTGGAATACAAGGTGCCGTAGGTGTTGGCGATGTTCACCGTCTGGGCCAGCCCCGAGATCAACTGATCCCTTTCCAGCCGCGACAAGGGGTGGATGAACGCAGCCCACAAGGTGCCATTGGCAATCGCATATCGCGCATCCAGGGTACTGTCGAAATTCGCCTGCATCATCCGTTGCATGTCCTGAGCACTCAGATCTTCGACACTTTGGATCGACACCATGGCCCGCATCCGGTCCGCATTGACGTCGGTAATCACCAGAACGGGAACCTCCGCGATGGTAAGCTGAAAGCCCGGCCCAAGAGGCTCTGTCTCGGGGTCAAGCGCAAACAATATCTTGCCCAAACGCTCGTAGGTCATTGGCGGTTCTGCCTCTTGCGCTGAAAGCGCACTGGCGAGAAAGGTAAAAATCAAAATCAGGCGGAACATCAATCACCTCCGGCAGATGTCGATACCAAGGTAATCGACGCCTCGGGCGCTGGCCAAACAAAGCTTAGTGAACAAAGTTGTGTTTGCTCTGGCAAACGGCCCTAGGGCAGAACTGGTTCGATGACCTCAATCGCGCGGGCAAGAGCCGCGTCAATGCTCAGGTCCGAGGTATCCAGTATGACCGCATCCCCAGCTGGCTTCATAGGTGCCGTGCTGCGTTCGGCATCCCGAGCGTCCCGCTCACGCACATCGGTCAACACCTGTGCGCGTGTAACCTCATGGCCGTTGGCGTCCAGTTCCAGAAACCGTCTCTCAGCGCGCACTTCGGCGCTGGCGGTGACAAACAGTTTCACCTCGGCCCGCGGGCAAATAACGGTTCCGATATCACGACCGTCCAACACCGCACCGCCCGCGCGGCGCGCAAAGGCGCGCTGAAAATCGACCAATGCAGCCCGCACCTCGGGGATAACTGCAACTTTTGAGGCCGCTTGCGCGATTTCAGCCGTGCGCAGATCACCCTGATCCAGGTCCTCGGCTGTCAGCGTTTGCGCGGCACTAACCGGGTCGGCACCTTCCAGCGTTCTGCGGCCAACCGCACGGTAAAGCAGGCCGGTATCGAGATGCGCAAACCCGAAATGGGCGGCAACGGCATTGGAAATTGTGCCCTTCCCCGCTGCTGCCGGGCCATCGATTGCTATGGTGAAACTGGCAACTGCCATCGCATTTACCGGTTGTTTCGCTGCAGCCGCGCACCAAGGCCAGCCATCAACGGTTCGAAGATCGGGAAAGACGTTGCGATCGGGCCGCCATCGTCGACCTCGACCGGATTTTTCGCCCCCATACCCATAACCATAAAGGACATCGCGATCCGGTGATCCAGAAAGCTCTCACAGGTGCCGCCGCCAGGAATATTGCCAATTCCCAGACCGTCCACCGACCACCAATCATCGCCCTCATCGACGGTGATACCATTGGCGCGCAGCCCTCGGGCCATCGCATCAATGCGGTCGCTTTCCTTGACGCGCAGCTCTTTCACGCCGCCCATCATCGTGGTGCCCGTGGCATTTGCCGCGACCACAGACAGAACAGGATATTCGTCAATCATCGACGCCGCCCGTTCCGGAGGAACCGAGATTCCCTTCATATCGGGCGAATAGCGCGCGCGCAGATCGGCAACCGGTTCGCCGCCCTCTTCACGTTCATTCTCATAGGTCAGGTCAGCACCCATCTCACGCAGAGTGGTAAACAGACCCGCGCGTGTCGGGTTCAGGCCGATGCCCGGAACCAGAACATCAGACCCGGGGGTGATCAGCGCCGCACAGACCGGGAAGGCCGCGCTGGAGGGATCACGGGGGACCGCGATCACCTGCGGCTTCAATTCGGGCCGCCCGGTCAGGGTGATAACGCGCCCCTCATCGGTATCCTCGACTGTGATTTCGGCACCAAACCCAGCCAGCATCCGCTCGGAATGGTCGCGGGTCGCTTCGGCCTCAATCACCACGGTCTTGCCCGGTGCGTTCAGACCTGCCAACAAAACGGCAGATTTCACCTGTGCAGAGGGAACAGGAACCTCGTACTTTACTGGGACAGGGTCTGCTGCACCCACAATCGTCATAGGTAGGCGCCCCTCGGTGCGTCCTACAGATTGCGCACCAAACAACGCCAGAGGATCGGTTACCCGCGCCATAGGGCGTTTGTTGAGGCTGGCATCCCCCGTGAATGTCGCGGAGATAGCAGAGGTCGCCATCGCGCCCATGATCAACCGAACGCCGGTGCCCGAGTTGCCGCAGTCAATGACCTGATCGGGTTCGGCAAAGCCACCGACGCCCACACCATGGACTGACCATTCGCCACCCCCGTGATCCGTCACCTCAGCCCCAAATGCACGCATCGCCTTTGCGGTGTCCAGAACGTCCTCACCCTCCAACAGACCGGTGATCCGGGTTTCACCCACGGCCATCGCGCCCAGGATCAGCGATCGGTGCGAGATCGACTTGTCACCAGGCACCTCGGCCGTTCCGGTCAGCGGACCGCAAGGGTGCGAGGTCATCGGGATGGGCGTGCCGTGTCCGGACATGGGGGCTCCTGTTTTCGCTATCAGTTCCCAAGCCGATTAGCGAATTGGAGGCGCTTGGTCCAGCCGCAATCAGTCGTTGCGGCGGAAGGTCAGGTAATGCGGTGTCCGCCCTTCGCGCAGGGCCTTCTGCTCATAGCGCGTGGAAATCCAGTCTTCCCAAGGCTCACGCCAATCGGTGGGGCGTTCCGCCAACCATTCGAAACCAGCGCCCGGCACCTCTTCCAACGTTTGGCGGACATAGTCGGGAATATCTGTTGCAACGCGAAAGATCGCGCCCGGTTTCAACGACCGCGCCAACGGCTCCAGATGCTCTGGGGTCACGAACCGACGGCGGTGATGCCGGGTTTTGGGCCAGGGATCGGGGTACAGAAGAAAGGCGCGTGATATGCTGGCTTCGGGCAAGACATCAAAAAGATCGCGCGCATCGCCGGGATGCACCGCCAGATTCTCGACCCCAGCCTTGCGAATCTTGCCCAACAACATGGCAACACCGTTGATATAGGGTTCAGCCCCAATGATGCCGATATCCGGATTGCTGGCCGCCTGATGCACCAGATGCTCGCCGCCGCCAAAGCCGATCTCAAGCCAGACATCCTTGCCACCGAACAGTTCCTTCAGATCCAGCGGATTGCGTTCAGGATTGCTCTCCCAGTCCACAGCACCCGGAGACAGCGCATCGAGGTCTTCGCTCAGATACGTCTTTTGGCTTTGCTTCAGGGTCTTGCCTTTGAACCGGCCATAAAAGTTTCTGCGGGGGCGTTGGGGTGTCTGGGTGCTCATGGCGGTGCCCATACTGCGGGGACGGCTCAGAGGCAAGGGGCGGCGGCAGAGCAGAATAGCCGCCGCCTCTCATACATTTCCCAAGAAATAGGCGCGCCCGCAAGGGCGCACCTATTAATACCAGTCAGATCAAACCGCCGCTTTCAACGCGTCTGCTAGATCTGTGCGCTCCCAGCTGAAACCCCCATCCGCTTCCGGCTGGCGACCAAAATGGCCATAGGCTGCTGTGCGCTGATAGATCGGCTTGTTCAGCTCCAGATGCTGACGGATGCCACGTGGGGTCAGGTCCATCACCTGGCTGACGGCTTTTTCAATCCGATCATCCGCGATCTGCCCCGTGCCATGCGTGTCCGCATAGATCGACAGAGGCCGGGAAACGCCAATGGCATAGCTCAGCTGGATCGTGCAACGCTCGGCCATTCCTGCGGCCACGACATTCTTAGCCAGATAACGCGCGGCATAAGCCGCCGAACGGTCTACCTTGGTCGGGTCTTTGCCCGAAAACGCTCCGCCACCATGAGGCGCTGCACCACCATAAGTGTCCACGATGATCTTACGACCGGTCAGACCCGCATCGCCATCCGGACCGCCAATGACGAACTTGCCGGTGGGGTTCACGTGCCAATCGGTCTGATCGGTCAGCCAACCCTCGGGCAAGGTTTCGGTGATATACGGCTCAACAATGGCGCGAATATCGGCCGAGCTCAGCGTCTCATCCAGATGCTGGGTTGACAGAACGATCGAGCTGACGCCAACCGGCTTGCTATCCTGGTAGATCACTGACAGCTGCGATTTCGCATCCGGGCCCAGCGCAGGCTCGGTCCCGTTCTTGCGCACCTCGGCCAGACGGCGCAGGATTGCATGGGAATACTGGATCGGCGCAGGCATAAGCGCGGGTGTCTCGGTGGTGGCATAGCCGAACATGATGCCCTGATCGCCAGCACCTTCGTCCTTGTCACCCGACGCATCTACGCCCTGCGCAATATGTGCAGATTGCTCATGCAGCAGGTTCGTAACTTCTACCGTCTCGTGGTGGAACTTATCCTGCTCATAGCCGATATCCTTGATACAGGCGCGGGCGATCTCGTCGATGCGGCCCATATAGTCATGCAGCTTGTCCTGATCAGACAGCCCCACTTCGCCGCCGATCACCACGCGATCCGTTGTCGCAAAGGTCTCGCACGCAACGCGTGCCTCGGGTTCTTCGTTCAGAAATGCGTCAAGTACAGCATCGGAAATACGGTCACAAACCTTATCCGGATGCCCTTCGGAAACGGATTCCGAAGTAAAGGTATAGTTCTGTCGGGACATACAAGTGCTCCATTAAGATTACCCCGTCACGCCAGGAAGCCGTTGTGATGGGCACAAGAGGGGATAAGCCCCCCGAAACTGAGGGTCAATGCGAAATCATAGGTTTCGCCGCCGCAGCCGGTACCATAACAGGCTAAACAGCACCAATAACACGGCAAAGACAGGATTATCCCCCATTCGGGAATAAGCCGTCGGAGAATGAGGCGCCGGAAGTCCGGCATCAATATAGCCCGCCTGCCCAAGCGGCAGGGCCTCGGTGATCCGGCCAAGCGGGTCAATCATGGCGGAGACGCCGGTATTGGCCGAACGCATCATGGGCAGCCCCTGCTCGATGGCGCGCATCTGTGCCTGAGCCAGGTGCTGATACGGTCCCGAGCGCGTTCCGAACCACGCATCATTGGTGATTTGCAGAAGGAAATCAGCGCGCCCCGGCGCGGATAGGACATCCTGGGTGAACACAGCTTCGTAGCAGATCAACGGCAGCGCTTTACCCAATGGGCCTGCATCCAGCAGCGCCGCCCCCGACCCGGCGCTGAACCCATGTCCGGTGGTTGCAGCCATGCCATAGATCCCGAACCGCGCCATCACGTCGCCAAACGGAACATATTCGCCAAAAGGCGCCAGATGATGTTTGTCGTACAGCCCCTGCTGAGCCCCATCCACATCAAGGTAGATCATCGAGTTGTAGATACGCGGCCCGTCGCCTCGTTGAATTCCCAGAACAACCGGCGTGCCTTGCGCCGCCTCGGCGATGGCATCCAAATACGGCTGCGCGCTGCCCAGCCAGGCGGGAACCGAGGTTTCAGGCCAAACGATCAGGTCTGGCTGTGGTTCGGCGGCAGTAAACTCGATCTGACGTGCGAAGAAAAGAGGTGCAAACTCTGGATCCCATTTCTGATGTTGCAACGCATTGGGCTGAACCAAGCGAACGATATGTCCCGTTTCGACCACAGCGGGCCGCGTCCCCGCATAGCCCAAAGCCAATGCGACCGATGCCACACTGATGCCCAAGGGTACGAATACTCCGGAACGCAGCGCCAAAGCCGCCCCTAGTGGCAGTGTCGCCACCAAGGTCAGCGCCCCAAGCCCGTAAGGCCCAAAAAGTGACAGTAGCTGCGCAACAGGGGTCTCGACCCAGACCTGCGCCAGCCCGGCCCAGGGGAACCCGGTCAGAACATAACCGCGGGCACATTCCGCCAACGAGATTGCCAAGGCGAGAAACAACGCCTGTGAAACCCCGCGCGCGCCGGGCCTGCGTGCAACCCAGAATGCCAGCGCCCAGAACAGCGCCAAACCACCAGCCATGAAGACCAAAGCAAACGGAGCCATCCAAGCGTGACGATCGGCGTCCACCAGAAACGGCTCGACAATCCAGCTGAGTGCATGGGCGAAATACCCGGTCCCAAACGCCCAACCGATCCACGCCGCACGCGCACGTGTCTCGGTGCTCTGAAATATCGGTGCGACCAACACCAACGCCAATACAGAAGCCACCCAATACCCAAAGGGAGCCAGACCAAATGCAGCCAGTCCTCCCAACAAACCAGAAAGGACAAATCTAAGCCAAATGGGCCAAGCCCGTATCAGGCTCATGCAACGATATCCGGCAGCATGACACGCAGCCGTTTGATGCGCCGCGGATCCGCATCAATCACCTCAAATTCAGGCCCTTCCGGATGCAGAACAACCTCTCCTCGTGCCGGAACCCGTCCGGACAACATGAAGACCAACCCGCCAAGCGTGTCGATCTCTTCCTCATCGACATCCTCGTGGCTGGTCAAGGAACGCCCGATCTCGGCTTCGAAATCTTCAAGGGGAATCCGCGCCTGCACCACATAACATCCAGGTTTTTCCTGAACCCAAAGTTGGCTTTCATCCGCATCATGTTCGTCCGCGATCTCACCAACAACCTGTTCGATCAGGTCTTCGATCGTCAGCAACCCGTCGACACCACCATATTCGTCGATCACCAATGCCATGTGGCGGCGCTCGGTTTGCATTTTGGTCATCAGCACACCGATCGGCATCGACGGCGGCACGAACAGCAATGTCCGCAACATCGACACCAGATCAAACTCAGTCGAGCCGCCGTTGAACCCGTGCGTCAACGCGAAATCTTTCAGGTGGATAAAGCCCAAAGGCGTATCCAGCGTTCCTTCATAAACAGGTATCCTGGACAGACCGCTTTCCCGGAAAACCTGGGCCAGCTCATCTTTGGATATCGTCGACGGTACTGACACGATCTCGACCGTGGGAATCGCCACATCCTCGACCCGCATCCGGCGCAGATTAATCATGCCGCGAGGTTGAGCCGGATCGACCTCTTGCCCATTGACCTCAGAAGCCGAGTCTTCACTCTGCGTTGAGAACGCATCCACTATTCGAGAGAAAAGTCCTGGTCTCTCAGTGACATTTTCGTTGCCGTCCTTCGGTTGCGCGCCCTGCGCCGCCATAGAACTGCCGTCTGTTTCGCCCATTTTCCCATTCCAAATGATAAGCCGAAAGGCTCGCTCTAAGCATTATATGGGTCATCAATACCCAGTTTGCCAAGTATCTCCACCTCAACACCCTCCATCAGCGTGGCGTCGAGATCACGAATGTGATCATAACCCAGCAAATGCAACAGGCCGTGAACGATCAGATGTGTGACATGATCATCCATGTTTTTCCCTGCCTCCGCCGCCTCGCGGGCACAAGTATCATAAGAAATCGCGATATCGCCCAGAGCAATTTCCCCTGAGAAATCGGGTTCAGGGAGTATCGGAGTCTGCCCGGCGGAGTCCGCAGCCAAATCTTCGGCTGGCCAGCTAAGCACATTGGTCGGTGACGCCTTTTCGCGGAATTCCGTGTTCAACTGGGCGATCCGTGCATCGTCGCATCCCAGCAGGCTAACCTCACACAGGTCCGCATCAAGATCGAAATGATCCAAAACCGCCCTTGTGGCGCGCTCTGCCAAAAACTCGAGCCCGTCCCAGCGCGTGTCTTCAACCGATAGTTCCAGGTTCATGCCACCATGTCCAAAATCCCGATACCGGGACCCAGAAGATCAACCCGTTTCACGGCCCGTATCGGCCTCATACGCTTCGATGATCGCGGCGACAAGTGGGTGCCGGACAACATCCTTGGAGGTGAAATAGTTGAAGCTGATATTTGGTATCGTGCTCAACAGCCGTTCTGCATCCGCCAATCCCGACTGAACCCCGCGCGGCAGGTCAACCTGTGACCGGTCGCCTGTTATGACCATGCGGCTGCCTTCGCCCAAACGGGTCAGGAACATTTTCATCTGCATGGTCGTGGCGTTCTGCGCCTCATCCAGCACAACGAAGGCGTTCGCGAGCGTACGGCCACGCATGAACGCCAGAGGTGCAATCTCGATGCGCTTTTCCTCGATCAGTTTGGCCAGTTGTTTCCCGGGCAAAAAATCATTCAGCGCATCATAGAGCGGCTGCATATAGGGATCGACCTTGTCCTTCATGTCGCCAGGTAGATATCCCAGCTTTTCGCCCGCTTCGACGGCGGGACGACTAAGGATGATGCGGTCGACATGCCCGCCGATAAACATCGATACGCCAACGGCCACGGCCAGATAGGTCTTCCCCGTGCCCGCCGGACCTATGCCAAAGGCCAGCTCATTGTTGAACAAGGACTGAACATAGACTTTCTGGGCGTCAGTACGCGGCTCGACCAGCTTTTTGCGGGTTTTGATCTCAACCGAACCACCCTTGAACATCTCAAGCTGATCGCCATCCCGGCTGCCGGTTCCTGTTTCCGACCCGCCCATGCGAAGTTCGCGGTCTACATCCGCTGCTTCTACGTCACGACCACCTTCCAGGCGGGTATACAGCGCTTGCAGAACTTCGATCGCCTGTTTTTGGGATTCGTCGTCACCCATGACAACCAGTTGGTTGCCACGGCGCACAATCTGTACGGTCAGCTTCTGTTCGATTTCGGTCAGGTTGCGGTCATATTCGCCGCAAAGATCTATCAATAACCGATTGTCTGGAAATTCAACAAACGCTTCCCGCTGGGGCGTTTCATTTTGCGGTGGGTTCAGGGCGCCAATGGCCAATCCGCTCTCCTGTCTGGGCGTTTCACCCCAAGCGTAGACAACATTTCTTGGTGGGCGCAAGCCAGAGATTCAAATTTTCCGTACAGAATGGTAAAACCGCCGATCAAGTTGGAGGCAACGCGAACGTTCTAAACAGGCAAACCTAGAACTGATAGTTCAGGCCAAACCGCAAACCACGGTAACGGGGCGTCGATTTGGTCGTAAACCCGTTGTCAAATTCGACGGTTTCAGAATCGAACCGGACGTATTCATATTCCCCAGTGATCGACCAGTTCTCATTCAATTTGTGCTCGGCGCCAATGCTGGCCGAGAACCCTTTTCGACTGTCTTTATCCTGAAAGGACTGGGTTGTTGCCCCGGATGTAATCGAACTGGTCGTGGTTATATCGCCATGCACGTAACCAACGGAAATAAAGTATAACACTCTGCCACTTGGGTTTGTCAGACCGTTCCGAAAGCGAATTGAGATGACATCCGAAATCTCTGAACCGCCATTGACGACCGAGGTTCCGATCTGCGTCGACACTTCATCGTCCAGAGATCCGAAATCATAGCCCAACTCGACCCCATAGACGTAGTCACGCCCGCCTTTTGCGGGCAGAAGACCGCGCCAACCGCCCCGAATACCACCGTAACTGCCGGTGAGGTCCAATTCGCCGACAGCGAACGTATCTGTAGGCGTCGTCAGGCCAAAGCGGTCCGAGCCGCTGGTCGAATAGCCGGCTGTCAAACCCAGATAGAAGGCGCTGACATCGCTGCCATACCGTGCTGACGATATTACCGGCGGTTCAGATAAATCCGGATCCAGATTCCCTGCAGCAGCGGAATTGAGTACCAGAAACAACGCGGCCATTGCGGGAAGAGCAACCCTGATATTAGGCCCTGCACTAAATCTCAAAAGTTTCACTCGCACCCTCCGTCATCCCGATCCGACACCAGGATCAGCACTGATATGCCGTTTCAGGAGGCGTTAGCCTAGGCCCCGAAAAAACCTGACTTTTCTCGGAACATAATTCCAAGTGATAAATCAAGGGTAAATCTTGGAAACAAATACCAGCGATGGTATCCGCATCACAGATAAAGGACGGGTCAGAGCAACTGCCCCGCCAGAGAATTCGCACCTGATCCGGTGATCAAAACGTCCCGCAACGCACCAATCTCCACATCCGCGTCAGAGACGTGAACCGAATGAAGATATTCAGATTTTCCCACTATCTGTCCCGGCAACCGGCCGGTTTTTTCGAACAGAACGCGGACTTTGCGTCCAACCATGGCATCCTGAATTTCGCGCTGATGACGCGTGATCAATCCCTGCAGCCGCTGTAGGCGGTCATCCGCCACCCCAGGATCAACCTGAGACCGCTCGGCTGCGGGCGTTCCCGGGCGCGTCGAATACTTGAACGAATAGGCATAGCCGTATTTGACCTGCTCGACCAAATCCATGGTGGCCTGAAAATCTTGGTCGGTTTCTTCAGGGAACCCAACGATGAAATCACCAGACATGACAATATCCGGACGCGCAGCGCGGATACGCTCGATCAGACGCAAATAGCTTTCGGCTGTGTGACTGCGGTTCATTCGCTTCAGAATGCGATCCGAACCCGACTGGACCGGTAAATGAAGATAGGGCATCAGTTTTTCGCAGGTGCCGTGCGCCTCGATCAGGTCGTCGGCCATGTCATTCGGGTGCGACGTGGTAAAGCGGATGCGCTCTAGCCCGTCGACCTTGTTCAACTCCCAGATCAGTCCCGCCAGCGACATGTCGCCGTTCGGTCCAGCACCGTGATAGGCGTTGACGTTCTGACCCAGCAGAGTGATCTCGCGCACGCCACGTTCGACCAGATCCTGTGCCTCGCGGACGATACGGTCCACCGGACGGCTGACTTCGGCGCCTCGGGTATAGGGCACCACGCAGAAGGCGCAGAATTTATCGCAGCCTTCCTGAACCGTCAGAAAAGCGGTGGGGCCACGCTTGGCCTTGGGACGATTCTTGAGCTTTTCGAACTTGTCCTCTTCGGGGAAATCCGTGTCCAGCGCCTTGGCGCCTTCGCGCGTCTTGGCTTCCATCTCAGGCAGACGGTGATAGCTTTGCGGGCCAACCACCAGATCGACCAGGGGCTGACGGCGCATGATTTCTTCGCCCTCGGCCTGCGCGACGCAGCCCGCGACCCCGATCTTGAGATCGGGTTTTTCGGCTTTCAACCCTTTGAAACGCCCCAGCTCGGAATAGACCTTTTCGGCTGCTTTTTCCCGGATGTGACAGGTGTTCAGCAGAATCATATCCGCGTCATCCGGGCTCTGGGTTTCGACATAGCCCTGCCCCCCCAGGGTCTCGGCCATACGCTCGCTGTCATAGACGTTCATCTGGCAACCATAGGTCTTGATGTACAGCTTTTTGGGTTCTGACATGGGGTTGGGCCTTTGCGTTCGCGGGATCGGCGTCATCTATACCCAACGAACGCCGCTTGCAATGCCAGCGCGATTACCCGATTTTGGCCGAAAACTCCAGTTGGACGGGGCCGGACAGGCAATGCAGTACGACAGTCTCACTTCTTTCCTTCAATCCGGCAAGGCCGCGTTGGCCAAAGGTCCGGTTGCGATGATCTTCGCCGAAGACGATGTCGAGATCGACGGCACCATCCGGCACCATCTGAACCTTGGCTTCAAATCACTGATCGTGTTTATGCCCGAGGCCTTTGCGCTGGATCCCAAACTGACCGAGCGCATCCACAGGGTGACGCTGACATGTGCACCCAGAACCGTTGTCTTTGACACGGTTAATCAGGTCATTCGGGCCGCCCCGGATCTTTGGATGTACTACTGCTATAATGCCGAATACCTGTTCTTTTCTTTCTGTGAAACGCGCACGATCGGAGAGTTGCTGGCTTTCCACACCGAAGAACGCCGGAACGCCATGCTAACCCATGTGATCGACCTGTATGCTGATGACTTGGGCGCGTTTCCAAATGGGGTTGCCCCAGACCAAGCCATGCTGGACAGCACCGGGTATTACGCACATGCCCGACACAATGCCGAAGGACACCCGCTGGAAAGACAGCTGGACATATCCGGCGGTTTGCGCTGGCGGTTCGAAGATCACATCCCCTATGAACGCCGCCGTATCGACAGAATCGGGCTGTTCAAATCGCGAAATGATCTGTTGTTACTGCCTGACCACACGTTCAATGAGCCCGAGTACAACACCTATTCCTGCCCATGGCACCACAATCTGACGGCGGCGATCTGTTCCTTCCGCGCAGCCAAGGCGCTCAAAAGCAACGCGGGGTCGACCTTCGACATCCCCAGCTTCCGCTGGCGCAACTCAGCTCGGTTCCAGTGGTCATCCCAGCAGCTGCTGGAACTGGGGCTCATCGAATCGGGGCAGTGGTTCTAGGCAGTTCAGCGTCGCAGCAGAACCGGGAACCAATCTTCCCGCAAACGCTGCCCGGGCTGCATGTCGTGGCCCGGAAACGGAGGCGAAGTGCGCCCCGGACGTTCCACATATCGCGCATCCTCCCCAACCAACCGCAAGGAAAAAGCACGGCGGCGGCTGTCAGACTGGTTTCCACGCGCGCCATGCAGCGTACGGTAGTTGAAGGCAACCGCGTCACCGGGTTCCATTTCGAATTCAACCACCCTCATACCTTCGGCATCGGGGTCGGGAATGGGGATGTACTGGCCTTCATCCGCGAAAAACCCTTCTTCCGAGACCCAACGCGTGGGCAGAACCTCTTTCTCCCATCTATGTGAACCTGCCACACAACGAAGGGTGGCCTGTGTCACCGGGTCCAATGGCGACCAGAAACTGATCGTCTGACGGCCCTCGACGAAATAGTATGGCCCATCCTGGTGCCACGGCGTTGCCATCGACGTGCCTGGTTCTTTCACCAGAACATGGTCATGGAACATTTGTACGGTTTGCGACTGCATCAGATCCGCTGCGACCTCGGCTGCCGGTGAATTGTGGATCACGTTCTGGAACTGTTCGATACGCGACCAGTTGCAGTAATCATCAAAGAACAGACCGGTTTCGCCCTGTTTTTGGTTGTCCGACGCATATGGTCCGGGTTCAGCCATATTGGCCGCGATGCCGTCACGCAGCGTATCCACGTAGTCGGCGAACAAACCTTTGATCAGAACCACGCCGTCCTGTTGGTATGTGTCAATCATCTCTTGCGTAACCAGGGGGTGTGCCATCTGCGCCTCCGTTCGAATTTAACCTGAATTTGCTCATGAAATTTTCATCTATTCAAATAATATCTTTGAAATGTATAGTTAACTTTATGTTATACGTTACCCTACGCCAATATGAATATGTCTGCGCCATCGGACGGCATGGCAGCCTGTCTGCTGCAGCGTTGCATCTAAATGTTTCGCAGCCAGCCCTGTCGAATGCGCTAACCCGGGTCGAAGACCAGTTGGGCTATCCGCTGTTTATCCGAAAGCGCGGAGCGGCTATGGCGCTGACACCGCAGGGACGTAGCTTTATTGAAAACGCCGAGGCCCTGCTGACACGTGCCGCACGTTTGGAAAATTCTGGAACAGACGGGACCGCAACCACGCGCCTGCGTCTGGGCTGTTTCGACGACCTCGCGCCTTTCCTGCTGGCAAAGGCTTTGCATAGCCTGCGACAGAACATGCCCGAAGTTGATATCACATATCGCGTAGACGAATTTCAGGGCCTGATTTCCGGCCTCGTCAATGGTGAGATCGACCTTGCCTTGACTTATGGCCTGACACTGGATGCGGCCTTTTCCACGACCACCTTGTTCACCAATCGACCAATCGCGGTTATGACAAAAGGCCACCCCTTGGCCAATCGGGCGCAGGTATCATTGCAGGATGTAATGGCCTACCCCCTGATACTATCGAACGAGGGACTATCTGCGCAGCATTTCCTGAGTCTCTTCCGTCAACTTGGGCAGAACCCCAATGTCGCACATCGGGCCGCGTCGCCCGAGATCCAACGCAGCCTCGCGGCGCATGGAGAAGGCGTTGCCATCAGCTATGCCAACATTCCTGCCAAGACCAGCTATGACGGGATGCCGTTGGTCAGCATACCTGTGTCAGATGAAATCGCAGCAGAACCCGTTGTTGTGGCACGGCATGGAACAGGCCCTATGGATCCGCATAGCGAAAAGGCACAGCACATCCTGACCGGACTGATGACGTAAGTTTACTTTTTACGCAGACGGATCACAACGTCGACTGACGCGATCTCAACCCCTTCAGGCGCGTCGGGCAGTCGCTGGATGACCAGCTGTTCGGACGGAGCATCGCTGAGCCGGCCCTCATCTTCCCAATAGAAATGCGGATGATCATGCGTGTTGGTGTCGAAATAGCTTTTCGATCCGTCAACGGTAATTTCTTGCAGAACCCCGGCATCGCAAAAGGCGCGCAACGTGTTGTAAACCGTCGCCAGAGAAACAGCATCTCCGTTCTGTTTGGCCGATTCAAACAGGCTTTCGGCGGTGACGTGGCGATGGCGGCCATCACCGACCAGCAGCTCTGCCAATGCTACGCGCTGACGCGTCGGACGCAATCCGGCGTGAACCAACCAACCTGTGGCTATGCTCTGGCAATCTGCTGTCATCAGTCCAATACCAATTTGTTGCTGTGGTATATATAAGTGCTGTAGTCAGGTAATTTCAAATGAATTTCATTCGCAGAGAATAATGTAAACACAACATGATGTAGGCCACTGCTCTTGCAGGACCTTGCATACGGGTGCTAGACGAGACCAAATTAGATGGAAAGACCCCTGGCAGGAGAGGCGCAGAATGGCCCAATTCCCAAGCAGCTTTGACAAGGACGATCTGCTGAAATGCGCCCGCGGCGAACTATTCGGCCCCGGGAACGCACAGTTGCCCGCCCCGCCGATGTTGATGATGGATCGGATCACCGAGATTTCGGCCAATGGTGGCGCCCATGGCAAAGGTCATATTCTTGCTGAATTCGACATTACGCCCGACCTTTGGTTCTTTGATTGCCATTTCCCCGGCAACCCGATCATGCCCGGCTGCTTGGGCCTGGACGGTTTGTGGCAGCTGACCGGATTCAACCTGGGCTGGCGCGGCTGGCAAGGGCGCGGCATGGCCGTTGGAGTGGGCGAGGTCAAGCTGACAGGTATGGTACGCCCGGACCGCAAGATGCTGACCTATAAAATCGACTTCAAGAAAGCGATCCAGACCCGCCGCCTGACTATGGGTGTCGCAGATGGTATCGTCGAAGCCGACGGTGAGATGATTTACGATGTCAAGGACATGAAAGTAGTTCTGTCCGAAGCCTGAGCCTGACCGGCCCCAAATAAGGAGCACGCACATGCGTCGAGTAGTTGTCACCGGCTTGGGAGTTGTCTCTTCCATCGGGAACAATGCCGAAGAGGTTCTGACCTCACTCAAGGCCGGCAAGTCCGGCATCGTGGCCAATGACCAGATGGTCGAACATGGCTTTCGTAGCCAGATCGCCGGGTCGCTCAAAATCGACGTTAGCGAACATGTGGACAAGCGCACCCTGCGCTTTATGGGTCCTGGAGCGGCCTATGCGCATATCGCGATGAGCCAGGCGATTGCCGATTCAGGATTGACCGAAGACCAGGTTGCCAACCCACGTACCGGCCTTGTCGCCGGATCGGGCGGACCGTCGACCAGCGCCATGCTGACGGCGCATCAGACCGTTCTGAAAAACGGGGCAACCAAGCGAATCGGTCCGTTTGCAGTTCCTAAATGCATGTGCTCAACCATTTCGGCCAACCTTGCGACCGCCTTCAAGATCAAGGGCATCAATTACTCGATCACTTCGGCCTGTTCGACCTCGTTGCATTGCATCGGCAATGCCGCAGAACAGATCATGATGGGCAAACAAGATGTAATGTTCGCGGGCGGCGGGGAAGAGCTGGACTGGACCTTGTCCTGTCTGTTCGATGCAATGGGTGCCATGTCGTCGAAATACAACGATACGCCCGAAAAAGCTTCTCGTGCATTCGACCAAGACCGCGACGGGTTCGTGATATCCGGCGGAGGCGGTATTGTCGTGCTGGAAGATCTGGAACACGCATTGGCACGCGGCGCCAAAATCTATGCTGAAGTGACGGGTTTTGCAGCAACCTCCGACGGTCACGACATGGTAGCCCCCTCTGGCGAAGGTGGCGAACGCGCCATGCGTCTGGCGCTGGACACCCTGCCCGAAGGCCGCAAGGTCGACTACATCAATGCCCATGGCACCTCGACCCCGGTCGGAGATGTCGGCGAAGTCGAAGCTGTACGCCGTATTTTTGGCGAGGGTAGCGTGCCGCCGATTTCCTCGACCAAGTCGATGACAGGCCATGCACAAGGTGCGGCTGGCGCGCTGGAGGCTATTTTCTGCCTTTTGATGCTGGAACATGATTTTATAACGCCGTCGATCAACGTCGACACGCTTGCCGAGGGCATCCAGCCCGGAGAAATTGCAACTCAGCTAGTTGAAAATGCAGGTTTGGACAGCGTCATGACCAACAGCTTCGGCTTTGGTGGGACGAACGGGTCCATGGTTCTTTCAAAGTATAACGGGTGAATGGAATGTCAGATCTAATGAAAGGCAAACGCGGCCTCGTTATGGGCGTGGCGAATGACCGTTCGATTGCATGGGGCATCGCAAAAGCCATGCACGAAGCGGGCGCCGAATTGGCATTCACCTATCAGGGCGAGGCATTCGGAAAGCGGCTGGAACCGCTGGCGCAGAGCCTTGGCAGCGATTTCATGGTCGATGCGGACGTCACCGATGACGAGTCGTTGGATCGCGCTTTTGACGAGCTTGCCCAGCGCTGGCCCACCATAGATTTTGTGGTCCACGCCGTCGCCTATTCCGACAAGTCAGAACTAACCGGACGGTTCCTGGACACCAGCCGGGCGAATTTCAAGAATTCGATGGATATTTCGGCCTATTCGCTGATCGAAGTGGCCCGCCGCGCCTATCCGATGATGAAAGAAAACGGCGGCACGATCCTGACGCTGACTTATCAGGGGTCTAACCGAGTTGTGCCCAACTACAACGTAATGGGTGTGGCCAAAGCTGCGCTAGAATCAGCGACCCGTTATCTGGCCAACGATCTTGGACCTGACGGAATCCGGGTGAACGCAATCTCTCCGGGTCCGATGAAAACTCTGGCCGGTGCGGCCATCGGTGGGGCCCGCAAAACCTTCAAGTTCTGCGACCAGAACGCACCGATGCGCAGCAATGCCACGCTTGAGGCTGTCGGCGGCACCGCGGTTTATCTGGCTTCGGATGCGGGGGCCTGCACCTCGGGCGAAGTTATTCGTGTTGATGGTGGCTTCCACGTTCTGGGAATGCCTCAACCGGACCATATGTGACCATTTCTTTCCCTGTCAGTGCCAAGATTTGACCATCTTTCGCAGGCAGGGATAGTTGCATGAACAAAGCAGAGCAAATCATCGCCAGCAGCAAGCGGGTTTCCCGCCGAAAACCGGGTTTTCTGGGGTTTAGGGGCCGCGTCGCCTTGATGACCCTAACAATGCTGCTGATGCTGTTTGTATTCTTCACTCAGCCGCATGTACGCGAGATCTTTGCATCATGGACCAGCCTGTTTTCAGGCTGATCCAGATCACGAAACTCAATTCACCGAAACCACTTCGATTTCGAAAATCAGGTCCCTTCCGGCCAGAGGATGGTTCGCGTCTAGCGTGACGGTCACCTCATCAGCCTCGACAACAGTTACCGGCAATGCGTGCCCTTCGGGCGTTTGCATCTGCAACTGGGTGCCGGGTTCAAGCGGGATGTCGTCCGGAATACCTTCGCGTGGTATGCTCTGACGCATTTCGGGATTGATCGGCCCATAAGCATCAACGCAGGCGATCTCGACACGTTTTTTGTCCCCGGCCACCAGACCAGGCATTGCACTGTCCAATCCGGGAATAATCTGCCCGGACCCCACCTCGAATTCCAGTGGATCGCGCCCTTGTGAACTGTCAAAGACATTCCCGTCCTGCAACGTACCGGTATAGTGGATGCGAACTGTGTCGCCCTGTTTTATCGCTGTCATTTTGGCCTCCGGCCGATAGAAAATTGAGCGGTCAAACCTAGGCAATGAAGCAACATTGTAAACCCTTAGCACTTTTGCAAACCTGCACCGAATGAACGGAGGGGAATTGATGCCGATCACAACCTGCATTTTTGATGCATACGGCACGTTGTTCGATGTGGCCGCAGCCGCAAGGCAAGCTGCATCAGAACCCGGCTTTGAGGCGTTACAGCAGAAATGGCCGGATCTGGCCAATCACTGGCGCCTGAAACAGTTGCAATACACCTGGCTGCGTGCGGTGGCCGATGCACATGCAGATTTCTGGGACGTCACGCAAGACGGTCTGGATTGGGCACTAGAGGCAACGGGGCTGGACCAGCACCCGGCCCTACGCCAGCGCCTGCTTGATCTCTACTGGGAATTGCAGGCCTATCCCGAGGTTCCCGAAATGCTGGCCACCCTGAAGGCCGGCGGGATGCAGACTGCGATCTTGTCGAACGGATCACCGCCGATGCTGGATGGTGCGGTTCAATCCGCAGGGATAAGCGGCGTTCTGGATGATATTCTGTCGGTCGAAAGCGTCGGCGTCTTCAAACCGCATGCCAAGGTTTATGATCTGGTCGCGCAGAGCTTCGGCTGCGAGCGCGACGAAGTCTTGTTCGTCAGCTCAAATGGCTGGGACGCAGCGGGGGCCAGTGGCTATGGTTTCGTCACCGCCTGGGTCAACCGAGCGAACGAACCAATGGATCGGTTGCCATGGCAGCCAACGCATGTACTGTCCGACCTGACATCCATTCCGGAACTTGCAGGACTCTGATGCCATTTTTTTCGACCAACGACGGCAAACGCCTCTATTTCGAAGACACCGGCAGCGGCAGGCCGGTCCTGTGTCTGGCAGGCCTTACCCGAAACAGCCGGGATTTCTCATTTCTTGCCCCGCACATGACCGATTGGCGGATGATCGCGATGGATTATCGCGGGCGCGGGCAATCCGAGCATGACTCGGATCACGGGAACTATAGCCTGTTACGCGAATCTCAAGACGTGATTGATCTGCTGGATCATCTTGGCCTGGATCAGGTGACCGTGATTGGGACCTCACGTGGAGGCCTGATCGCGATGACCTTGGCCACCACCCACCCAAAGCGGCTGGCGGCTGTTGTGCTCAATGATGTTGGTCCGGTCTTTAACCCATCGGGCATCGCCAAAATAATGGAATATGTCGGCAAGCAACCGGTCTCGAAAACCTATGACGAGGCAGCGCAGGCGCTTCAGCACGTGTTGGGCCCGCAGTTTCCAGGGATTTCACTGGAAAGATGGCGGCAGATGGCTGAATTTCAAAATCAGGAAACGACAGAGGGTTTGACCCTGCGCTATGATCCGGCCCTACGCACAGCGCTGCTGGAACAGGCCGCAGCCGGGGCAATCCCGGATATGTGGATGTTCTTCGAGGCCCTGCACGACATCCCAACGGGTGTCATTCGCGGTGAAAATTCCGATCTTCTGAGCACGCAGACATTGGCCGAGATGCAGAACCGGCATCCGGGGTTGATCTCGGCTACCGTGCCCGATCGCGGACACGTACCGTTTCTGGACGAACCTCAATCATTGGGCGTTATTCGCAAAGTACTGGACGCGGCATGAGCACACTTGAAATGATCGAAGCCGCAGCCCTGCGTCTGCAAGGGCACGTCAGAGAAACACCAATCCTGACCTCTCCGTTTTTGGATGAAATCGCGGGACGCCGCGTGTTGGTAAAACCGGAATGCCTGCAGCACACCGGCAGTTTCAAGTTTCGCGGGGCGTGGTCGGCCATTTCGGGCCTCAGTGAAGTAGACCGAAAGAAAGGTGTGATCGCCTATTCCTCGGGCAATCATGCTCAGGGCGTGGCTTATGCCGCCGCACAGCATGGTATTTCGGCTGTTATCATCATGCCTTCGGATGCCCCAAAGCTCAAAATCGACAACACGCGCGCTCTGGGGGCCGAGGTGGTTCTGTACGACCGCTCCAATGAAAGCCGCGAAGAAATCGGGGAGGCCGTGGCGGCCAAGCGTGGCTTGACCCTGATCCGGCCCTATGATGAACCGCTGGTGATAGCCGGGCAAGCCACAACCGGGCTGGAAATCGCGCGCCAGGCGGCTATGCTGGGCGTCGAACAGGCTGATGTGCTGGTCTGTTGCGGCGGCGGGGGGCTGACCTCGGGTATTGCGCTTGCGCTCGAGGGGCACGCACCCGGTCTGCGCGCTCGCCCCTGCGAGCCCGAAGGGTTTGACGACGTCAAACGCTCGTTGGCGCTGGGACGAATACAGAACAACGCGGCCACATCTGGCAATATCTGCGACGCCATTCTGACCCCGCAACCCGGCGATATCACCTTCCCGATCCTGCAACGGCTGTGCGGTCCCGGCCTGTCTGTGACCGAAGAAGAGGCGATGCGCGCCATGGCATTGGCCTTTCTGCGCCTGAAGATCGTGCTTGAACCGGGTGGTGCGGTTTCCCTGGCCGCAGCGTTGTTTCGCAGGTCCGAAATTCAAGGAGACGCCGTTATCATTGTCGCATCGGGTGGCAATGCGGACCCGGACGTCTTTGCCAAAGCTATGGAGTTCCTGACCTGACAATCGCCGTCGGTTCCGGCAGCGTGCCAGTTCAGCATGCAAAGACAGAGGATTTTTATGCAGATAGCTGACCTTGGGGATGTACAGCTCCATTACCGGATCGACGGCGACCCACAAGGCGCGCCGATCGTGTTCGCGAACTCGCTGGGCACCGATCTGCGCCTGTGGGATGCGATGCTGCCATACCTGCCTGATGGGCTGCGAGTCATTCGATACGACAAACGCGGGCATGGCCTGTCCTCGGCGCCTCAGGCGCCCTATTCGATGGGGGCGCTGATCCGCGATGCCGAAGGCCTTCTGGATCACCTAAAGGTCCGAGATTGCGTTTTTGTCGGTCTGTCCATCGGCGGGATGATCGCGCAAGGTCTGGCCGTCAAACGCCTGGATTTGATTCGCGGGCTGGTTCTGTCAAATACAGCGGCCAAAATAGCCACCCCGGCGATTTGGGCGGACCGTATGGAAGCCGTCCGGATCGGCGGCATCGAAATGTTAGCCGACTCAACTATGGAGCGCTGGTTCTGGCGGGCTTTCCACGCGTCGCCCCAGCACCTGCTATGGCGCAACATGATGGTGCGGCAACCTGTTGAAGGTTATCTGGGATGTTGCGCCGCCATTTCCGGAACCGATTTTTACACGCCGACAAGTGGCCTGCGTTTGCCGACTTTGGGCATTGCGGGCAGCGAGGATGGCTCTACCCCGCCGGATCTAGTAAAAGAAACCATTGATCTTATTCCTGGTGCCCGTTTCGAATTGATACGCAAAGCGGGCCATCTGCCCTGCGTCGAACAACCCATTGAATACGCGGCGCTACTAAAAGACTTTTTGACTGGCATCGGTCATATCTGAAGGAGCATTGCTTTGGCGGATTTTCTGTTGGTCCATGGCTCATGCCATGGTGCCTGGTGTTGGAGAGATTTGATCCCAGCACTTGAAACACGCGGCCATTCGGTCCGCGCAATTGATATGCCCAGCCACGGATCTGACCCGACGTCGATCGACCAGGTGACCCTGGACAGTTGCCGGAACGCCGTTCTGGCTGCGAGCAGATCGGATACGATCATCGTCGGCCATTCTTGGGGGGGATACCCCATTAGTGCCGCCGCCGAATTGAGACCGGATGCGATGCGCGGACTTGTTTTCCTGTCCGCCTACGTCCCCGAGAACGGATTGTCGATGGTCGAGATGCGCCGGAAATCACCGCGGCAAACAATAGTTGATGCCGTCGAAAAATCGACTGACGGGCTGTCCTATACGGTCAAACCCGATAGCGTGAAGGCCTTGTTTTACCACGACTGCCCGGAAGAGGTCCTGCTTTATGCGCTGGCTCGGCTTTGCCCGCAGGCCATTGCACCTCAGGAGGCACGGCTTACCCTGACAGAACATTTTCAGGATATGCCCAAAGCATATATCCGAACACTCGACGACCATACCATCCCGCCTGAATACCAGCACATCATGAGCCTCAGCATGCCCGAGGGAATGCGCCATTCCATCCAAAGCTCTCATTCGCCATTCTTTTCGCACCCTGAAGAACTGGCCGATCTATTGGACGACATCGCGCAGGGCTTTGATACTCTTGACTGATCTGCGAAATCTTGCGGCTTTCCTCTGAACCTGACCCCCGATAGGGTGCCCGAAACTTTCTTTGTCGGTTCCCATGCGCTTACCTTTCCTGTTTGTTCTTGCCACTGTCATGATTGATGCAATGGGGATTGGCCTTGTGCTGCCCATTATGCCCGAGCTCATTATTGATGTTCAGGGTGGTACGCTGGCCAGCGCGGCGATCTGGGGCGGCGTCCTAAGCACCGCTTTTGCAGCGATGCAATTTATCTTTGGACCGATCCTGGGCAACCTGTCTGACGCTTTCGGGCGCAGGGGGGTATTGTTGGTATCTCTGTTTGTTATGTCGTTGGACTATGTGGTCATGGCGCTTGCTGGCAGTATCTGGCTGTTACTTGCCGGTCGGATCGTCGGCGGGATCACAGCCGCAACTCATTCCACCGCCGCGGCGTTCATGGCGGATGTGTCGAAACCCCACGAAAAAGCTGCGAATTTCGGTCTGTTAGGGGCGGCATTCGGGGTTGGCTTTGTCCTGGGTCCGGTCATCGGCGGATTGCTCAGCGAATATGGAACCCGTGCGCCCTTCTGGGCTGCCGCAGCGCTTTCGGCGATAACATTCGGCGTCGGTTTGATAGTGATGCCTGAAACGGTGACCGATAAGAACCGGCGCCCGTTCAGCCTGCGCCGCGCTAACCCCGTGAATTCACTGCGTGCCATCGCGGCGCTGCCGGGGATCCGTCCGATGTTGTGGGTCTATTTCCTCTATTCTGTCTCAATCTATGTCTATCCGGCCATTTGGGCCTATTTCACCGCCGAGCGTTTTGGATGGTCACCCCAGATGATTGGTGTGTCGCTGGGTCTTTACGGAATTGGAATGGCCGCGGTTCAGGGCGGATTGATACGCCCTGCCACACGTTATCTCGGCGAACGCGTAACAATCCTTCTCGGGATGGTGTTCGAGATTGTCAGCTTTTTGCTTCTGGCTTTTCTGACCAATGGAATAATCGCGCTGATGCTGATCCCGATCACGGCTATCGGCGCAGTCGCAACCCCGGCAATCCAGGCTCTGGCCTCGCGCGCAACACCAGATTCGCAACAAGGAGAGCTTCAGGGCGTGCTAACTTCACTGCACGCGCTTTCCATGGTGATTTCCCCTCTGGTCATGAGCAGCGTATTTGCCTGGTTCGCAAAGCCCGGCACCGCCATCTATTTTCCCGGCGCGCCGTTTCTTCTGGCCATGTGCCTTATGATTGTCGGCCTTATCCTCTTTTACAGATCTCGCCCCATTTCTGCATAACAACGACATGACGATGACGGTTTCGGCCTTGCAGGTCATTCCGAACCGCGCCACCGTGATTAAAACCGAATACGAGGACATCATGCAATCCATCAAGGCGGCCATATGTCGGGCATTCGACAAACCCCTGGTCATAGAAGACGTGCTGATCGCCCCGCCCGCCGCCGGCGAAGTCGAGGTCACCCTAGATGCGGTTGCGATCTGCCATTCCGACATTTCTTTCGCCAGCGGCGCCTGGGGTGGATTCCTGCCCGCTGTATATGGCCATGAGGCCGCGGGTGTGATCACCGCAACGGGCGGCATGACCGAAGGGTTCGAGGTTGGCGATTCCGTCGTGGTGACGCTGATCCGTGCATGCGGTTCCTGCCCCTCCTGCGCGGGTGGCAAGCCAACCTTATGTGAAACACCCCACGACACTGTAAAAGGTCCGTTGCGCACCGCTGACGGGGGCCCGCTGGAGCAAGCAATGGCGTGCGGGGCTTTTGCCGAAAAAGTCGTGGTCAGCCACCGGCAGATCGTGAAAATCCCCGAGGACATGCCGAAGGATGTGGCCAGTCTGCTGTCTTGCGGGGTGATCACCGGTGTGGGCGCTGCCGTGAATGCAGCCGGTCTGCGCCCGGGTCAGGATGTCGTCGTGATCGGGGCCGGAGGCGTTGGCCTGAACGCCATACAAGGCGCACGGATTGCGGGTGCCCGGCGTATCGTTGCTGTCGACATGACCGAGGACAAACTGGCCATTGCAAAGGAATTTGGTGCAACCCACGGCGTTCTGGCCACTTTGGACGCACCATGGAAGGCAGCTTACCGCGCACTTGGCGGTCGAGGGGCCGATGCCGTGCTGATCACAGTCGGTGCAATCCCGGCCTATGACCAGGCCGTTCGCTATCTTGGCCGAGGCGGTAAGGCCATCATGATCGGGATGCCCCATTCCGGCGACATGGCAAGCTATGAACCTGTTGTCCTGGCCGCACTTGGTCAGGGGCTGATCGGGTCAAAGATGGGGGATGTGGTGATCCAACGTGATATTCCCTGGATGATCGACCTCTATGAACAGGGGCGGCTGAGGCTGGATGAACTGATCTCGGGCCGCTGGCCTTTGTCGCAAATCAACGAGGCGATTGCGGATACCAAAACCGGATCGGCCAAACGAAACGTCATCATGTTTGACAGGGCCTAAGCAGCCCCGGCTGGAGTATGTCCTATGAAACTGCAGGATCTCGATATCATTGTCACGGCCCCCCCTGCTCCGGGTTGGGGTGGCCGGTACTGGATACTGGTAAAGGTTACTACCGACACAGGCGTCACCGGTTGGGGCGAATGCTATGCCTCATCCATTGGACCTGAAGCTATGTGTCACGTAATCCGGGATGTCTTTGAACGGCATATGCTCGGCGAGAACCCCGAGAATATCGAGCTTATGTTCCGCCGCGTCTATTCCAGCGGCTTTACCCAGCGCCCCGACCTGACCGTAATGGGTGCGTTTTCAGGGTTGGAAATCGCGTGTTGGGACATTCTGGGTAAAGATCGCGACCGTCCGGTTTATGCGCTTTTGGGTGGGCTGGTTAATCAACGCATCCGGGCCTACACCTACCTTTACCCCCTGCCCCAGCATGACCTGGCCGACTTTTGGACTTCGCCCGACCAGGCCGCGGAATGTGCAGCTGAAATGGTGAGCCGCGGCTTCACGGCAGTAAAATTTGATCCCGCTGGTCCCTACACGATCCGTGGCGGGCATATGCCTGCTATGTCCGACATCTCGATGTCAGTTGCCTTTTGCAAAGCGATCCGTGAAGCGGTCGGCGACAGGGCCGACCTGTTGTTTGGCACCCACGGTCAGTTCAACACCGCAGGCGCAATCCGGCTGGGTCAGGCGCTGGAACCCTATTCACCGCTTTGGTTCGAAGAACCTACCCCACCTGACATGATCGAAGACATGGCCCGCGTCGCTCGCAACGTGCGAATACCCGTGGCAACCGGGGAACGCATGACCACCAAAGCCGAATTCGGTGCAGTTTTGCGCGCAGGTGCTGCAGAAATCCTGCAACCCGCCCTTGGGCGTGCAGGTGGGATATGGGAGATGAAGAAAGTCGCCGCCATGGCCGAGATATTCAACGCCCAGATGGCTCCGCATCTCTATGCTGGTCCAGTTGAATGGGCCGCCAATATCCATCTGGCAGCCTCAATCCCAAATCTGCTGTTGCTGGAAACCATTGATACGCCGTATCACGACGCTTTGATCAAAGGTTCACTGCGCGTTGAAAATGGCTTTGTCGTGGCACCGAATGCGCCAGGGTTGGGGATCGAAGTGAACGAAGATCTGGCCCGCTCACACCCCTATACCGGCGATGGGTTGCACCTTCAGATGCAGGAAGAACCTTGCGACTATGCCAACGGCAACGCCTTTCAGGGCGGTGCCCCTGCTTCAAAGGGGTGACAAGTACTGAAATTCTGAGTCATATTGCGCCAAAGCCAAGTTTGGAACCAATACGCACGTGACAGTTCAAGACCACGAAACACTGAATACGGACGAAACTCCGCCCGGCATGCAGGAAAGTGCCGCACGTGCCGCCGCGTACCTGAAGACGCTGGCGCATGAAGGTCGCCTGATGATTTTGTGCCATCTGGGTGATGGCGAGAAATCGGTTGGTGAGCTGGAAAAACTGCTGCAAATCCGGCAGGCCGCAGTCAGTCAGATGTTGGCACGCCTACGAGAAGAACAGCTGGTGTCGACACGGCGCGATGGCAAAACCATCTACTATTCCCTGCAGGACGGAAATACAGAGAAAGTCATCCAGTTGCTATACGACCTGTTCTGCAAACCTGAAGCCAACCCCTAGTTCGAAACATAGCCGGCGATCACCTGCATCAGCTTGAAAGCGGTTGCGGCATCGTTTTCGACCACGGCCAGGAATTCTTCCTCACCGATACGCAGACAAGACAGGTCGGTTTCCGCAATCATGCTCAGGGCGCGGGGTTCCTTTCGGATCAACCCCAACTCTCCGACCAATGCGCCGGAGCCAACCGTTGCGATCAGTTGATCGGGACCTTCTGATTGCGGCAAATACAGGCCTGCCTCGCCTTCCAAAACGACATAGGCCCCATCGGTGGGCTGGTCGTCTTTCAGGAACACCACCTCTCCCGGTTGGGCCTGGAACCAGCGCGCACCAAATGCCAGAAGGCGCAGCTGCCTGCGGTCAAGACCGGAAAACAGCGGCGTCTGTTCCAGCGCACGAAGCTTGCGCGCCAAATCGGCTGATGCTGCGCTATCTTCTTCCACGTCGGCGGGTCCTTCGTCTGAAACCACACGACCTTGCCTTATTTCTATGAACATGTCGAATACGTCAGGGTTTTCGTACTGATCGTTCAGATAAATCACCGTCGCATTTGGCAACAGGGCGCGCAGGTTTTTATAGACCGCAATCTGAGTTTCCATGTCATAGCTTGCCAAAGCATTATCCAGGATCAGAATGTCGGGTTTCTTGATCGTAGCCCGCGTAAAGGCCAAAGGTTCGGCGAAAACCGCAGGCAGGTTCTGCCCGCCCAGCGAGACCGGTACATCGTAAATCAGCTCGACCACCAAAGGTCGGGCACCGTTTTCAGAAAGGACATCAACGATCAGCTTACGTACCTCATCTGATCGCGCGCCGCCGATCTGGCTGACCTTACCGAACAAAGCGTTCTCCATCACGGTCAGACCGGGGGCAAACTCGGTTTCCTTCAGCGGCACGAAGACATCATTCAGATGTTGCAGCAGCTTTTCGGAGTGGCTTTGCCGCAATTCAAGTATGCGGTTTTTCAATTCATCCGTAAACGCGGGGCCAATCTGTTCTGCCGAGATGACAAACGGAACCGCCAGAAGGTTGGCCAGTTGCCCATCATCCAGACCGCTGACACCTTCGTTTCGGGTGCGCTCTACCAGTTCGACTGCAGCTTCGTAGACTTCGGCCTGCAGGCCAAGCTTGCGGAACAACGGGTGGTCCGTGCCGTCCAATCCAAAGATCTGGCGCAACATATCAATGACATCGCGCGTCAGGCTGACCAGGGTTTCGTCCAAGCCCAGCTCGCGTAGCTGCCCCAAAAACACGCCCTGACGGGTTAGTATTTCCTGAGTGACCGGAACGCAGGGTGTCGCGAAAAGCAGGTTTTCCGCGACCGGCAAGGCCGCATTATATGCATTGCGGTCAAAGATCAGAGCCTGCTGTTGCAGCCCAGCCTTGACCACCGCCTCCTGAACTTTGGGCCGTAGTTCAACCAGTTTTCTGACCAACTCGGGGTGCTCGTTGGCTTCGAATGTCTGTTCAGCACCGCGCTGAAACAGGGCAGCGCCCGAACCAAGACCGTCGATCAGTTGTAACCACCAGTCGCGCAGGTCTTCCACGGTGTTCAAACCAGCCAGCGACGGGTCCAGCCAATCAACTCTAAACGGGTCGGTACTGTTGCCCGCTCGTCTTGTTTCAGCAAAGCCGGGGTCGTCTGATTCTGTCGACAGAGGACGAAGACGCATCGGCATCATCACATTGTCGCCTAAAGTTCCCTGAAACATAACCGGTCGCGATGAGGCAAAACCGATCCGCGCAGCAATGACCCCCTGATGCAGCTTTGACAAATCTTCCTGCCCGACCGTTACCCTGCCGGAACTGGGCAGGATCTCTCGGGTCAGCAATTCCGAAACCGCGCGCCGGTCTTCTTCGCTGGGCGCAGCGATTCCGATGGTTTTACCGCCTGGGAATGTCAGATCGAGGTCGTCCAGAACCAGATTCCCATCCATGTCACGAACAGATGCATGTTTCAGAACAATATCCCCGTCCAGCCTGGGATGTTTGTCGGGCTCGCCCTCGAACAGGCTTTCGTCCTGCATTCCAGAGGGCGCAAAGCGTTCGATCACAACATCCCAGCGCAGGGACATATCCTGTGTCTGGTTGTAATATGTGAGCAACTCTTTCCAAGGCGAACTGAGATCCTTGTAAGCCGCCAAAGCCGCAACCAACGCCCCCAACGAGACCGAGCCCTGCAAGACCAGAATGCCGCCAACCAGATAAAACAGGAATGGGGTAAGCTGCGAAATGAAGTTGTTGATGAACTTCATAAAGAACTTTTTCTGGTAGATATCGAAGCGGATTTCAAACAACCGGCCCAGCTGATCCGAGATCATTGCCCGGCGATACCGCCAGCCACCATTTGCCCGCAGCGTTGACGCACCTGCTGCGTTTTCACCGATCTGTGCAGCCAGCACGCGCACTTCCTGGATGCGGCTTTTGTTCAACAGATTGATCTGGCGCTGCAGCTTTGGGATCAACCAGGCCTGTAACGGGATCAGGGAAACGGCAGCAAGCCCGAACCAAAAGCTCTGTAGGAACAGGAAGGACAGGATCGTGATCATCTGTCCCGCCTGCAATACCGGCTGGCTGATCGCATCGCCCATCAGCCCACCCATCGGCTCGCTTTCAGCGGTGATCATCGACACCATTTCGCCTTGGCTGACCCGTTCGAAATAGGGTTGCGGAAATCTCAAGGCGCGGCTGATCATCTGATACCGGAATCGGCGCAGCATCCGTTCGCTCAGGACGCCTTTCATGGTGTTGATGCGCATTTTCATCAAACCATGCGCCAGAACGGCGAGCAGAAACCCAATGCATAATATGATCAGAAAATTCGTTTGCGACAGGCTGTAGCCCAGCACATCAACAACAGGGGTCGCAGCCCCGATCGCGTCATTGATGATGCGCTTGGGCAGTTCCAGCGTCAGGTAAAGCAGCGGAAACAAAGACGTGGTTACGGCCAGCAAAATCAGCTGGTCGCGCTTTGAATATTTCCAGATAAAACGGAAAATCGTGCGTTCTATGGAACCTGCCCCTGCTGCGGATCACTGACCCGGTCTTTACGAAATTCTCGTAAATTCAACAGTCTGAATTTACCGCAATCAAGCCTGCAGACGCAAATAGTTTCCGAATTGAACAGATATTTGCCGAATGTGAACAAGTTCATTTGCGCAACCTCACATTAGCCCCTACTGTTCGCTTTAGGACGATATCGGGAGGAGTCTTTTGCCTGCCACATTAGGCACTGTGTTATTAATGCTCTGCTTATTGCAGATCAAACATATGTTTGCAGATTTTTACCTCCAGACGCCCAAGATGCTGTCAGGCCGGGGTGAGTATTTTCACTGGGGACGCGCGCAACATGCTGCTGTGCATGTTGTTGGTTCGGTATTGGTCTTTTTGGTTTTCGGCGCTCCGCTGCCGTTTATCCTGATCATTGCCGCGCTAGAGTGGATAGTTCATTTCAACATTGATTTTGCCAAAGCCAGCTATTCCGACAAAAAACAGCTTATGCCGACTCAGGCAGCCTTTTGGCGTGCAGCCGGGCTGGATCAGTGCATGCATAATCTGACCTATGTGGCAATGGTCTGGGCCTGGGCGACATTCGCGGCCTGAACCAGAATTACCACAGCAATTCAGAGCTGAGTGGCCGATGGATAGAGCGATAGCCACCGCTGGTCTATGGCATCGATCTTCTGCGGGTCGAACTCGGTCTCAACTTCCCAGTACCGGCCAGACTCCACGAAATACCCAAGATCCGACTCCGACCGTATGATCTCAGCCATCCCCGATGTAGAAGGCATCTCGACCGAAGACAAATCTTCGCTGCTGACCGAGGGGTAAACCAGTCGGCTTGGTCCTTCGGACAATCGCACTGTGCGACAGCCCTGCGCCGCAGCAAACAATCCTAGTCGCGCCGACTTCGCCTCGAGCAGTCGCAAGGTCACATCGGGTCGCAACGGATCTGCGGCTCCGTTGCCGTAGAAATGTGTCCGACCCTGTCCGGAATAGATCATATCGCAACCGCAATAAGCCAGAACCGAGGGCTGCAATGCAGACAAAGCCCAGTATCCGGCCGTAAAGGCCATCGTTCCCCCGGCATAGACAAATCCACCGAAACCGTTCTGTATCGGAACGTATTCATTTGCAGTGACTATACGCTGAATGTCACTGACAGATGTGGGCATGTTCTTGGTCGGGAAATCCTCGGGGTGGATCAGAAAATCCCAGTCTGCGCGGACCCGCCAGGCATTGTTGATAGCGACTATATGCGTGAACAGCGTACGCGCCCAGTCCCGCGCACGCAGCGCCGTGGGGGCGCTGCCGAGGATCAGAACCTTGTTCTTCGATTTGGTCATTATGCGTCCGGGCTCAACTTGATCCCTTGAATGCTAGTGCATCAGGACGCGTCGGCTAGCCCAAAACGGAAAAACTGCTTTCTTTGTTGATCGGGCGCTTGCGGGAATAGAAACCGACGTCGATTGTGCGTCCAATATAGGGCAGTTCAAATTGTAGCGGCGCACTGTCATGATCCGCGCCGTCTTCGCAATACCCGATCAGCGCCGTCATCATCTTGCCTGCAATCGGCGCGTTCTTGTACTGATTTCCACTGGATCCGCAGGCCATATAAAAACCGGGAAGGCTGGATTTATCATAGATTGGAATCCAATCCGTCGACGCATCATACAGGTCCACCACACCGCGGGTCTTGGAAGGAATGCCAAGGCTAGGCACTCTCTGGGCATAGCGCATCGCTTGTGTCGTCCACTGGTCGGTAAAGTCGCGATTATAGGTTACGTCATCTTCGCACCATTGATGTGGGTCGCATTCGGGGTCTTCCGAGCCCACCAGGATGTGGTTGCCATGCTCAGGCCGGCAATAGCAGGCGATATCGCTGTCCGACACGATTGTGCCGTCCTTTTCAAAGTCAAACCCCTCGGGCGCAGGGACGTGAACGACCTCTTGGCGCAAGGGGCGGGTCTGGATGGTCATGTCATCCAGAACATCTGCCATCCCGTTGATGATGGCCGAACCCGGTCCGGCTACGTTAACCACAACTTTCGCATGAATGTCTTCTCCCGATGCCAACCTGACACCAGAAACTCGCCCGCCATCAGTCAAAATCTCGACCACTTCGGCCCCGGTTCGCACTTCGGCCCCGTGCTGTTTGGCGGCATCCATCAGGTTCTGTGCGGATAGGGCCGGATCGGTGACATACCCGGCCTGAGGCCAGTAAACGCCGCCTTGCATCTTGCGTCCGTTGGGCTGCCCAAACTCGGGGTCATCCATGCGACGAGCGGGGGCAAAACTGTCCTGCGAATAGACCGGCAGCCGGTCGGTGACCTGTTCGGGGGACCATTCCTCGAACGGGCAATTCAGCGCGGAACTGTTCTTCATGTGTTTTTCCAGCAGCCCGTTCGCCTCGGTTTTCATGACCAGACAGCCGGTTTCGCGGAATTGGGCCAGATCGGCGCCTTGCGGTAGGCCAAGATACTCGGCCCAGTCGCGCCAATAATGATAGCCTTCCCAGGCGAATGCCGTGCCGTCAAAGGTGGAATAATGCATCCGGATGATCGCGCAGGACCCGGCGGTTGAGCCATGGCCAACCTGAGCGTTCCGGTCCAGAGATACGGTTTTCCACCCGGCCTTGGCCATTTCGAACGCGATGGCCGCCCCGATCACGCCTGTTCCGATGATGATTGCATCTGGTTGACTCATGATGGCTCTCCTTTCCAGTGATGGCGCGAATAGGCGCTGAATTCTTCCACTTCCTCTGGCCTCGGCTCGACCCCGGTGAAGACATATAGATAGTGCGGCACCATTGATATCCGCGTGGACATCGGTTCATTCAGCTGCGCCAGATCGTATCCTATCTGCATGTAATACAGCACGCGCGCGCGGGTTTCCGCCTCGACCTCGGAATAGCCAAAGCGGGCAAACATGGCGTGCAGCGCTAGCAACCGTCGGGCGTCAGACTGGTCCAGCGCGCGCCGCACCTTGCCCGATTTGCGCGCCCAGTCGCGCACCGCGAAATCCAGCGCGGTGTCAAACAGGTCGGTATTGACGACACAGCGATGCACATTGCACACCGCACCAGTTATCGTCTTTGCTGGAGCTTCGGCCTGCGCGACCAATGCCGCGGTATTGGTGGCCTGCCACCGTGCCAGAAGAGCATCCAGCAGTTCCTGGCGCGATTTGAAGTACCAATAGAAGGACGACCGAGACACGGCCATCCGTTCCGCCAGATTCATCACCTTGATCTGATCGACCCCGTCCGAGATCAGCACATCCAACGCCACGTTCAGCCAGTCGTCGCGCGTGACCTTGACATTTCCGATCAGCGGTTCAGCTTCCGGGTCGTCCCGGTGCAGTATGGGTTTCGTATTCATTTAACTCTCCGGCGGCGCGCCGCCCTCTTCGGTACGTTTGGCAATAAAGTCTTTCAGCGCGCCAATCTGATCGCTGTTTTTCTCAGGTGGCTGAAAATTGGCCAAAATCTCCTTCCATACACCGGTCGCACGACTGTTTGCGTCCAACGATCCACGCTCGGCCCAGGTGCCGAAATTGGCATAATCATGGACATGCGGCTCGTAGAATTCTGTATTGTAGCGTTCCATCGTCTGGCTGGATGCAAAGAAATGTCCGCTGGGCTCAACCTCGCTTAGCGCAGTGTCGAACCCAATTTCAGCTTCGCCAGCCTGCGCCCCGGCGCACAGCTCGGCCACCATGTTCAACACTTCGGCGTCGCAAACCAGTTTTTCAAAGGACACGGTCAATCCGCCCTCTAGCCATCCCGCCGAGTGAATGATCACCGTTGCCCCGGCCATCAGGCACCCCCACAGGCCAAACTGGTTTTCATTTGCCGCCTGCACATCATTGATGTTTGAAGCCGACCCCGCAGCCGAGCGCCACGGCAGGCCCAGATGCCGCGCCAACTGCCCGGCCGCGAGTGAGGCCTGAAAATGCGAGGGCGTTCCAAAGGCCGGAGCACCGGATTTCATATCCACATTGCTGGTGAAAGTGCCATAGCACACAGGCGCACCGGGACGCGCCAATTGCGTCAGAGTCAGTGCGGCCAACGCCTCGGCATGGGACAGGGTGATGGCCCCCGCCACCGTGATCGGTGCCATCGCCCCCATCAGCGTAAAGGGCGTGATGATTGACATCTGCCCGTGGCGCGCAAAGTCGATCAGCCCCTGCGCCATCGGTATGTCCAGCGTGCGCGGGCTGTTGGTGTTGATGATCGTATAGCTGTGCGGGTGGGTCCTAAATTCGTCATCCGACAGGCCGCGCGCGGTCGTCAGCATCTCAAAGCAATCCATCACCTGCGGCGTTCCGCGCGAGAAGAAGAATGGGAACTTGTCTGTCAGCTCCATCTGCGCCTGCGTGGTGAAATAATGCCGCAGAGGGGTCGGCACATCCTGCGGTTCGACCTGCGGCGAGATCATTTGAAAGACGTCGAAATGATGGGTGAGCTTCAGAAATTCCAGATAGTCCTGCCCGGTCGCCGGGCGACGTCCGCGTTCCAGATCAGTGGCATTCGGCGCCCCTGCCCCCGGTTGGAACACAAGGCTGCCCAGTTCCAATGTGAAATCCCTCTGCCGAGCACCGGCCCGGCAGGCAATGGATTTCGGCGCCGAGGCCACCGCAGCCTCGACCATATCGCGACCGATATAGACCATCTCGCTATCGGCATCTACGCGCGCGCCGGCTTTGGCAAAGATATTCCGCGCCTCGGGCAGCAGAACTTTCACACCCAGCTCTTGCAAGATGCGCAGCGCGGTTTCGTGCATGTCGGCGATCTGGTCTGCGGGAAAGACCTCCATCAGTGGAAAAGGATTTTTCAGCTGGCGATAGTTGATATCCCGACCGGGCGGCGGCGCGGCATCCACGCCGCGCCGTCTGCGCCTGCGTCCCTGATCGCTGGCCGACACGCTCAACCCCGCATCGCTTTGCCCTGTGGATCATAGGGCGACGGCGCGATGACCCGCGCAGGTCGTTCGACCCCAACCACATGGACAGACAGTTCAGTGCCTGGTGCGGCCTTGTCACGATTGACCAGCGCCATCGCCAGGGACTTGCCGGTGTAGTGGCCATAGCCGCCCGAGGTGACAAAACCCACGTGCTCTGCCCCTGACCAGACAGGTTCGTATCCGCTGGCATCTGCGTCCAGAGCATCGACCTCAAGCGTCACCTGAACCTGCGCAGGACCATTGCCATCGCGTTCGGCCAAGGCGGCCTCTTTACCGACGAAATCCTTGTCCCAATCGATCCAGCGATCCATACCCGTCATGCCCGGCGTGTAAAGCTGAGTGAATTCCGCCGACCAGATGCCAAAGCTTTTCTCAAGCCGCGTGGACAGCATCGCGTTGAACCCACATTCACGAATGCCCTCATCAGCCCCGGCCTCAAGCAACATCCGACGCAGCTTGATGTGATCGCCATAGCGGCAGTTGATCTCATAGCCTTTTTCACCTGTGACTGACATGCGCGCAACGCGAGCCCTGACAAGACCGATATCAAAATCACTACAGCCCATGAATCTCAGGCCGGAGATGTCTTGCTCGGCCAGTTTTTCGATTACCTCCTGCGATTTTGGCCCGACCAGACCGAACCCGCAATACTCCTCGCCCAGATCGCGAACCTCGACTCCGTCGATCATATGATCGTCGAACCAGCGCATATGCCAGGCGCGCAGGTAATAGCTGCCCATGATCCACCAGGTGCCATCGCCCCAATTCAGAACGGTCAGATCCCCTTTTAGCCGCCCATTCTCACCCAGCATTGGTGCCAACTTGGCCCGTCCCGGCGCGGGCAGTTTCGAGGCCATCACGTGATCCAGCCACAGCTTGGCATTTGGCCCGCTGACGTCGAACCGGGAAAAGCCTGAGATGTCCATAAGGCCGACGCCCTCGCGGATCACCTTGCATTCCTCGGCAACTATGTCATGCGCATTGGATCGTTTCAGCGTCGGGGTTTCTTCAAACCCTTTCGGCGCAAAGTACAGCGGAACTTCGAGGTCCCAGCTGACACCCCATTTGCATCCCGCTTCAGTCATCGCGTCATGAGCTGGCGCCATCTTCAGCGGACGACCGGCAGGCAGCTGTTCATTCGGATAAGTCATCACGAAACGGCGGGAATAGAATTGCCCGGTGGTTTCACGAATATAGCGTTTGTTCTGGGCAAAATCGCCATAGCGGGCAATGTCCATCGGCCATGCGTCGGCCTCGGGCTCGCCATGGATCATCCACTCAGCTAGCGTTTTGCCAACGCCGCCGCCCTGCAGGAACCCGGCCATGACAGCGCAGGCGGTCCAATACCCGCGCTTGCCTGGAACCGGCCCGACCAGCGGGTTACCATCAGGCGAGAATGTAAACGCCCCGTTGACCCAGGTTTTGATGCCGACATTCTGGATCGACGGATAGCGTTCAAAGCCCAGCGTCAGTTCATTCTCAATCCGGTCAAGCTGCTCCTGAAACAGTTCCTCGCCATAATTCCACGGCGCGCCGTCCATGGCCCAATGTTCATGGTCGACCTCATAGATACCGACCAGAACACCCTTTTGGTCTTGCCGCATATAGGTGAACCCCTCGAGGTCCACGGTCATTGGCATCTCAAAATCCGCCGCCGCCACTTCGGGCACTGTATCCGTGATCAGATAGTGATGTTTCAGCGGCGACACTGGCAGCTCAACCCCCGCCATGCGCCCGACCTGCTTGGCCCAAAGCCCCGCGGCATTGACCACGTGCTCGCAAGTTATAGTGCCCCTGTCCGTCACGACCTGCCAGCCATCATCGGTCTGGATCAATTCCTCGACCTTCGTCTCCTCGTAATACTCGGCACCGCGTTTCTTGGCAGCAGTTGCATAGGCCTGAACCGTACCGGTCGTGTCGATATAGCCTTCTCGATCGGCCCACATCGCGCCCAGAACGCCGTCAGTCGACATGATGGGACAGCGCTTTTGCGCCTCTTGTGGAGTCAGCAATTCGCAGTCTTCGATACCGATAGACTGGAAGATACGATAGTTGGCCTGCAGCCACTCCCACCGCTCGGGCGTTCCAGCCAAAGTCAGACCACCGGTCATGTGCAGGCCGATATTCTGCCCGGATTCCTTTTCGATCTCGCTGAGAAGGTCGATTGTATAGGCCTGCAGCGACGCCATGTTCGGATCCGCGTTCAGCGCGTGAATACCGCCCGCCGCGTGCCAGGACGATCCCGACGCCAACCGCCGCCGTTCCAGCATGACCACATCTGACCAGCCGAATTTGGCCAAGTGATACAGAACCGAGGCGCCCACAACGCCGCCACCGATGACCACAACGCGATACTGAGATTTCATTATGCTCTCCCCTGCATGACTCGAGGGAGACGCTAGTGATACTGTTCACACCTGTCTAGACATTTCTGTACAGTCCAGGTGTGCAAGTTCAGACAGCTCAATTTCAACGCATTAAAGCTGTGCGCTTGGACGCGAAGCAATCTTGTCAAACCATGATAATGTGGCGGTATTTTCCTGTGGAATCCGCATCTTGATCACGCGGGCAAAGTCAACGAACACAAAGGTCGAGATATCGGCCAGCGTGAACTCAGCCCCCGCAACAAACGCACTATCCTTCAGCCGCGTTTCAAGCAAATCGAAAAACCGGCCAACCCGGTCCATGCCACGCTGTGCCAGCTCGGGTATCTGCGCATAGTTCGCCGGGCCCGGAATCGCCCGATCCTTGAACGCGGGATGGGTATTGCGCAGAGCCTCAGCAATAGGCACTCCACCCTGCTGCTCGACAATGCTGTTCCACATCAGGACCAGCCCCTTTTCATCTGGCGTACGTCCCATCAAAGGTGGTTCGGGAAAGCGCGCCTCAAGATAGGTGGCAATGCCCAGGTTTTCGGTCAGCGTTGCGCCCTCATCCGTCACCAGAACAGGGATCGTCGCATTGGGGTTTACTGCAAGGAAAGCGTCATCCAACTGTTCCGCCTTCGCAATCGAGATATTGCGCGTTTCAATCTCCAGCCCTTTTTCTGCGATGAACATGCGCGCGCGGCGCGGGTTTGGAGCGGTCGTGCAATCATAGAAAAGCATTTGGCAACCCTTTCGCACTCAGCGGCGGTAGATGAAACAACGTCCGTCTACCGCATGCTCAGGCAAGGGCATCTCGGTCAGGTTTTCGAAATACATCCGGTCGCTGGACACCATCAGCCCACCTTCTGCCAACAACGGTTCTATCAGGGGGGAAACCAACCGCGCGAAAGCATCGTTCTTGTCCCTGTTATGGCCGCCAAGATCCGCATGGATCAAACTGGCCGTCGCCCCAAACCGTTCCAGCGCTGCGGGCAGAGTTTCACGCACATCCCCCAGAATTACCAGATCTTCGGGCGGGGTTGAATCCGGGTGCGAGGCCACGGCGCGTTCGAACACATAGACCGGGCGGTTCTGAATATACTGAACCATGTGGTGATAGGTGCGGCCGTTGCCCAACCCCAGCTCGAACACCGGACCGGACATGGTGCTTGTCTGTGCAATCGCATGGTCCAGGCAGGCGCGCTGGGACACCATGCGGTCGATAAACAGGTCAAGACGGCTTTGGTGATCGGGCACTGGGAAATCTCTCCTTGATATTTGACGACACATAACCTGTGACCGACATCGCATGTGATGACAAATCCTCAAGGCATTGTGTAGGCAAATCGGCCTCAGTTTCACGTTTTCGCGACATTTCACCCTAAGAACGGGTTTGACTATACAGGCACAACCGCGCGAAACTGCGACAAAAAACACAGGGAGTTGATCAAGCCTATGCCGAGCTACGGCCTAACGGGTGGAATACCCGCATGACTGCGTTGTTGTCTGTCCGGGACCTCAGCATCGGATTTGGTGCCGGAGAGTCTGTGGTTCAAGGCGTCAACTTCGACGTCGAAGCGGGACAGACACTTGCGCTTGTGGGTGAATCAGGGTCGGGGAAAACGATCTCATGCCGGGCTGCGTTGCGCATTCTTCCCCGAGCAGCCCAAATTCGAAGCGGCACGATTACTCTGAATGATTCCAAAGGCATGGAGGAACTGACCCAGATCAGCGAGCGTCAGATGCGCGGCATTCGCGGCAATCGGATCTCGATGATATTTCAAGAGCCGATGCGCTCGCTCTCTCCCCTGCACAAAATTGGCAATCAGGTCAGCGAAGTTCTTTGGCTGCATCGCAATGCCTCCGAGGCACAGGCCCGCAAAACGGTTCTGGAACAGTTCGAACGCGTGGGTTTTCCAGACCCTCAGCGCGCATATGATTCTTACCCGTTCGAGCTGTCCGGCGGGATGCGCCAACGCGCCATGATCGCTATGGCCATGGTTTCCAAACCGGAATTACTGATCGCGGACGAGCCGACGACAGCATTGGACGTTACGACACAGGCCCAGGTGCTGGGGCTGATCAAAGAGCTTCAGCGTGAAACGGGAATGGCGCTGATCCTTGTGACCCATGATTTGGGCGTCGTCGCCAATATGGCCGAACAGGTCGTGGTCATGCACAAAGGCCGCGTGATGGAGGCTGGAGCTGCGGCACCGATCCTGACCAGCCCTGCTCACCCCTATACCCAACAGTTGTTCAACGCCGCGCCCGAGATTCCGGATCAGGACGCGGTTGGCATCCCGATGCCCGACGAAGATCTGATCCTTCAGATGAAGGCCGTGTCGAAAACCTATACGATGCGATCCAGCAAGGGCTGGCAGGGCGAACGCCTGATCCATGCCTGCCGCGGAGTCGATCTGAACCTCGCGCGGGGCAAGACGCTGGCGATCGTCGGCGAAAGCGGCTCGGGCAAAACTACGGCCGCCCGCATCGCACTAGGGGCTGAGCCGCCTGATCCGGGCGGAGAGGTTCTGTTTCGAACCTCCCCCCATGAAGAAGCGATCACCGTTCACAAGATGACCCGGACCCAGCGCACCGCGTTTCAGCGCAAGGCGCAGATGGTGTTTCAGGATCCCTACAGCTCTCTCAGCCCTCGCATGCGCATTCAGGATGCGATGACCGAACCGTTGGAGATTCACCGTATCGGATCGACCGCCGAGCAGCGCGAAAAAGCGGCCGAGATGCTGACACGTGTTGGCCTGAACGCCGATATGCTGAAACGCTATCCCCATGCTTTTTCCGGCGGCCAAAGACAGCGCCTGTCGATTGCCCGCGCAATGATGCTCGACCCTCAGCTTATTGTCTGTGACGAACCCACTTCGGCTCTGGACGTATCGGTTCAGGAACAAATCCTGACGTTGCTGGAACATTTGCAGGACAGCCTGAATTTGTCGTATTTCTTCATCTCGCACGACCTTGCGGTTGTTGCACGCATTGCCGACGAAGTTGCTGTGATGCGTCGTGGGCTTGTCGTGGAACAGGCCCCGCCCGAGACACTGTTTTACAACCCTCGTCACCCTTACACCAAGGCACTGATTGCTGCGCAACCAGAGCCCGACATCAACCGCCCCATCGACCTGAATTTGGTTGCTTTGGGTGCTGGTTCACCTGACAGTTGGGATGACGCCTTCCGATTTACCGACTCCGTGGTACCTTCATTGGTAGAGATGGAGCCCGGCCATAAGGTACGATGCCATGTTTAAGACCACTCGCCCGCTGTTACTGGCCGTTGCGCTGGCCGCAACATGGGCCCTGCCCGCCACGGCAGACATGCCCGAGTTGCAAGAAAGTACTTTCTGGGAAACCGAAGTGAATGCGGGGAACCTTCCCCCCATACAGGACCGAATTCCCGCCGAACCCCTGATTGTGGATCTTGCTGCAAAAGGCAGGGAATTCGGCAAACAGGGCGGCACTTTGCGCACAATGATTACTCGGTCCAAAGACATCCGGCAGATGGTCGTTTACGGATACGCCCGCCTTGTTGGGTTCGACCAGACCTATCAGGTCGTTCCAGACCTGCTTGAATCCTTCCAGAACGACGACAACCGCAAATACACCCTCAACCTGCGTGAAGGTCACAAATGGTCGAATGGCTCTCCGTTCACTTCCGAGGACTTCCGATACTGGTGGGAGGATGTGGCAAATAACGAACTGCTCAGCCCGTCGGGACCACCGGATTTTCTGATCGTCGAAGGCAAGACTCCGACCGTGACCTTCCCCGATGAAACGACCGTTGTGTTTGAATGGGAAGATCCCAACCCCGGCTTCCTGCAGGCTCTGGCACAAGCGCGCCCGCCTTTCATCTACCGCCCTTCCGAGTTCCTGAAACAGTACCACGAGAAATACGCTGACGCAGAAAAGCTTGCCTTTCAGGTTGAAGATGCCCGCGTCAAAAGCTGGGCAGCTTTACACAACAAACTCGACAACCTTTACAAGTTTGACAACCACGAGTTGCCAACCTTGCAGCCCTGGTTGAATGCAAGTTCGGGCAAAAAGATCCGTCACAACTTTGTTCGCAATCCCTATTTTCATCGCATCGACAGCCATGGGGTGCAGCTTCCCTATATCGACGTGGTCGAGATGGAGATCGTGGCCGGGGGTCTGGTTGCTGCAAAAACCAATGCTGGCGAATCCGATCTACAGGGGCGCGGACTGGCGTTCCGCGACGCTTCGATCTTGAAAAAAGGCGAGGCTGGCGGAGACTACAAAACCTTACTATGGAAAACCGGGGTGGCCTCACAGATCGCGATTTACCCCAATCTGAACTACGAAGACGAAGCATGGCGTACCGTTTTGCGTGACGCGCGTGTTCGCCGCGCGCTGTCTCTGGCAATCGACCGCAAAACGATAAATCAGGCGCTGTATTTCAAACTGGCCCATCCCGCCGCGATGTCGGTCTTGCCCGCTTCGCCCTTCTTCAACGAAGAAAACGCAAAGGCATGGGCACAGTACGACATCGAATTGGCGAATGCGCTGCTTGACGAGGCCGGCCTGACCGAGCGCGACAAAGACGGCACGCGACTGTTGCCCGATGGCCGCCCGATGGAGCTGGTCATCGAAACCGCAGGTGAGCGGCAAGAGGTCGAAAACGCCTTGCAAATTGTCACGGACACATGGCGCGACATTGGCGTCGATCTTATTATGCGCCCATTGGACAGGGACATTCTGCGCAACCGGGTGTTTGCCGGCAGCACAATGGCGTCCGTCTGGTTCGGCTGGGATGACGGCATCCCGCAACACCACACCTCACCAGCTTATCTTGCCCCTACCGATCAGGTGTTTTTGGCCTGGCCAAAATGGGGGCAGTACTATCAGACCGGAGGCGATGTTGGCGAGAAACCCGATATGCCTGAGGCCGAGCGCCTGATGGAACTGGCCCATAACTGGGAGGTCGCCTCGACTGATGAGGAACGCAAGGCCGCATGGGATGAGATGCTGAAAATCCACGCTGACCAACTTTATGCCATTGGCATTCTGAACGGTGCGCCTCAGCCTATCGTCGTATCGAACCGCCTGCGCAACGTCCCCGAGCAGGCCATGTGGGCCTGGGAACCCGGCGCACATTTCGGCATTCACCGGCCGGACGAATTCTTTTTCGCCGACTGATCAGGAGCAGCCACATGGTCATGCTGCGCTATGCAGTCTATCGCTTTTTCACGATGCTGCTGACCCTTCTGGTGGTGTCGGTTCTGGTATTCGTGATTATCAACCTGCCCCCGGGCGACTATCTCAGCAATCAGATCGCTGAACTGCAGGCGTCCGGACAATCGGCGGGTGTGGCCAAGGCAGAATTCCTGCGCGCGGAATATGCTCTGGATCGCCCCATGTGGGAGCAATATCTGATCTGGATCGGTTTCTGGCCTGGCCCGCATGGGTTCGATGGGCTGGTGCAAGGCAACTACGGCTGGTCCTTTGAATTTGACCGCCCGGTCGCAGAAATCGTGGGCGACACGCTGTGGCTGACCGTCGTGGTTAATCTGGCCGCCATCCTGTTCGTATATGCGGTGGCCCTGCCCCTGGGTGTTCTTGCAGCCGCGAAGTCGCGGACCTGGATCGACTATACCTCGGCCTTTGTGGGCTATTTGGGTCTGGCAACGCCGAACTTTCTACTGGCACTGATCCTGTTCTACTATGGGCACCGCTATTTCAACCTACCAATCGGAGGCCTGATGGACCCGTCCTTTGAAGGGCTGCCGATGAGTTGGGAAAAGCTGAAATCCATCCTCGTCCATTTGATCGTACCGACCTTTGTGATCGGCACATCTGGCGCCTCGGCCATGATGCAGCGGCTGCGGGCGAATATGCTGGATGAACTGGGCAAGCCCTATGTGGAAACCGCCATTGCCAAAGGCATGGCCCCGTCGCGGATGCTGACCAAATATCCGCTGCGCGTGGCCTTCAACCCCTTTGTCGCGGATATCGGAAACCTGCTGCCTTCGATGGTGTCCGGTTCGGTTCTGGTATCGGTTGTTCTGGGCCTTCAGACAATCGGCCCGACATTGCTGACCGCGCTGAAAACCCAGGACCAGTTCCTGTCCGCCTTCATCCTAATGTTTGTGGCTTTGCTGACACTGATCGGTACGATGATCTCTGACATTCTGCTGGTCATGCTGGACCCGCGCATCCGATATGAGGGGCGTGAAGCATGACCCAACATCCTGATGGTCGCTATGTCGACGACGCCCCATTCGATCCCGATGCCGCCCTGCAACAGCTTGAGCGCGCGGATCTGGATGCTCCGAACTGGATTCTGGTCTGGCGCAAATTCCGAACCCACAAGCTGGGCCTGATTTCCGGCGTCTTCCTGTTGCTGTGCTATCTCATGCTGCCCTTTGCGGGTTTCATCGCGCCTTATGGCCCGAATGAACGTAATGACGAGCACCTCTATGCCCCGCCGCAAAGCATCAACTGGTTCCATGAGGGCGAATTCATCGGGCCTTATGTCTATTCGATGGTGGCCGAGGCGGATCTGGAGACCTTCCAGTGGAAGTTTGTCGCCGACACCGACACCCCGCGGCCAATCAAGTTTTTCTGCGAAGGGGCCGAGTACAAGCTGGCGGGTCTGATCAAGTCGGACACGCATCTGTTCTGCGCGCCTGAAGACGCGACTTTGTTCCTTTGGGGGTCGGATCGTCTAGGCCGTGATGTATTCAGCCGTATCCTCTTTGGCGCCCAGCTGTCATTGACGGTGGGTCTGATCGGGATTTCAGTGTCCTTCTTTCTTGGTATCCTGTTCGGCTCGATTGCGGGATATTTTGGCGGCAGAATCGACTGGGTGATTAACCGTATAATCGAAATTCTGCGCTCACTACCTGAATTGCCCCTTTGGCTCGCGCTATCAGCGGCGGTCCCCTCGAATTGGAGCCCGGTCGCGGTATTCTTCATCATCTCGATTATCCTGGGGATTCTCGACTGGCCTGGCCTTGCACGATCTGTTCGTGCCAAATTCCTTTCGCTGCGCGAAGAAGAATACGTACGTGCAGCCGAAATGATGGGAGCAAGCTCGGGCCGGGTGATCCGCAAACACCTGCTACCCAACTTCATGTCGCACCTGATCGCCTCGGCCACCCTGTCGATCCCGGCAATGATCCTTGGGGAAACCGCGCTCAGCTTCCTAGGGCTTGGGCTGCGCGCCCCGGCCGTCAGCTGGGGTGTGATGCTGAACGATGCACAGAACCTTGCGTCGATCGAGATCTACCCCTGGACGGCCATCCCGATGCTGCCGATCATTGTCATCGTGCTGGCATTCAACTTTCTGGGTGACGGGCTTCGTGACAGCCTGGATCCATATCAGCAATGACGCTGTTATCCGTGCTGCCATCACCCGAAGGGTATCGGACAACCGGCACCGGAGCGCGACCCAGCGTGTATGCAGTCTCCGAACTGGCGACCGCCAGCTTTGCGGCTGTTGGCCAGGAACTGGCACGCCTGATGGGCGCGCTGAACCTGACCCAAAGCCCGCCCGAGATTTTGGTCGATCACCGGTTGGCGTCTCTCTGGTACGGATATTCTTTCAAACCCGATGGCTGGGAAATGCCCAACCTCTGGGACAGTATCGCCGGTGATTACCTTGCCAATGATGGTTGGATCAGGCTGCACACGAACCTGCCTCAGCACCGTGCGGCCGCCCTGAAAGTCCTGAAGGTCAAAGGAGATCGGGACGCGGTTACAAAGGCTGTTGCAACTATGTCGGCGGCCAATCTTGAAAACGCTGTCGTGGCTGAGGGTGGTGTGGCAGCCGCCATGCGCAGCCGTGGGGAATGGCAGGATCATCCACAGGGGCGCGCGGTTTCACGGGACCCGCTGATCGGATGGCACAAACCCCGACAGATTAAGCTTCGCGACCGGCCAAAGGCAACGGCCAAGCGCCCGCTGGCAGGTCTGCGCGTGCTTGATCTGACCCGCGTTCTGGCCGGTCCGGTTTCAACTAGAACTCTGGCGGGGTTCGGGGCAGAGGTCCTGCGCATTGATCCTCCGGGTTGGGATGAACCCGGTGTGATCCCGGACATTTCCCTGGGCAAGCGCTGCGCCTATCTTGACCTGAAATCGCCGGAAGGTGCCGAGACACTTCACGCGTTGCTGGCTCAGGCGGATGTTTTCATTCATGGCTACCGCCCTGGCGCATTGGACGCGCTGGGCCTCACCCAAGCCAAACGGGACGAGATTGCCCCGAACAGAGTAGAAGTCACGCTGAATGCCTATGGCTGGCAAGGCCCTTGGTCTTCGCGGCGCGGATTTGACAGCCTCGTACAGATGAGCAGCGGGATTGCCGATGCAGGTCGGGTATGGGCCGGTGCAGACAAGCCGACACCCCTGCCGGTGCAGGCGCTGGACCACGCGACTGGATATCTGATGGCTGCCGCCGTCCTGTCAGCATTGTCCGAAGCCGCGATGGGTGCGCCGATCATGCAGGCCCGATTGTCGCTGGCACGCACGGCTGACCTGCTGACCATTCTAGGCAAGTTCGACACCAAGACAGAAATTGGCGCTTCGGTTCCTGCGGATTTCACGACCAAGACCGAAACCTCTGGATGGGGACCTGGCCACAGGTTGAAGCCCGCGCTCTCGGTTGGTCCGGCTCAGATGTCGTGGGACCTACCCGCAAGCAAACTGGGCACGTCGAGCGCCACCTGGTCATAGCCCTACGCCTACGCCCTCGCCGGCAGATGCGCGGTCCGGTCCAACGCTTTGGAAGGGGTCTCGTCAGAGACGCAGCCCAAAGAGGCGGGAGCGGTCCCTAGCGGTCGTCGCCTCCAGGACCGATATCGTCCAGATAATCCTCGTCGATGGCCGCATGCACTGCACCGGTCACCGCTTCGCGTTCCTGCGGTGTCAGGTTTTCGGCCTCTTTTCCGTCAGCAAGCCTGACGGTCACCTCACGATGAGCAAACTTGATCCCTTCGCGAGCAAACAATTCGCGGATATCCTGATAGACCTTCTTACGCACCAGCCACTGATCGCCCGGCTTGGTCATGAACTTGACCCGAATGATCATCGCCGAATCCTGCATTTCGATCACGCCCTGCGATTTCAACGGCTGGATAAAATTATCCCCAATCACCGGATCGCTCAAAAGCTCTTGGCCCAAATTCTTGATGAGTTTCCGCACTTTTTCGACATCGGTGTCATAGGTCACCCGCAGGGGCAACTTCATGATCACCCAATCACGCGAATAGTTAGTAAGAACCTTGATTTCGCCAAAGGGGATCGTATTCAGTGCGCCCAGATGGTGCCGCAACTGGAACGACCGGACCGAGATTTTCTCGACCGTCCCCTTCACATCGCCAATGTCGATATATTCGCCTTTGCGGAAGGCATCATCCATCAGGAAGAACGCGCCCGAGAAGATATCCCGGACAAGCGTTTGCGACCCGAACCCAACGGCCAGACCCACGACACCGGCACCGGCGAACAGCGGGCTGACATTGATACCCAATTCCATCAGGACAATCAGAACGATGGTCACAACAACAACCGCCAGAATTGCGCCACGGAACAATGGAAGCAGTGTCGCAAGACGGCTTTGCCCGCCTTCCCCGCCCTCGTCGCCCAGTTCAACCTCTCCACCGGCTACGTCTTCTTCCTCAGCAATCTTGGTATCAATCCAGACACGGAAGAAATGGAACAAGATGTAGCCCATGAACAGGATAACCATCACGTCCAGAGCCCGTTCAATAGGCAGGTCTTCGCTCCAGCTTGCGTCCGGATTCCAGATTACGACCAGAGCATATAACCCGACGACAAATGCCAGGATACCGGCCACACGTCGGGCCAGATCCTCATAAGTGACGATCGAATGCTTTCTCTTTTCCGCTTGCGGGGTTTGGGGAACCTCATCCTCTTCAACACCGGCACCAGTCTCTGCGTTCAGCTCTTCAATCTGGCGATTGCGGACGAAGTAGCGTTCAAGCAGATAGTTCATCGCGCCATAGGCAATGACCACAGACATGAAGATGGCATAGCTGCTGGCAACAATCGGAATGGAATTCTCGTTCTCAAGCACCAGATCAACAGCCAGTTTGAACCAGCTGAACACGATATAAACTGCCAGAACCGGCGCCCAGGCAATCGATATCAGGCGCAAAATCCAGGATACCTGTTCCTTTGACCGCCCGCCTCGGATCGCGTTCGAGATGGCGCGGGCGTTGAACAGAATCATCAGAACATTGCCCAAGGCGCCAAACATGGTCAGACCACCATAGACCATCGCATAGACATTGTAGTTCAAACCAAAATCCGCAACCCAGGTAGAAAACAATACTACCGAGATATCATATGTCGCGATTGCCGAGGCCCAGACGTAAAGGCGTTTTGCCTCCCGGTCGGAAAAGGGCGGCAGCCGGTACTGACTGAGGTAAGGAGACAACACCATACGCCAAAGATCGGAAACTGTGCGTGCAAGAAAGAATGCCGTAAATATGGCGGTGGTCGTGAACTGAATCGAAAGATCTTCAGCCTCGCCAAAGATCAGATAGCCCACGATCAGGGCCATCAGCATCGCGAAGATCGTGGCCCCAACACCCATGAAAAAGCGAAAGACCAGAAAGGGCATTTTTTCGCGATAGCCCTGCGGATCTTCTTTTGACCGCGCCACCACCAGCCTTTTTGCAAGACGCTTGCCGTAGATTTCTATCGACAGCCAGCGCCCCAGAAGAAGGAAGAGTATATTCCAGCCCAACACTTCGACATAGGTCTGTATTCGGCCGTCCGGGCTGGTCTCTCGCAAAACATATTGCACTTCGAAGATCGAATACGGCAAAGCCTGCAGGCGCGACTCCATCGACTCGCGGAACTTCGAGAACCGCTCTTGCGCCTTCATCAACTGTGACCCTTCGGACATCGGGTCATGGGCGATATCGTCGTGCGTCGAGGCGGTATTGCCACCAGATGAGACAAGCTGACCGGCGCTGTCGATGACAATGACGCTTGCACCCGCTTCGGTGGCCGATCGGATCGCGTCAGCCAGATCGCTTTCCTTATCTGCTTCGGATGTCGTGCCAGACCCCGAGCCATACCCGGGTATAAGCGAAGTCTGCGCCGTCGCTTCCGACCCCAGAGATAGCATAGCCACCCAGACGAACAGGGCCATTGCAGCCAATAGGTTAAATCTCATGAATTCTCGCTTCCGGGTCGCATGTTGTCGCAGGTTACAGAAGCTTTCCGAACACTTCAATTTATGCGCCGCTGCGGTCCCGATAAAGTGCACAGGCGTGTTCCGGGTGCAATGAGTTGGAATCGGATGTTTTCATCCGCTTCAAAACTGAATATGACGGGCTGGGCATACACTTTCGGGCAAGCAGCTAAGGTCTTTGCGCAAAAACGAAAAGGCACCTTGCGGCTTACCAGAGGAATGGCTGACGTTTTACGCAGTCCCTTCCAGTCGGCGGGTCACAAGGCCCTTTGGCAAGACGGGTGAAAGACGATAGGCTAACAGGTGCCGATGCGCGGACCGACACCAAGACACTTAAGACAGGCGAAGGCATGAGCCTAGGAAGACAAAACGATACTACTGGCCGCGCGCCACGGATCCTGTTCTACAGCCATGACACGTTCGGGCTGGGCCATCTGCGCAGGTCTCGTGCACTGGCCGCCGCAATTACGCAGGCGGATCCAACGGCATCATCCCTGATCCTGACCGGATCGCCCGTCGCTGGCCGGTTCACATTTCCGCGCAGGGTCGACCACGTGCGTCTGCCTGGCGTGACCAAACGGGCGGACGGGTCATACGCGTCTCAGACAATCGGGATGGGGATCGACGAGGTGACCGAGTTGCGATCGGGGTTGATTCAGACCGCCGTTCAGCAGTTCGACCCGGACATTCTGATCGTAGACAAAGAACCCACCGGGTTCCGCGGCGAGCTATTGCCAACACTCGAAAACCTGTTGCTCTCGCAGCGCACCAAACTAGTGCTGGGTTTGCGTGATGTTCTGGATGAACCCGAAGTTCTGGCCGCAGAGTGGGAACGGAAAGAGGCAACTGCAGCGACCGAAAGATTCTATCATGAAATCTGGGTTTACGGGCTGCGTTCGATCTATGATCCGACCAAGGGGCTGCCTCTGAATCACGCGGCCCAGTCGCGCATTCACTGGACTGGCTATTTGCGTCGTGATCTGGGGCCAATCGGTACCCCACCGGAGCAGCCCTATATCCTGATTACCCCAGGTGGTGGGGGGGACGGCAAGGCGATGGTGAACCTGGTTCTTTCGGCTTACGAAAAGGACCCCGACCTGTCACCACGCGCGGTATTGGTCTATGGCCCGTTCCTGTCTGGTGATCTGCGGGACGAATTCGAAACACGTGTGGCTGCCTTGAACGGGCGTGTGACCGCCGTCGGCTTTGAATCCCAGATCGAAACGCTGTTCCACGGCGCGGCTGGCGTTGTCTGTATGGGCGGGTATAATACATTCTGCGAGGTCCTGTCCTTTGACAAACGCGCCGTCATTGTTCCACGGACCAGCCCACGTATGGAACAGTGGATACGTGCCTCACGCGCCGAGGATCTGGGACTGATCCGGATGTTGGACGAGTTCCGTGACGGGCTAACAACCGATTCCATGGTCCGTGCCATTCGCGATCTACCACATCAGCCATTGCCGTCTCAGGCCATTGAACAGGGCCTGCTGGACGGGTTGGACTATGTCACCGGGCGCATTGAGGTATTGCTGAATCAGGAACAGGAACGGGCAACCGGATGACCGCAGGCGCGCCCAATCTGGCGGTGCTGGTCAAAGGGTGGCCGCGCCTGTCCGAAACGTTCATCGCGCAGGAACTTGTTGCTCTGCAAGAGGCAGGCCATCAGTTCGACATCTGGTCCCTGCGTCATCCAACCGATGTGAAACGGCATCCGCTGCACGACAGGTTTCGTGGCCAGGTTCGATATCTGCCGGAATATCTGTATCAAGAACCTCAGCGCATATGGGCTGCCCGCGAACAAGCGCAGCGTCTGCCGGGATACGGCGCGGCCCATAAGGTCTGGCGCGCTGATTTGCGCCGCGATCCCACGCATAACCGCATCCGTCGGTTCGGCCAGGCCTGTGTTCTGGCTGCGGAATTGCCCGCCAGCACACAGGTTCTCTATGCGCATTTCATGCATACGCCCTCGTCGGTCGCGCGCTATGCCGCGATCATGCGCGGCCTTCCGTGGAGCTTTTCAGCCCATGCAAAAGATATCTGGACGTCACCGGACTGGGAAAAATCGGAAAAGTTGCACTCCGACACTTACGGAGCAGCTTTTGGTGCAACCTGCACCGCGATCGGCGCCCAGCATCTGCGCAGCCTCGCCGACGATCCAGCACGGGTTGAACTGATCTATCACGGGCTGGACCTGAGCCGCTTTCCCGCCCCACCGGAACGCAGTTTGCGCAGAGCTGACTGCCCTTTTCATATGCTGTCCGTTGGGAGGTTGGTCGAAAAGAAAGGCTTCGATCGCCTGATTGATGCATTTGCCATGCTGCCGGATGATCTTGACTGGCACTGGACGCATATCGGCGGAGGAAGCCTGAGCGATACCTTGCAGAACCGGGCCGCATCGGCCGGGTTGTCCGGGCGCATCACCTGGAAAGGGGCCTGTGACCAACCCGAGGTCATCGCCGCGATGCGCACAGCAGACCTGTTTGTTCTGCCCAGCCGGATCGCCACAGATGGGGATCGGGATGGCCTGCCCAATGTGTTGATGGAAGCCGCCTCGCAATATCTGCCAATCCTGTCGACCCCTGTTTCTGCGATTCCTGAGTTTATCGAGACAGGCACGCATGGCGTCCTGTCGGACGACGATCCGGTCGCGCTGGCAAATGCGATCTCAAAGCTGGCGGCCAACCCCGCACAAGCTGCTGGTATGGCGGGCGCTGCCTATGATCGCCTGATCGCCGAATTCCGCATGGACCCGGGCATAGCGCTTTTGTCTGCCAGGTTAAGCGCGCTGGGCGCGCATAAGAGCTGATGCCGCGCATCGCCTTCTACGCCCCGATGAAATCCCCCAACAGCCCGGTGCCGTCGGGGGACCGGGAAATGGCCCGAAATCTTCTTCTGGCAATCCAAGCCCGAGGGGATGCGGTGGATCTGGCCTCGGACCTGCGCGTATTCGACAAGCACGGCGACAAAGAGGTCCAGGCCAAACTGCGCCATGAGGCTGATGCCGAGGTGCTGCGCCTGACCTACGACCTACCTGCTGACACTGCGCTATGGGTGACCTATCACAATTATTACAAGGCCCCTGATCTGATTGGACCCCGTGTAAGTACGGCGCGAAACATACCCTATGTTCAGCTTGAAAGCACCCGTGCCTACAGCCGCCTTCAGGGGCCATGGTCCGGGTTTGCCCAAGCGGCCCATCAGGCCTGCGACGCGGCCCGGGTGATCTTTTACCACACCGCCAATGACCTCATCACGCTGGAACGCGAGCAGTTCGGAAATCAGGCGCTTGTCGAGCTTCCGCCGTTTCTTCCCGCCTCCTCGCTGCCGCAGGCCTCTAGCTGCGATGGCCCGATGCTGGCCGTGGGCATGATGCGACACGGCGACAAGCTGGCCTCTTACCGGGTGCTGGAACAGGCACTGCGCCACCTGCAGGGCGATTGGTCCCTGTCTATTGCGGGCGATGGTCCCGCCCGCGCCGAAATCGAAGCGCTGATGGCAAAGTTTGGCACGAAAGTCCGGTTTCTTGGGCAGCTTGATCGCGACGCGCTGCGCAAGGCTTATGCTACCGCATCCCTGATGGTCTGGCCCGGCGTGAATGAGGCTTATGGCATGATCTATCTAGAGGCTCAGGCACATGGTATCCCCGTGGTTGCACAAGACAGGCCGGGCGTCCGGGATGTGCTGATGCCGTCCGACTATCCTTCGGTTGCTGAAGGGGCCAAGGGGCTGGCTGCAAGGCTGCGCACTCTTCTGGACAATCCGGCACTGCGGTCTTCTCAAGGCAGCCAATCGGCCGCATATATAGCCGCGCGCCACCTGATGCCAGATGCAACTGATCGGTTCTGGACGGCTGTTGATCCTTTGCTGGAGGCATCCACATGAGCAAGCTCGCCCTATTGCGCCACGGGCATACGGCGTGGAACCGCGCCGGGCGCATTCAGGGGCGCAGCGATATTCCATTAGATGAACAGGCACAGACAGAACTGGCATGCTATTCCCTGCCCTCCCCTTGGGATCAGGCTGCGGTCTGGTCCAGTCCCTTGGCGCGTGCGGCCCAGACGGCACAACTGGTTTCAGGGCGCGAACCGTTGAAGTCCGAGGCCCTCACGGAAATGAACTGGGGCGCTTGGGAGGGGCAGCACGGCACCGATCTCATTGCCGATCCCGCAAGCAGTTATCGCCATATCGAGGATTGGGGTTGGGATTTCCTACCCCCCGGAGGTGAAAGCCCCGCCGAAATCTGGCAGCGGCTGGAACCTTGGCTTGCCAGTCTTGGCGAAAATACCGTAGCCGTTTGCCATATCGGTATCATGCGGGTCATTCTGGCCCGCGCCTGGGGATGGGATTTTGACGGCCCTGCCCCCTTTAAGATCAAGCGCAACCGCCTCTATATCGTGGACATGGAGTCCATGCGCCCCGAAACTGACCCTATCCGCTTGATCCGGCAGGAGACCCGCATATGAGGGTGATGATTGTTGTGACCCATCTGCTGGGCACCGGACATCTGAGCCGCGCACTTACATTGGGCCGGGCCTTTGCCGCTGAGGGTCACAAGGTCTTGCTGGTCTCGGGCGGAATGCCCGCGCCGCAGCTGGACCATACCGGGATCGACTTGCTAGGGCTGCCGCCATTGCGCTCAGACGGCACCAATTTCACGCGATTGCTGACGCAAACGGATGAGGTCGCAGATGCTGCCTATTTCGACGCTCGCAAGGTTGCCCTGACAGAGGCGCTGCGGAGCTTTGCCCCGGATGCGCTGATCACCGAGCTGTACCCCTTTGGCCGCAGATCTCTGGCGGATGAGTTCGACGCCCTGTTGGAGGCGGCCCACACACAGGGTCCCCGTCCGGTTATTTTGGGATCAGTCAGGGATATACTGGCGCCCCCGTCCAAACCTGCCAAAGCCCAGCGCACCGAGGAAATCATTCTTGACCTCTTTGACGGTGTCCTTGTCCATTCAGACCCAAGCATGATCCCGCTGAGTGTAAGCTGGCCAGTCTCGGAACGTCTGGCGCATCGCCTGTTCTATACCGGGTTCGTGGCCCCTACGGCACCGACCCCGCATCCCGAAGGGATTGGTAAAGGTGAGATTCTGGTAAGCGCTGGCGGTGGGTCGGTGGGCGAGCCTATCTTTCAGGCGGCCATTGAGGCCGCACCAAAGATGCCCAACAGGCGCTGGCGCCTGTTGGTAGGCGGGCTGGACTCCGCAGCACGCATAGAACGCCTGACAGCAGGTGTTGGCGACGCCCCTGTCACGCTGGAACCGGTGCGCCCGGACTTTCGACAAATGCTGCCCTTGGCCGCCGCATCGGTCAGCATGTGCGGCTACAACACGGCGTTGGACATTCTGCAGTCTGGCGTACCCTCGGTTTTCATCCCCTTCGACGACGGAAGCGAAGTCGAACAAACTTTGCGCAGCCAAAGCCTGTCGAAGCTCAGCGCGATCGACGTATTGCCGAGTGACCAATTGACCGGAGAAACACTGGCGCAGGCTGTCGAGGCCATCCTGGCTGCCCCCATGCGACCAAGCACCGGCCAAGGTTTCAACGGGGCAGAAAAGTCTGTTGAGATTGTAAGATCACTGTTGGATCACGCTCATGACCGGTGATTGGCACCCCCTGATGACCGAGCTTGATCTGTGGCGGCGGGAAGGGCTGTCTCTGCCGCTGTGGTGGAGGGATGATGACGCGGTCTGTGTCACGCCACAGTTGGAACGTTTGGAGGCGCTGTCCGCATCACTGGAACTGCCGGTTCATCTGGCGATTATTCCGCGTGACGCAGATGAAGATCTGGTTACCCATGTCGAAGGCTCGTCCGCATTGATACCGGTGGTCCATGGCTGGGCCCATCAAAACCACGCTCCGACAAACGAGAAGAAATCAGAGTTTCGACTGCATCGCCCCTTTCAAGACATACGCAACGATGCACGGGCCGGGCTGACCCGGCTACAGACCCTGTTTCCCGACAAGCTGTGCCCAATGTTCGTGCCGCCGTGGAACCGTATCGCCTCAAAAATGGTGCAGGAACTGCCGGGCCTGGGATATCAAATCCTGTCCACTGCGACGCCCCGAAAGGCAAAGATGGCGGCACCTGGCCTTACGCAGGTCAACACGCATCTGGACCCGATCGACTGGCGCGGGTCACGGGGGTTGGCCCCTCGGGACAAGCTGATCGCTCAGGCCACAGATCTGCTGCGGGACAGGCGCGAAGGGCCTGCGGACAATACCGAGCCGTTTGGGATCCTGACGCATCACCTGGTGCATGACGAGGAAATCTGGTCCTTTACGCAGGACCTTCTGACGCGGTTTCTGGATGGTCCGGCGACCGTCTGGACCGCCCCAAAAAACGATAAATCACGGAGACCCGAATGAGCCGATTGGATTCAATGCTGCGCCGCCTGACGGCCCAACGCGACGGGCTGAACTGGGCGGTCGATCAGATTACAGATACGAGCGGCGATATACTGGACATGGGTTTGGGGAATGGCCGCACCTATGATCACCTACGTGAAATTCTACCAGACCGGCGCATCTGGGTCATGGACAGGGTTTTACAGTGCCACCCGTCCAGCACCCCTCCGGCAGAGGATTTTCTGCAGGGCGAAGCGGGTCCTATGTTAAAGAAACTAGTAGCCGGTGGCCCAAAAATAGCATTGGCACATTACGATTTCGGGCGCGGTATCAAGCAGGATGATGTGGCTGAGGCGGCGATGCTCAGCCCGCTGATCGCTCAGGTCATGCTGCCCGGTGGGCTGCTGATATCCGGCCAACCACTGGTTGGGTTTGAACAGATCACCGGACCGGAGACCATCGCACCCGACCGATACCTTTTCTACAGGGCCTGATCAGGCCACACGTCGCCCTTGCGACCACACTCCGTTCAGGGCAGGCGCGCCTTCACGCATCCGGAACCGTATGACGTCGGCGCGTGCGCCTGCGCGCAGCTCGCCACGGTCTTCCAGCCCGACCACCTGCGCCGGGGACATCGTAACGGTCCGCAGTCCACGGGCCATGTTGCCCCACATCTCGCCCAGCCGTGCCGCCGACAGCAACAACGCGGCCGGCACATAGTCCGATGACAGAATATCCAGGTGTCCCAGATTGGCCAGTTCTTTGGCTGCGACATTCCCCGAATGTGACCCGCCCCGGATTACATTCGGGGCCCCCATCATCACCTTGATCCCGTGATCATGGCAAGCCCGCGCCGCTTCGACGGTAGTGGGGAATTCGGCCAACCGGATACCGTGGCCCGCTGACACATGTACCTGTTCCCGGGTGGTGTCGTCATGGCTGGCCAGCATGGCCCGAAAACGTTTGGCCGCCTTTACGGTTTCCACCTCGTGCTTTTCGCCGTTCCTATCCCGCATCGCCTTGAGGTCCGCGACATGCTGCTGGAATTCCTTGCCCTCCAACCCCAGCTTTCCTTTCAGATAGCTTTCGAGCTTTGAGATATCACGGAATTGACGCTGACCGGGCGTGTGGTCCATCAGTGACACCAGCCCGACACGGTCCTCGAGGCCGAATTCATCCAGTTCTTCGACCAGCGTTTCTGAACACAACTCGGCCCGCAAATGCAGGAAATGGCTGATTTTTAAGGCGTCTTGCTCTCGTAACTGCCACAGCTCGCGGGACAGGCCACGTGCGTATTTGTTGTAGCGCGGACCAGTCGGGATCGACCCGACGCGCATCGCATCGAACACGGTTGTGATGCCCGTGCTGGCCAGTTCGGCGTCATGGGCAAGAATTGCCGCCGCATGGGGCCAGTCGACCTTGGGGCGGGGCTGGATATGACGTTCCAGATTGTCTGTGTGCAGCTCGACCAGGCCGGGGCTGACATAGTCACCCTCACAATCGATTGCACCGCTTGGAACCGCCGCGCCTGTATCGATCTCGGTGATGCTGTCGCCCTGAACCCGGACGCTGCCGGTAATGGTTTCGTCGGGCAGGATCAGCGTGGCATTGGCAAGGATCAATTCTTCTGTCATCTGAACTTCACACAGTTTGAGGTATTGGAAGGCCACGCAATAGGAGGCCAATGTGACATTCACGCGATACGCGATCTATTTTGCGCCACCCGCCACGGCGGAGTGGACGCAATTCGCAACCCGTTGGCTGGGCTGGGACATTGAGGCTGGCACCGAGGTCGCCCATCCTGGGTTGGATGGTGTGGATGTTGCTGCGGTTACGGGGGTACCGCGAAAATACGGGCTGCACGCGACCATGAAACCCCCGTTTTGCCTGCGCGAGGGGCAATCCGTCACAGCGTTGCAAGAGGCCTGCGCCACCCTTGCTGCCAGCCAATGCGCAATCATGATGGAGGGTCTTGAGATTGCCCGCCTTGGCCGGTTTCTGGCCCTGCGACCACTGGGCGACACAGCCGCGCTGAACGCGTTGGCCGCCGCCTGTGTTCAAGAGCTTGATATGTTCCGGTCCCCACCGTCGGCGGCTGAACTTGACCATCGCCGCGCCTCCAGACTGACGCCGGATCAGGACGCCAACCTGGTCAAATGGGGTTACCCCTATGTGCTGAACGCGTTTCGGTTTCACATCACCCTGAGCGGCAGGTTGGACAAGCCCGTGCTGGATTCGGTCCAGCGCACCCTGGAAAACCATCTGGGGCCGCTTTTGCCGAAGCCCTTTCGAATTGCGGATCTGGCCCTGATGGGCGAGGCCGAGGATGGACGGTTTCACCTGATCCATCGCTATGCGCTTTCCAACTGAAGGCGGGACAAAATTATGGCCACCGTATCCTGCAGAGCACGAGAATTGTCGACCTCGATCACCCGGACCAGCCCCTTAGGCAAAGGGGTCTTGGCCTGGCCCAACCGACGCGCCTGTTCGCTGTCACTTTCGCGCCCGCGCAATGACAAGCGTTGCTCCAGAACGCTCGCGTCTGCGGTCAACGAGATAACAATCAGATCGCCAAAGATCTCTTGCGCCTGCAACAACACAGCGCGCGACAGGTTGACCAGAACCGCATCTGCCACCTGACGTTGCTGCGCAATCTCTTTCGGCACCCCATAGAGCAACCCATGTGCATGCCAGCTGAGCGCGAATGCGCCCTCACCTTCCATCTGTCGAAACGCGTCATCTGTGACCCGTTTGAAATCTTCCCCCGCTTCGCCTTCGGGGCGGGTGACGACACGGCGCAGCCGCTGGATACCTTTTGCGCGGGCTTCCAACGCCTCAATCACACTGTCTTTGCCGACACCTGACGGACCGACAACCGCTATGACCGGGGCAAGCATCATGCCGCAATTCCCGGCGTGAATTGCGAAACGTTGATCTCGCGATCGCAAACCTGCTTCCGCCCGTCAACATCATGGAAGATGCCGACAATCGCCGCTCCGCGCTCTTTCGCCTCAAGGATCAGGGACAGGACGGTTTCGCGATTCTGCGCATCCAGACTGGCTGTGGGTTCATCCAGCAGCATGGCCGGGTATTCATGGGCAAAGCCGCGCGCGATGTTCACGCGCTGCTGTTCGCCGCCCGAAAAGGTCGTCGGACTAAGGGACCAGAGCCGTTCAGGAATATTCAGACGCTCGAGCAGACCCGCGGCCTTGTCCAGTGCCTTCTGTTTATCGCAACCAACGGCAAGAAGCGGCTCGGCCACGACCTCAAGCGTTGGCACTCTGGGCACAACACGCAGGAACTGGCTGACATAGCCCAGCGTTTCGCGCCGCAGGGTCAAGATCTCGCGCGGTTCAGCCTTGGCGACGTCTAAACCACCGACCAGAACCTGACCCGAGGCAGCCAGATAGTTGCCATAGATCACCCGCATCAAGGTGGATTTACCTGCCCCCGACGCGCCGGTCAGCGCCACACACTCACCCGGTTCAACCCTGAGCGTAGCGCCCTGCATGACCGGGATCACTGCGCTGCCCTGATTGTGCAGGGTAAAGCTTTTGCTGACATTGTTCAGTTCAATCATTGTCCCGGCCCTCATACCTGCAACACGCTGGACACCAGCAGTTGCGTATAGGCATGCTGCGGATCGTCCAGAACCTGATCAGTCAATCCGGCCTCGACCACATGACCGCTTTTCATCACCATCAGCCGATCCGCCAGCAGACGGACAACGGCAAGATCATGGGTGACAATGATGGCGCTCAGCCCCATTTCCCGAACCAACCCGCGCAACAGGTCCAACAGGCGAGCCTGTACCGAGACGTCCAGACCACCAGTCGGTTCATCCATGAAGACCAGCCTGGGGCCGGTCACCAGATTCCGCGCGATCTGCAGGCGCTGCTGCATGCCACCGGAAAACGCGGACGGACGATCATCAACCCGCTCCGCTTCGATCTCAACCCGACCCAGCCAGTCGATCGCCTTGTCGCGGATATCGCCATAGTGGCGGCCACCTACGGCCATCAGTCGTTCGCCGATATTTCCGCCCGCACTGACAGACATACGCAAGCCATCGCGCGCATGTTGGTGCACGAATGCCCAATCGGTGCGGCTCAGCATCCGGCGTTCAGGTTCCGACATGGTCACGGTATCCACCGGACCGTCTGCACGAGTGTCAAAGATCACCTGCCCCGCATCCGGCTCCAGATGACCCGCCAGACAGTTCAGCAGGGTTGACTTGCCCGAACCACTCTCACCTACGATCCCCATCACCTCGCCGGGATAGAGGTCAAAACTCACATCGGTACAGCCGATACGGACCCCGTAGGATTTTCTGATATCCTGTACACTCAGCAGCGGTGTCATTTCATTCACCTTGGGTCATATGAAAACTCGATCCGATTGCCGCCCGGCTCTCGGATCATGAAATGGAGTTTCGGACCTAAACCCGAGGGTTCAGGTGCAAACTCGACAGCGACGGCAGGCCAGTCTTTGACCGCATCGAAAACTGCAGTCAGCGCTTCTTCATCGGGAACTTTCAAGGCAACATGATACAACCCCACGTTCTTGTGCCGGTCAAACCCCTGTAGCCCCTTGCCTTTTTGCTGCCAAAGCGTCAGCTTCGCCGCGCCATTGGTTACATAAACCGCCGGATAATCCGGATTGCTGCCGAAGACCTCCCAACCCAACGCATCGACAAAGAACGTCCGCGTGGCGTCGAGGTCCGAAACCGTAAGGCCAAGGTGGTCAATTCCAAGCACATCTTCTCGTTTCATGCGGCATCCTCTCTGGCCAAACGGCCCACATGGCCCGCCTCGCGGCGCGACCGGCAATAATCAGTGTCCGAGCAAACAAACATGCGGGTACCTGCATCATCCATGATGACCTCATCCAGATAGCTGTCCTCGGCCCCGCACAGATCACAGGGATGGTCGGCCTTGGTGGCCTCGAACGGGTAATCCTGGAAATCGAGGCTGACGACCTTGGTATGCGGTGGCACCGCGTAGATGCGTTGCTCGCGGCCCGCGCCAAACAGCTGGATCGCGTCCATCTCAAGCTTTGGGTTGTCGAATTTCGGGATGGGGGACGGGTCCATCACATAACGGTCCGAGACCATCACAGGATAAGCATAAGCGGTTGAGATCGCACCATGCTGGCTGATGTCTTCGTACAGTTTCACGTGCATCAACCCGTATTCTTCGAGGCTGTGCATCTTGCGTGTCTCGGTCTCGCGCGGTTCCAGAAACCGCAGCGGTTCCGGGATCGGCACTTGATAGACAAGAATCTGATCCGCGCGCAGCTTCGCCTCGGGGATGCGGTGGCGGGTCTGGATGACCGTCGCCTTCTCTGTTTCCTCGGTGGTGGCGACGCCCGCCGTATTCTCGAAAAACTTACGGATAGACACAGCATTAGTCGTATCATCCGCACCCTGATCAATCACCTTGAACGTATCGTCCGGGGTCAAAGTTGCGGCAGATACCTGCACGCCCCCGGTACCCCAGCCATAAGGCATCGGCATCTCTCGGCTGGCAAATGGCACCTGATATCCGGGAATAGCCAACCCCTTGAGGATCGCCCGACGGATCATCCGCTTGGTTTGTTCGTCCAGATATGCGAAGTTATATTCAGTCATTTGATGTAACTATTTTGTTTCTGGTGTTTTTATGAACGTATTTGGTATTTGTTCGCTCTTTTTGGCGATTATGCTCTATTTTATCTGGCGCAATTTTCGCGCAAAGTGGCGCCTCGGGGCTATGGCCCGCGACCTTTCGTGCGAATGGGAATCGCTTGAAATCGTGAATTCGCGCGAAGCATTCGGCAGGAAATCGCCCAATCAGGGCAGCGACTGGGTTTTGAACCGTAGGACGAGCCTGTAGGGCAAAGCGTACAGAGCTCATTCCGCAGCTTCCCTCGATGCAATCCGTTCCTCGGCCTCGCGGCGCAGCTTGCGCACCAATTCCAGTTCGGACTGAAAATCCACATAATGCGGCAGCTTGATATGTTCGAGGAAACCCGTTGCCTGAATATTGTCTGAGTGGCTCAGGACAAATTCCTCGTCCTGTGCAGGTGCGCCCAGATTGTCCTCGCCCAGCTCCTCCCACCGCAGCGCCCGGTCGACCAGAGCCATGGCGATGGATTTGCGTTCAGACTGGCCAAAGACGAGCCCATAGCCGCGTGTAAACTGTGGCGGCTCAGTCTTTGAGCCTTGGAACTGGTTCACCGTCTCACATTCGGTCAACTCGACTTCGCCGATCTCGATGGCAAAGCCCAGTTCGGGAATGTCCATTTCGACCGCGACCTTGCCGATCCGCAGCTCGCCAACAAAGGCGTGGTTGCGGGCATAGCCGCGCTGAGTCGAATAGGCCATGCACAGCACAAACCCCTCATCCCCGCGCGCCAGCGATTGCAACCGCAGCGGACGGTCCGCCGGAAACTCCAGCGGTTCGCGGGTCAGGTCGCCAGGCGTAGCATCGCTGACCGGCTCGTCCTGAATAATATCCTCACCCTTGAGGAATTCAGTGATATGCGGGGTCGGCTCGTGTCGCGCCGTACCTTCGGGCGCGGGTAGAGTTTCGCCATCCGCAGCCAGTTTGAAATCTAGCAGGCGGTGGGTGTAGTCGAATGTCGGGCCCAGCACCTGCCCGCCCGGCGCATCCTTGAACGTCGCCGATATCCGACGGTCACAGGCCATATTGCCAGTTTCAACCGGTTCGGAATAACCAAAACGCGGCAATGTCGTGCGATAGGCGCGGATCAGAAAGATCGCTTCGATCAGATCGCCACGCGCCTGTTTGATCGCCAGTGCGGCAAGGTCCGGATCATACAGCGATCCTTCTGCCATCACCCGGTTCACCGCCAGGCTCAGCTGCTCCCGGACCTGGACCAGGCTAAGCTCGGCCACATCCGGGGCGCCTCGGCGCTCTTCGGCCAACCAGGCATGGGCATTCTCAATCGCCTTTTCGCCTCCTTTGACGGCAACGTACATCGCTTAACCCTCCGCGCTGATCTGGGTACTGCGCGGCAGGGCCGCGACCTTGTCACCGCAGGTAAAGAAGAAGTCACATCCCAAAGGGAAAAGAGCCGCATTACGTTGCAACGCAGGGATATCGGGTAGGTTCAAGCCTGCGCTCTGCTTGATACCGGGACCGTGCAAAATGGCACCGGACTGATCCAGGCTGTCACGCTCAACAATCAGAGTGGTTGACCGATCCGGATACTCGGCAGTTCCGATGCGATAGCGATCCAGCCCACCAAGTTCGCCCCAAGTGCCGACGGCGAAATCCGCCTCGACAGCAGGAACCAGCGGCGCGCCGGTGTGGAAGGTCAGCCATTCGCGCAGAGCGTCGGTGTCGAGCTCACCCGCCAGATGTACCTTGGTTTCCGGGTCGCATAATGTCAGCAACAAGGTGCCCGCTGCTACCGACAAAGGCGCTGGGGGCACGGCCCCTAACAGGCTGCGGATTTCGCCAGGGCGTGCCATCACCGTCATCGCCGCGCGAAAAGCATGCGCGGAATCAACCGGTATGTTCTGGAACCCGCCCGAGAATTGAGTTTGCGCAGTCATCAATCTTCTCCCCGAACCAGCGTGAAGAATTCTACTTTGGTTGCCGCCGCCTTTGCCGCCCGCGCGATTTTGACCTCCTGCATTTTCTGTTCCAGCGGACCGAGCAGGTTTTCCCGCACATGGTCTGCTGCCGCAGTCTGCATCATCGCATCAATCACAGCTGCAGCTTCGGCCTTGGGCTTTGACCGGCCCTGAACATAGCCATGTCCGACCGTGCCATCCTGCAAGACCACCGAGCAGCGCGTGACCGTCATTTCACCCAGGTTGAAGGGCGCCCCGGTGGCGCCGGTACGTCCGCGCACCATCACGCCGCCCACTTCGGGGCTGCGCAGCCATTCAAAGCCGGGACGGTCCGTGAGGCCCTCCCACAGCGCCAACGTGGCGTCATCTGGCGCGCGGGCCAGCAGGCCCATCCAGGTCTTACGCGCCTCGGTCGCGGAATCTGTCTGTTGTGTCATCAAAGCCTCTTGGCGGGGTTGTCTACTTATCCTATACAACTATACAAATCATAGACCGCCGCCCGGCGACTCGCAATCGCAACTGTGTGAATTTTTGGTGACATGAACAAAACGCCGATCTGGAAAAGCATCGCCCTAAGCCTGACGTCGGACATTGCCGAAGGGCGGTATCAAACCGGTGACCGGCTGCCGACCGAAGCGCAACTGGCCGCAACGCATGGCGTTAACCGCCACACGGTTCGTCGGGCGCTGTCAGATATGGCCGACCAGGGGCTGGTCCATTCTAGGCGCGGGGCCGGTGTATTCGTCGCCACCCGACCAACCGAGTATCCGATTGGTAAGCGGGTGCGATACCACAAGAGCATCTCGGCCAGCGGCAAGATGCCCGGCAAGAAGATCCTCGCCCTGACCACACGGGCTGCGGATGAAGCCGAAGCCGATGCATTGGGGCTTGAAACCGGCGACACGGTGCATGTCTATGACGGTCTGTCTCTGGCCGACGGGCAACCCATCGGCCTGTTTCAAAGCGTTTTTCCGGCCAAGCGATTTCCTGACATTCTGCAGGTCCTGACAGAAACCCAATCTGTCACCAAGGCCCTGCAAAGATGCGATGTGCCGGATTACACACGCATCTCAACCCGCCTGACCGCGCGCGCGGCCACGGCAACTCAAGCTCTGCACCTGCACCTGCCCGAGGGCGCACCAGTCTTGTTTTCGATCGGCATCAATGCAGACCCCGATGGCAATCCTGTCGAGTACGGAAGAACAACCTTTGCCGGAGAGCGAGTCACGCTGACCCTGAACGAGGATTGATCCCGTAGGTCTCCCGCCCGTCTTCAACCTCCTATCGGAGGTCTCATCCCGTTGGTCGTAGCGCCGCGCAAAGCGCGGCGCCCGGCCCAAGGCCGCAAAGGGGGATCGGCGAAACCGATGCTTCTGCGGGCGCGGAGCACCCAGGGTCACAGGGCCAGCTATTCGTATTTCTCCAAAAACGCCTCAGCCTCTAGTTTGCGAAAATCCGGCAATGCGTCACGCAAGCGGCTGTTGTCCCAGTCCCACCAGGCCAACTGCTCTATCCGATCCGCAACCGCTTGTGGGAACCTGGGGCGGAGTGGTTGGGCCGCCACCCCAGCAACGATCATGTAGGGCGGTACGTCTTTGGTCACCAGCGCCCCGGATGCGATGACCGCACCATTACCGATTGTCACCTCGGGCTTGATGATCGCTCCGTGACCGATCCATGTGTCATGCCCGATATATGCGATCCGGCTTGCGCGATGGGCAAACCACTCCGCATCATCCACGGCATCGTCCCAATAGTCAGCCGACCGATAGCTAAAATGATGCAGCGAGGCCTTTTGCAACGGGTGATCCGTGGCGCCGATCCGGGTAAAGCTGGCAATGTTCGAAAACTTGCCGATCTGGGCGTTGGCGATGTCGCAGGTCCGGTCGCAATAGGAATAGTCGCCCCAGACCGCGTTGGCGATCCGACTGCCGGTGCCAATCTCGACAAATGCACCAAAGCTGCTGTTGGTAATCTGGCAATCGGGATGGATGAACGGTTCATCCGTGCGCAATCGTGCCATAGTCCTGACCTTTCAAGCTGCGCTCACGGCAGAATAAAATCTTTGGTTTTCGCGTTGCTCGGCTTGCTCTTCTTGCCGCTGTCGCCCTGGATCAGACGACGCCGTAACCAGCCCGAGAACCAATCCATCAACATCACCATGAGAATGATCAGAACGATGTAATAGGCGACCTCTTCCCAATCTTTCTGAGTGATGATCGCCTGCGTCAGCAACAGACCAATGCCGCCGCCAGTAATCGCTCCAATTATGGTCGCGCTGCGGGTGTTGGATTCGAGAAAGTACAAAAGCTGGCTCAACAGCACGGGAGTGATCTGTGGGATCACGCCAAAGCGATAGCGCTGCGGCGCATTCGCACCGGTCGACTGCACGCCCTCGATCTGCTTCTCATCCACATTCTCCAGCGCTTCTGAGAAGATCTTTCCGAATGTCCCGGTATCGGTCACCAGAATTGCCAGTGCTCCTGTCAGCGGCCCCGGTCCGAAGGCCCGTGCCAGAACAACGGTCCAGATCAAGGCGTCAACACCGCGTACAAAGTCGAACACCCGCCGTGTGGCAAAGCGCACCGACCGCAAGGGGTTAAAGTTCCGCGTCGCCAGGAACGCCAGTGGCAAGGCGATAATCCCTGCCCCCATTGTGCCCAGAAACGCCATCAGGATCGTCTCAAAGATGGCCCAGGCCACATCCTGATGCCGCCAGATCTTGTTGGTCCAGAAATCGTTGAAAATGGCACCGGCCTCACCGGCGGTGGCGCGGCTGACCAACTCGGGGAAGGATTTGCCATAATACGGGCTGTCGAGGGTGAACCAAAACAGCTCCCACCCTGGGAAATAGCGAAACACTTCGGACCGGTTGCGGGTCACGGTCAGACGCCCGGCATCGGTGGTGATCGCCAGCCGATTTTTCGAGACATTGATCCAGTCTGGAACATCGCCCGCCGGTAACTCTGCTTGCACACCAGAGGCCCGGCTGGGCGAAGCGCGCACGACGCCATAGCCAGGGATATCGTATTCGATTGTCTCGGGGCCGAAACGCACCACGTGACCATCTTCCAGGTCAATGATCGTGGTTTCGCCCAACGCCACCCAGTCGGGTGCGGTCCCGTCAGGATAGGTGCCTTTGCGGTCCCCTTCGACCGCAACGGACACATCACCATTGCGGTTATCCCGCGTGACATGGGTTTTGTAGCTGTAGCTGTCGGCAACAAGCGTCTTGCCGTTTTCCCAATTTGCACGCCCGGCAATACCGGGCACGTCAAAGGCAAAGAACACATAGATCAGGTAAACAACGACAAGGCCGGGCAACCCGAAATTCACGATCCGTTTGCGGTTGAACAAACGACCGGCCTCGGCCTTGAGGTCATCTGTCGACAGATCAGTGGCAAAGGTCGTCATGCCGAAGCTCCTTTTTCCGACCCGTGGGTCAGGCGATCCCGCAGATAGCCGGACAGCTGATCCACGACCATGATTGTGACAAAAAGCAGAAGGAAGATGGCCGCGGCCTCGTCGTAGCGCCCCTGCCCCCATGACATCGCGTTGCGCAGCTCATATCCCAGACCGCCAGCACCGACGAAACCGAGGATGGCCGAGGCACGGATGTTGATCTCGAACCGCAGCAAGGCATAGCTGACATAGTTCGGTCCGACCTGTGGGATCACGCCCAAATACATCCGTTGCGACCAGTTCGCGCCCACCGAATGCAGCCCCTCAATCGGCTTCAGCGAAGCGTTCTCGTTCACTTCCGAGAACAGCTTGCCCAATGCACCGGCGGTATGGATGGCAATCGCAATCATTGCCGGAACCGGACCGCCGCCGAGAATAAAGATCAAAACCAGCGCGATAACGATTTCAGGGATGGCCCTGCAGATATCGGAAATCCGACGAAACAATGGGATCAGAGATGGCCACTGCGCCATGCCCCGTGTCGACATCAGGGCAAGAAATGTCCCCACAATTGTACCGATCAGGGTTGATGCTGCCGCGATATTGATCGTCTCGATCAAGGCCGGAAAGAACCGGATCAGATTCTCCGGCATCGCGCCGATCTTTTCCCACGCTTCCGAGAGAACCTCGGCCGGATAGTCGAAAACCCTGCGCCAACCGTCAACGAAACTGCCTGCGTTTCGATCATCCGCAGTGCGGAACCCTGCAGCCATCAAAGCCACAAACAGGATCAGGAGAATGCCACCATAAGCCCGTTTTCGCCGGGTCATTTCTGAGTATTCGTCGCGGATCTGATCGACACTGTGGGACCCTGCGGTCAGGTCTGTCATAGAATGCTCCTGAGAAAACGGGGTCCGGTATAACACCGGACCCCGATCATGTGAGTTGCAGGCTTAGTTGGACTTCAGCTTGCGGGCTTCAATGATGACCTCGTAGGCCTCATGCGTGATGGGATCAAAGCTCTTGGCTTCGCCTGCTGCCACGCCGTAGAAACATTCGCGGTCTTTTTCGTCCAGCGTGTTCCACAGCTCAGTGACCTGAACTTTGACATCTTCGGGCAAGGCCTTGCGCAGAACGACCGGGCCTTCCGGGATCGGCGCCGATTTCCAGATCTCGACCAGATCGTTCATGTCGACCAGACCGGCATCAACAGCGCGGCGCAGCGCGCCCGACTGATAGCCATCTTCCCAATCACCCAGGCCGTCGGCCCAGGTCACGCCGCCGTCAACGTCACCGTTGTTTACAGCAACGATAGTCTGTTCGTGACCGCCGGTGAACTTGACCTCACCGAAGTAATCGCCCGAGTCCATGGTGGCACCGGTGGCCTGTGGAATTTCGATCGAAGGGATCAGGTAGCCTGAGGTCGAGTTCGGATCACCAAAACCAAAGGCCTTACCCTTCATGTCGTCCAGCGAGGCGATGCCGCTGTCTTTGCGCGCAAAGCCTACCGAGTAGTAGCCATAGCCGCCATCACTGTTGACCTTGACCAGAACCGGCTCAACCGCTTCGGGATCGCTCAGATAGGTTTTGGCATAGCCCGACGCGCCCAGCCAGGCGACGTCAATCGTGCCGCCCAGCAGGCCCTGGATCACACCGTTATAGTCGGCGGGTGCAAACAGCTTGGTCGGAACGCCCAGCAGCTCTTCGGTGTATTCGCGCAGGCATTCGTTTTTGCTCATCCGGTCTTGGGCGTTTTCGCCGCCCAGAATACCAATGCGGAATTCGCTGATTTCCTGCGCCATAGCGGGCGCGGCCATGGCAGTGGTCGCAACAAGGGCAGCAATTAGGTTTTTCATCTGTCTCTCTCCAGGTTGATGTCCCCGACCTCTCATCGGGTCGGGCGATGAAAGGTGGTTGGGGTGGCTCAGATGGTGGCTTCGGCTTCCATTAGGGCCTTCTGGGTGGCGTCGAGCGTTTCGATCTCGGTCGAGGTCGCCTCTTCCGAGAAACTCGCATCGGCCCCATAGATCTCGCGAGCGACGCCGGTGGTCAGTTGTTCGGGCAACCCGTCAAAGACGATGCGGCCGTCGCGCATGCCGACAACGCGGTCGCAATAGCGGCGCGCGGTGTCCAGCGTGTGCAGGTTGGCGATGACCGTGCGGCCGTCCTCTTCGTGGATACGGCGCAGGGCCTGCATCACCACCTGGGCATTCATCGGGTCCAGCGAGGCAATCGGTTCGTCCGCCAGAATGATCTTGGGGTCCTGCATCAGCGCCCGCGCAATGGCGACACGCTGTTGTTGTCCGCCCGACAGGGCCTCGGCGCGTTTCGGCGCATGTTCCGCGATGCCCAGACGATCCAGAATGTCGATCGCGCGGTGGATGTCCTCCATCGGGAACAGGTTGAACATGGTGGCCAGCGTTGATTGGCGGTTCAGCGTGCCATGCAGCACGTTCGACACCACATCCATGCGCGGCACCAGATTGAACTGCTGAAAGATCATGGCGCATTCGGCCTGCCATGCCCGCTTGTCTCGCCCCTTCAACTGGGTGACATCGCGGCCTTCGAACAGGATCTTGCCTTCGCTGGAATCGGTCAGGCGATTGACCATCCGCAAAAGGGTGGATTTCCCGGCGCCGGATCGCCCGATGATGCCGATCATGCACGGCTTGTCTACATCCAAAGTCGCCGCATCCACGGCTATGTTTTCGCCGAAGCGTTTGGTCAGTTTGTCGATACGCAGCACAGGCCACCCCCAATTCGTCTTGGCGGTGAGCTACAGGCACTGTTCAACGGCTGTGTGTCAGTAAGGTGAAAGTTTTGTTACGGCGCGATTGTCGCGGGGGCTATCCATCAACTGACCTCAACGCTATACGCATCCTCAACTGTTCAGATGACACGAGGCAACCATGAGCTTTGACCGCAGCATCAAGATCGCCCCGTCGATCCTGTCCGCCGATTTTGCCAATTTCGGCGCCGAGATTCAGGCCGTTGAGGCTCAGGGCGCCGACTGGGTGCATATTGACGTGATGGATGGCCATTTTGTCCCCAACCTGACCTTTGGTCCACCCGCCGTCAAAGCCTTTCGTCCGCATGTCAAAACGGTGATGGACGTGCATCTGATGATCACCCCAGTCGATCCCTACATTCAGGCCTATGCGGATGCTGGGGCCGATGTCCTGACCGCCCATATCGAGGCAGGGCCGCATTCGCACCGCACCTTGCAGGCCATCCGCGCTGCAGGAATGAAGGCCGGTATCGCGCTGAACCCGGGCACTCCGGCCGAAGCGGTGGAGCACCTGTTGGATCTGACCGATCTCATCTGCGTTATGACCGTAAACCCCGGCTTTGGCGGCCAGAAGTTCATCGACATGACCAGCAAAATCCGCCGCCTGCGCCAGATGATTGGCGACCGTCCCGTCCATATTGAGATTGATGGCGGCGTTGATCCAAACACCGCCCCGCTGGTCGCGGCCGCAGGCGCCGACGTTCTGGTTGCCGGCTCAGCTGTGTTCAAAGGTGGATCGGTAGATCAGCCCGGGGTCTATGGCGACAACATCCGCGCCGTGCGGGCCGCTGCGAATTCCGCGCTGTAACTCATTATTCCTGGCGCATGCCCGAAATCACCCTGTGCATGAGGTCCAGAAACTGACGTTGTTCCTCGGCGCTCAGCCCCGCAAGCGCCTGCGCGTTTACGGTCTGGGCGGCCTCATATGCCTCCGCGCGTATCCCTGACGCCTTTTCGGTCAACCAGATCAGCTGAGCTCTGGCATCGGTTGGGTTTTTGGTTCTCTTGACCAAACTGTCCCGCTCCATCCGGTTGAGCGTGTTGGCCAACGTCGCCTGCTCGACGTCGATTTTGCCAAGCAGCTCTTTTTGCGACACGCCGTCCTTTTGCCAAAGCTCCAGCAAAATGGGGAATTGCCCAACGACGATCCCCAAAGGAGAGATACGCTGCTGCAGGTCCCGGGCAAACAAGCGCGCCATGTGATTGACCAGATATCCGGCAGAGTCTTCTTTCGTGAAATCCATGTCGGATAAATACACTTGCATAGCATGCTATGCAATATTATATAGCTTGCTATGTTATTTTCTGAAAGAGGATCAAAGAATGGCACGCATCGTAGAACTGGACGAAATCGCAACCCTGGCTGACCAGATGGAAACCGAGGAAGGCCCCGTCGTTCTGATCAACCTGTTCACGGTTGACGCCAAGGACGAAGACGCCCTGCTGACCGCCTGGTCCCACGACGCGGATTTCATGAAATCGCAACCGGGATACATCTCGACGCAACTGCACAAAGGCATCGCCAACAGCGCGACCTTCGTGAACTATGCTGTCTGGCAAGATGTGAAGAGTTTCCGTCAGGCCTTTACCAATCCTGAATTCCAAAGCCGTATCGCCGACTACCCGGACAGCGCAGTGACGCGACCACATCTTCTGCGCAAGCTGACGGTCGACAACCACTGTGTTGCCTAAGGCAAAAAGTGGAGGCGACCCATGATCAGAACAATCCACCCCATCGCTGGAGTTATCGGATTTCTAACAATCCTGACATTCTGGACATCTACTTTGTACAGCGAGATCTTCGCTTCCCACGCGACCGTGGCATCAGTAAAAACCATGATCGTCTATGGCCTGTTCTTGCTGGTCCCGGCCATGGTAATTGTCGGCGCCACAGGAATGTCGATGGGAAGCCGGCGCAAAGATGCTTCGGCATTGGCCAAAAAGAAAAGAATGCCGATCATCGCAGCCAACGGCCTGCTTATTCTGGTACCCGCAGCACTCTACCTGAAAGCAAAGGCCGGAGCCGGGGCCTTCGACACCAGCTTCTACCTTGTTCAGGTCATCGAATTGGTCGCTGGTGCCACCAATCTGACATTGATGGGTATGAGTATCCGTGACGGCCGGGCAATGACCGCGCGCAGGCGCAGTCAGTCCCAGAAATAAAGATGCATTCCAAACAGAAAAAGCCCGCCCCCGTTTGGGGCGGGCTTTTTTTGTTTCGACGGTTAGGTCTGAGACTATTCGACGAACGATCTCATCACCGCCTCCGATCACTCAACACTCTTTGGTGTACGACATGGGTGCGTCGCGGGCTTGTCGAGATCAAACGAGAAAGGGCGCCGGATGGGCGCCCTTTCCATTTGATCATTCGCTTGCGCGAATTACTCGACGATCTTCGACACAACGCCGGCGCCGACGGTGCGGCCACCTTCGCGGATGGCGAAACGCAGGCCGTTTTCCATCGCGATCGGTGCGATCAGCTCAACCTCGAACGACACGTTGTCGCCTGGCATAACCATCTCGGTGCCAGCTGCCAGGGTCACGGTGCCGGTCACGTCAGTTGTACGGAAGTAGAACTGCGGACG
>NZ_JBXWQK010000014.1:0-72547 GCF_059612345.1 Ruegeria sp. CDSA020
AAGCCGAAGCCGAAGCCGAAGCCGAAGCCGAAGCCGAAGCCGAAGCCGAAGCCGAAGCCGAAGCCGAAGCCGAAGCCTCTCTTACGTCGCCTGATCAGACCGTCGCAGAACCGCCGGTCGAAAAACGCGGCGGCTTTATCCCGGCGCTGATTGGCGGTGCGATTGCTGCGGCGGTCGGGTTCATTCTGGGTCAAAGCGGCGCGTTCTCCTCGGGTGAGTCCGACGCAATCGCCGCGCTTGAGGCGAAGCTGACCGCACAATCCGATCAGATATCAACACTGTCGAAGTCTCTGACCGACGGGTCGGACCTGACCCAGAAGATTGACGCGCTGACCAGCCAAATCGCGCCAATCACCGCTGTTCTGGATGGGGTGAAGTCCAGCATATCCGATCTGACCAACAAGGTTGATCCGCTTGCCAGCCGTTTGGCCGAGTTGGAAAGTGGCGCGCTGACGCAGGGCGCTTCACCTGAAACCGGCGCGGCCATCGAGGCCGAGCTGAAAAAACTCCAGGACTCTTTGGCCGCGCAACGAGCCGAGGTGGAAAAGATGGTGTCCGACGCTCAGACGCTCGAGGCCGAGGCTGCAGCAAAATCGCTGGCGGCGACCAATGCAGCCCTTCTGTCACGGGTGCATGAACAGTTGAATACGGGTCAACCTTATGGCGACCTGATTGCAGAACTGAAGGCCGCAGGCGTAACCGTTCCCGAGGCGCTGGCAGCACCGGCGACCGAAGGTGTCGCGACGATTGCAGCACTTCAGGACAGCTTTGCGCCCGCTGCGCGCACGGCGTTGGCCGATGCGCGGGACGCAGATAAGGGCACCGGAATTGTCGCGTTTTTGCAGCGCCAGACAGGTGCACGTTCGGTTACCCCGCAAGAAGGTGACAGCCCCGATGCGGTCCTATCGCGGGCTCAAGCCGCTTTGTCGGGCGGAGATGTCTCTGCTGCCCTGGATGAGCTGAAATCCCTGCCCGATGCAGCCAAAGCTGCATTTGAAGGGTGGGAACAGGCGGCCCAGACGCGGGTTTCTGCTGTGGATTCTGCAAATGCGCTTGCCTCAAGCGCGAACTCGAACTGAGGGGCCTGCTATGCTGTGGTCACTGTTTAAGATCCTTGTTTTTGTTGCGATTGTCGGCTTGTTGGCTCTTGGCGCCGGGTTCCTTATGGAAACCAAAGGCGGGGTGCAGATCACAGCGGGTGGCACGGAATACACGCTTGGTCCGCTTCAATCGGTCATTGCGCTAGGCGTGATGATCATTGCGATCTGGCTGTTCTTCAAGCTGCTGACCCTGCTGATCGCCACGCTGAAATTCCTCAATGGGGATGAAACAGCCCTGTCGCGTTATTTCGACCGCAGCCGGGAACAGCGCGGATATCAGGCATTAACCGATGGGATCATGGCGCTTGCCTCGGGTGAGGGGCGGATCGCGATGAACAAGGCCGCCAAGGCCGAAAAGCTGCTGAACAAACCCGAGCTGACCAACCTGCTGGTGGCCCAGGCCGCCGAGATGAATGGCGATACCCAAAAGGCATCTGAAACCTATAAGAAACTGGTGACGAATAATGCCACGCGTTTTGTGGGGGTGCGCGGTATCATGAAGCAGAAGCTGGCCGAAGGCGATGATGACACCGCCCGGAAGCTGGCCGAAAAGGCATTGGCCATCAAGCCACGCCATCAGGAAACGCAAGATATCCTGCTGGGCCTGCAGACCAAGTCGCAGGATTGGGCTGGGGCGCGATCAACGCTGACCGCCAAGCTGAAATCCGGGCATTTGCCGCGCGATGTGTTCAAGCGCCGCGATGCGGTGCTCGCTTTGTCCGAGGCAAAGGGCATTCTGGACGAAAGTTCGACCGTAGAACAGCAGGAACAGGCAATCGAGGCCAACCGCCTTTCCCCTGATTTGGTGCCTGCCGCAGCGATGGCTGCCCGTGCCTATATCGAAAAAGGCAAGCCGCGTGCCGCAACGAAGATTCTGAAAAAAGCATGGGAGGCACAGCCACATCCCGATCTGGCCCATGCTTTTGCCGATATTGCACCGGATGAATCACCGGCCGAGCGCATCAAACGCTTTGCGACGTTGACCCGCATACACGCGCAGAATCCGGAAACCTGCCTGATTCTGGCCGAGTTGAACATCGTCGCCGAAGATTTCCCCGAAGCCCGCCGCGCGCTGGGGGATGTGGTCGAAAAACAGGCTGATGCCCGCGCCTACACGCTGATGGCAGCGATTGAACGTGGCGAAGGGGCCTCGGATGTGGTTGTGCAGGGCTGGCTGGCAAAGGCGCTGAACGCGCCGCGCGGGCCGCAATGGGTCTGCGACAACTGCCATGACATTCAGCCAGAATGGGGTCCAGTCTGTCAGAACTGCCACAGCTTTGACACGCTCAGCTGGCAAACGCCTCAAACGCCAGAGATCGCCTCGGCCACCGGTGTTCACATGCTGCCGCTGATCGTTGGCGCGCTTGAGGACAAGGCCGACACCGATATGGATGAGGTCGACGAGGCCGATGAGCCTGAGGTTATCGAGGCAGAGATCGAACCGGTTCGGCCTGATATCGAACCGGCCATCGACGAAAAGACCTAGCGCGCACTTTCCACGTCGAAGGCGTCGTTCCACAGCTTGAACAGCTCGGCCCGTCGGTTCTGATCTCTGGCTACCAATAGGGCCGGCGATAGGGCGATGAACCTTCGGGCGCTGGGCGTTAACCCCGTATCGGCGGTGTCCATCTGGGCGACGAGACCCGAAGTTGCCAGCAGGGTTTGCGCCTGTGGCGACAGGAGAAAATCCAAGAATTCCGTGGCGGCCTGTTTGTTCCGCGCCTGGCGCGGGATCATCAGGGCACGTGACAGGACCAGAGTATAGTCTTCTGGCAGGATCACCCCAATGCCCGGAGCCTTGGCATTGGCCACATAAGACCCCAACACGTTATAGGCGATCAAAAAGCGCCCATTGGCCACATCGCGGATGATTTCCGCAGAACAGCAAGTGGCCACCGCGTCGATACGTGCAAAACCTTCGATCAAAGAGCCGAAAGTCGTGGCCTCAAGGCTGTCTCCATAGGCAAACAGATAACCCAGACCCGAGGCCGCGATGTCATAGGTTGCCACGCGCCCACGCAGTAGATCCGGCTGGGTTCGCATCATGTCCAGCAGGGCGAACCGGCTGCGCGGGACGTTCTGATCCTGTAACAAGGTCTTGTTATAGACGATGACGGCGGGTTCGGTTGTGATCCCCCACAGCTCATCCCGCCAGCGTCGCGCGGCGGGCAGGGCATTGGTAAGGTCGGATTGAAACCGGTGTCCGCAGGCCGAATTCACCAGCCAGACCATCTGTTGAATCGCGGATGAGAACACGATGTCTGCAGGATTCTCACCTGATTTACAGACCGTGCGGCTATGTTGGAACAGAGCGTTAGATCCCCATTGTTCATAAGTGACCTGCAGATTGGGGTTCAGCGCCGTAAATCGTTCGAGCACGGGGGCGATGATCGCAATGTCGGTGGTTGACCGGATCAACAACGGATCCTGACCTGCGCCGAATTCTGCGATGGCTTCTTGGGCGCGCGAAAGCGAAGGAATCAAACTCAGCACGGCAAGGGCTAGGGCTCGGATCATGTGCTGATCTCATCTGTTCTGGCCGGGAAACTCAGCGCAGCGCGAAACCCGGTTTCATCCCGCCCCATCTCGACTCGGCCGTCAAAGGCCTCAGCGGTGGATTTCACGATGGACAGGCCCAGGCCGGTGCTGTCCTCGCCCGAACCGGTGCTGCGATTGAACCGGTCCCCCAGCTGATCGGCGATTATGGTCGCAGGTCCGGGACCCTGATCGCGCACCCACAGAACAGCGCGCGCGCCCTCTTGCGCGGCGCCAATACGGACGGGTGGCAAACCATGACGCAGAGCGTTGCCAAGCAGGTTCTTGGCGGCTTCGCCGATCGAAAAGGCATCGCCATTCACAAGAACTGGCGTATCGCCGATTTCCAGACGCACCTCGATGGTGGGGGCCATCAATTCATGATCGCTGTGTTCCAGCACGTCCAGCGCCACTTCGCGCAGGTCGACGGGCAGCCGCGGGGCGCTGTCGATACGGTGGATCACCATGGCGCGCGACAGCAACTGATCCAGCAGCGTGCCCAGTGACCGGGTGCGCCCCAACAGCCGATCCAGCGCGCGCGTGCGGGCTGGAAGGTCGGGATCGTCCTGCGCAATCTCGGCCTGTACCCGGATTGCGGCCACGGGTGTGCGCAGCTGATGGGCGGTGTCGGCAATCAGGTTTCGCATCGTGTCCACTTGCCGGTCCAGCCGCCCCATGAACCGGTTCATCGCGCTTAGCATCACCTGCAATTCGCGTGGCAACCCGTCGCTGGCCATCGGTGTCAGGTCATAAGGATCGCGGCGGGTCAGGTCATCGGACAGCGCCTCAAGCGGGCGCAGGGCCGAGCGGGTGACAAACCACGACATGATCAGCAGCAACATCCCGGCCACCGCCATGGGCAGCAAGCCATCGCGCATCAGGCCCACGGTCATGGATTGGCGCGCGCGCAGGGTTTGGCCGACCAGAATTTCCACCTCGCCCGAGAAATCGCGCTCGGCAAACAGGCGGGTAACGCGGACGAAACGGGCGGGTTCCCCGTTCAGATCAGAGGCGAAATAGACCGGCGCAGTGCCGGTCTGTGGCGGCACCTCGATCACGGTGTCCCGGTCCAACCCGGTTATGAACGGGCCATCCGGTACCTGAACCGCATAGAAAATACGGTCATCAGGCGCCTGTGCCAACAGTTGAAAGGCCGAGACTGGAAGGTCGACAAAGGGTTGGCCATCTTGAATGCGAACGGATTCGGCAATGTCACTGGCCGCGCCCAGCAGCAGCCGGTCATAGGCCTGCCGCGCAGCAAGGCGACCATTGGCCCAGATCGACAGACCAACGAGAAACCCGCCCAGAATCAGGATCAAAACCACCGCGCTTAGAACGCGGGCCGTCAGGCTGTGGGGCAGGCGCAGCCTAGTCATTCAGACCGATCCGATACCCCACCCCACGCTGGGTGGTAATGCTGATGGCGCTGCCGGTGAATTTTTTGCGGAGCCGTGCGATATACAGCTCGATCGCGTTTTCCCCCACATCGGCGTCTTCGAACCCGTAAAGCGAGTTATACAGCCGGGATTTCGACAGATACTGACCTTCGTGCCGGATCAGGGCGTCCAGGACCGCCGCCTCGCGCGCGGTTAGGTTCAGGCGTTTACCGTTCAGCGTGGCGCTGCGATCCTTGGCGGCATAGATCAGCGGACCCAGCGTGATCTGTTCGCTTTTGCGATCGGCATCGCGCCGGACAAGGGCGCGCAACCGCGCCTCAAGCTCGCGCTGGTCAAAAGGCTTGCCCAAATAATCGTCGGCACCTTTGTCCAAAGCGGCGACACGATCTTCGACCGAAGTCAGTGCCGTCAGCATTAGCACTGGGGTGCGGTCGCCGCTGTCTCGGATTTTGCCCAGAAAGTTCAGGCCGGACCCGTCAGGCAGGTTTATATCCAAAAGCATCGCGTCATAGGTTTGAACTGCGCGGAAATCACGTGCGGATTCGACGGTGGTCGCCAGATCACAAACGACGCCCGACCGCGCCAGATGAGCTATTACGCCTTCGGCCAGATCTACGGCATCCTCGATCATCAATACGCGCATTGTCCCCCCGCGCCCTGCCCTGAATTTCTGTGACAGGTTCGTGACAGCATTATTCTGTAAACAGTACCAGCCCGCAAGGACAGTCCCTTGCGGGAACAGGTTTCGGTTGCAGGACGCAGCCCAAAAAGACCAGAGGAGGAGACACGAATGAAACTGTTTGGAACAAGCGGCGCGATTGCGGCTGCTGTTTTTGCCCTGTCCGGCGTGAGCGCCAGCGCACAGGAATGTATTGCCCCGGCCAACCCCGGCGGCGGTTGGGATTTCACCTGCCGTCAGGTCGGTAAATCTCTGCAGGATCTGGGTCTGATCGACCAGACCATGCAGGTTGTGAACCTGGCCGGCGGCGGTGGCGGTGTTGCCTTTGCCGAGGTCGTCAACAAGCGCGGCGAGGATAATGAGCTGATCGTAGCGGCCAGCGCAGCCACGGCGACCCGCCTGGCGCAGGGCGCCTATCCAGGCAACACCATGGATCAGGTGCGTTGGCTAGCGGCCATCGGTGCGGATTATGGCGTGATCGCCGTTGCAGCCGATAGCGCGGTTAACACGCTGCCCGACCTGTTGGATCAGATCAAATCCGATCCGACGTCTGTGTCCGTGGCGGGCGGTTCCGCCGTAGGCGGTTGGGATCACCTGAAGGTTCTGATCGCGGCCAATGCCTATGGCATCGAGGACGTACGGTCGGTCAAATACATCGCCTTTGATGGCGGCGGCGAAGCTGTGACCCAACTGTTGGCCGGTTCGGTTCAAGCCTTTACCGGTGACATCTCGGAAGCCAAGGGTTTTGTCGACTCGGGCGATATCAAAGTCATCGCCGTATTGGCGCCTGAACGTCTGCCCGGCGAATTCGCTGATTTCCCGACGGCCAAGGAACAGGGCATTGATGCCATCGGTGCAAACTGGCGCGGGTTCTACGCCCCTGGCGGAATGAGCGATGAGGCCTATGGCGATTGGGTCGGTAAGATCGGTGATCTTTACGCCTCAGATGAATGGAAAGAGGTCATGGCCGCCAATGGTCTGGCCCCGCTGGACCTGCAAGGCGCAGCTTTCCAGGATTTTGTTGCGCAATCCGTGGGTCAGATCCAGACCATCTCGAAAGAGATCGGGATCATCAAATAAGACCAGCACTCACCTGAGAGCGGGGTGTCGCGCCGGGCGCGCGGCACCCCGACCAGACCCATACTTCCCTTACATAGGAGATACCCATGAGTGATCGCATATTCGGGGTCTTCGGCATTCTTCTTGCCATCGGCTTTGCTCTGTCAGCGTTGGCGATTGAAGAGAGCTTTCTGTCAGACGCGGTTGGCCCCAAGGCCTTTCCACTGATTGTCGCCGCCATCCTTGGCCTGTCCAGCGCGGTCATCGCGTTGCGCCCGGATGCCGAGCCCGAGTGGCCCGCGCTGGGCCGGCTGGTCGAAGTCGGCGCCGCTGTAGTCGTGATGATGTTCTATGCCGAGCTGTTGCCGGTTCTGGGATTTGTAATCTCTACCGCCTTTGCTGCGGCTTACCTGGCCTGGCGGCTGGGATCTGGTCCGATCGAAAGCGTAATGGTCGGAATCGGTACTTCTGTCGGTATCTACGTCATCTTCCATCTGGTTCTGGGCCTGTCACTGGCTCGCGGACCATTGGGTTTCTAAGGGGAACGTCATGGAAACTCTTGCATCCCTTGGCGATGGATTCGCTATCGCGCTAACATGGCAAAACTTGTTGCTGGCCCTGCTGGGTTGTTTTCTGGGCACGATCATGGGCGCGTTGCCCGGTCTGGGCCCGTCGAACGGCGTGGCCATTCTGATTCCTCTTGCGTTCACGCTGGGGCTGGGCGCGACGCCGTCTCTGATCCTGCTGACCAGTGTTTATTATGGGGCAATGTATGGCGGGAGAATCTCGTCGATCTTGCTGAACATCCCTGGGGACGAGCCTGCGATGATGACCTGCTTGGACGGGCATCCGATGGCCAAAAAAGGCCTTGCGGGCGAGGCGCTCTCGCTGTCCGGTATCGCCTCATTCATTGGTGCGTTTCTGGCCACATGGGGCCTGATCTTTTTGGCGCCGCAGCTGGTCAAGATCGCGCTGCTGTTTGGACCGGCTGAGTATTTCGCCCTGTTCGCGCTGGCCTTCATGACGCTGGGCGGCGTGTCCTCGACCAATCAGGCGAAATCGGCCTTTGCCGCTGCGCTGGGCCTTGGGTTGGCGACCATTGGTGTCGATACCCAGACCGGCGTACCGCGGTTCACCTTTGGTGAGGTGCACCTGTATGATGGGCTCGATTTCCTTGTCGCCATTGTCGGCCTGTTTGCCCTGTCCGAAGTGTTCATCTTTCTGGAAAACCGTCATGGCGGGTCGGATGCCGCTGGGCGCAAGTTGAATATCGGGCGGCTTTACCCGCCGATGTCGATGATCAAGCAATGCATGCCGACCATGCTGCGCACCTCATTCTTGGGCTTTCTGGCGGGGGTTCTGCCAGGGGCCGGGGCGTCTTTGGGCTCGTTTATTTCCTATTCGATGGAGAAACGGCTGGTCGACAAGGACAACACATTTGGCACCGGTGATCCGCGCGGCGTCGCCGCGCCCGAGGCCGGCAACAACGCCGCCGCCGGAGGGGCCTTGGTGCCGATGCTGGCGCTGGGCGTGCCGGGGTCAGGGACCACCGCCGTGCTGCTGGCGGTTCTGCTGGCGCTGAATATCACGCCCGGACCGCTGCTGTTTACCCAGAACCCGGATGTGGTCTGGGGCCTGATCGCTGCGCTCTTCATTGCCAACTTTATGTTGCTCGCGATGAATATCCCGATGGTGGGCCTGTTCACCCGCGTCCTGATGGTGCCCTCGCGTATCCTGATGCCCGTCGTGGCGATGGTCAGCTTTGTTGGTATTTACGGCATCTCGGGGTCCAGCTTTGACCTGCTGGTGATGATCGGGTTCGGTGTCATGGGCTGGGTTCTGCGCAAGCTGGACGTGCCGCTGGTGCCGATCATTCTGGGCACGCTGCTGGGCAACTCGATGGAGAATAACTTGCGCCGCGCGGTTACCATCGACAATGGCAACTGGTGGACGCTGGTTGACAGCCCGCTGGCCATCGGCTTGTGGTCCATTGCCCTGATCGGATTTGTTCTGCCTCTGATCGTAGGCGCGCGTGTCAAAGCCAAGATGCATCAACGCCGCGACGAAGAGGGCGCGATCAGCGACTGACCGCATTGGGCGTCACCGCAAACCGGTGGCGCCCGATTAGGTAAGATTTGGGGTCGCGTATCCTGATCTGAAACAAAAATCTGAAACAAAAAATTGAAACATTTGGCAAAAACCGCGTTATTGATAGGCACAAAGCTGTTGTGCGAAGGATGCCAGAATGGAACTCAGTGACGAAATCCGCATCGCTGCCCCGCGGGACGTGGTGTATGAGGCGCTGAACAACCCCGATATCCTGCAGGAATGTATCCCCGGCTGCGAAGAGCTGACCCAATCTTCGCCGCAAGACCTTGAGGCAAAGGTGGTTCTGAAAATCGGTCCGGTGAAAGCGCGGTTCGCGGGTCAGGTCACGCTGGATAAATCCAAGGCACCGGACGGATTTTCGCTGCAGGGCGAGGGCAAAGGCGGGGCTGCCGGGTTTGCCAAGGGCGGTGCCGATGTGACCCTGACCGAAGACGGGTCCGAGACGGTTCTTGCCTATACTGCTAAGGTGGATGTCGGCGGCAAGATTGCCCAACTTGGCAGCCGTTTGATTGCCGGGACTGCCAAGAAACTGTCGGGGAAATTCTTTACCCGGCTCGGAGAGATCGTCTCAGAACAATCCGGCAGCTAGCCAGTTTCGCGCATTTCAGTTGACGGCGACCTCATTCGGCGCAATCACAAGAAAAACTGGCGGGCCAAACCCGAAGCAGGAGGCCAGAGTGATGGACTACGCGCAGCTGGAACGTCTTGAGAAGCGGGTTTCACTCAAGCCCAATGACCGACAGGCCATCCGGCAGCTTGTGACGATGCTGGAATACTCCAACCTGCCGAAACAGCATCTGGGCGCCTACAGCAAAGCGCAGCTTGAGGTGACGGGCGGGTTGAAAAAGGGCTGGCAGGCAGCCCTGGTCGACACCGGGCGGCAGACTGCCGCCTATTCCGGTTGGATGAAAGCCCTGGACACACAGAATATCCAGTTGGCTGTGCCCATCGCCCAGATCTATGTGGGTCAAACCATCACCATCAATGGCGAGCATGGGAATTGCGGCCAACGCCTAAATTTCTTTGAAGAAACCAAGGTGATTTGTGGACTGTGCCACGAGTGCTACAAGGTGCAGATCCTGCCAGAGAACCTTGAGGGGATGTTTCAGGTCTATTTCTTGCTGCTCAACCTGCAGCTGCCCAGGGACAATGCCAGAAAAAGCATGATTGAGCTGCGCGAAGCGGTCAAGTTCCCCTATAAGGCGTATATCTATTGTGAGTCGATCGCAGAGGCGAAAGAGTGTCTTGCGATTTTCCGTGCCGCACAGGTGGAATTTGAGATCACCAGGGTTCATTCGAAAATATCCCACGGATGTTCTGAATACAGTATGGAATACCCCGCGTTTAAGTATTCCGAGGATGCTGGGGACGACTTTGAAACACCATCCGATTGGAGCGGGATCGAAGAGGCGTATTTCACGGACATTCCGATGCCTGCCCCGGAAAGACCAAGCAATTCCAAACCGATCCTCAGCTTGCGGGACGTTTTTGCCTTTCGCACATGGGTCAGGTTCGCTGAGCTGATCGGTGATAAATCCTGCGAAAAATATGGAACACGTCTCGGCCCGGAGCTGCCTCAGCCCTTCGTCAAGCGTGTACAGGGGCAGGCGCGGGACCGGCACAGGGAAATGGTGGAGCTTTCTGCACAGGGTTAGCAGCTGTAGCCCATGTGCCAGTGCTGACGCGCGACCGTGGTCTAGACCGGAAAGTCCAATCCCAAATCCACGGTGCGCGCCGAATGGGTCAATGCACCTGAAGAGATATAGTCAACACCCGTTGCCGCGATTGAGGCGATGCGATCCAGTTTCACATTGCCCGAGGCTTCGGTCTTGAGCCTGCCATCCACCATCGCGACAGCCTCGCGCAGCATGTCATTGTCCATATTGTCCAACAGGACGACCGAGGCGCCTCCGACCTCAAGCACTTGGGCCAGTTGGTCCAGCCGATCCACCTCGATCTCGACGGCCATCATGTGGCTGGCATGGGCCTTGGTGGCCTCCAGCACCTGACGCACCCCGCCAGCGGCTGCGATGTGGTTGTCCTTGATCAGGATCGCATCTGACAAAGAGTATCGGTGGTTGAACCCGCCGCCATGCAGCACGGCCAGTTTTTCAACCAGACGCAGGCCGGGGGTTGTTTTGCGGGTGCAGGTGACGCGGGCCTTCGTGCCTTTGGTCTCTGCCACGAAGCCTGCGGTCTTTGTCGCGATTCCGGTCAGCCGACCGGCAAAGTTCAGGGCCACCCGTTCGCCCGACAGGATTGAGGCGGCCGATCCCTTGATGGTCATCAGCGTATCGCCCTTTTTACAGGGCTGGCCATCGGCAATATGCGTGGTGATGTCCAAAGAGGGGTCGATCAGGCGAAACGCCAGCGCTGCGACCTGCATGCCGGACACGACCGCATCCTCGCGCGCGTTCAGGCAGGCGTCATAGGTGGTGCCCGCCGGGATCACCGCGCGGGTGGTGACGTCACCATAGCTGCCCAGATCCTCCATCAACGCAGTGCGGATCATCGGTTCAAGGACAAGATCGGGAACGGTGGAGAAACTCATTACGGCTCCTTGCAGGCCTGCGCGCGAATGGCGAGCGCTTGGGAAAGATACATCTCGGACCGTTTGCCGGGTCCGGCCGAGGGGTCGGGGAAATCGGATCGTTCATGCGCGCCACGGCTTTCTTCGCGCGCCAATGCGCCTGCCGCGATCAACGTGGCAGTGGCGCACATGTTCAGGAAGGACGGGTTGTCGCTGTTAGCCGCCTCGAGCCGCGCGATGATGCCAAGGGCTTTGGTCAGGCCCTTGCGATCACGGATGACGCCGACATAACGGGTCATGGTCTGGCGCAGCTCTGTCACAGCGGCGGGGTCGGATGGGGTACCACCGTCCTCTAAACTGATTTCCAGCGGCGGCGTCGCGCCGGGCGCTGGCAAGGTTCCGGCGATGCCTTCCGCGCAGATTCGGGCATAGACCAGCGCTTCAAGCAGACCGTTCGAGGCCAGACGGTTGGCGCCGTGCAACCCGGTCGAGGATGCCTCACCGCAGACCCATAAGCCGTCGATACTGGCGCATCCGCTGGTGTCGGTCGCGATGCCACCCATGTGGTAATGCGCTGCGGGGGCGACTGGGATGGGCTCCTGCGCCGGGTCGATTCCATTGCGGGCGCAATATTCCGCGACCGAGGGGAACTGAGCCTTGATCTCCTCGCCCAGAACCTCGCGCGTGTCCAGCATGGGGCGGTTGCCCGCCTGAACCTGAGCATAGATGGCGCGGGCGACGACGTCGCGCGGGGCAAGCTCGGCATCCGGGTGGATGGCCTGCATGAACCGCGCGCCATGACGGTTGACCAGAATGGCGCCTTCACCGCGCAGCGCTTCGGTTGCCAGCGGCGCAGGGTCTTCGCCGACATCCATGGCGGTGGGGTGAAACTGCACAAATTCGGCATCCGAAATCAGCGCCCCCGCGCGCGCAGCCATACCGATGACCTGCCCACGGATACGCGGCGGGTTGGTGGTCAGCGCATAGAGCCCACCGGACCCGCCCCCGGCCAGCAACACGGCAGCCCCGCGCAGCATCACTGGGGCTGACCCGCCCTTATCCGCACGCTGAATGCTGACGCCGGTAACACGCCCATCCTCGACATCCAGCCCTAGGGCCATGGTGCCCTCCAGCACCTGGATCGAGGGTATTTCCCGGACCTGCTCGATCAGGGCGGCCATGATCTGCGCGCCTGCCTGATCGCCCTTGACCCGGACGACACGGGCAAAGCTGTGCGCGGCCTCGCGCGACAGCACGTAATCGCCGCCCGCGGTCCGGTCGAAAGGTGTGCCCAGCGTGGTCAGGTCCAGAATATAGTCGCGCGCCTGACGCGTCACCAATTCGGCCACCTGCGGGTCAACGGTGCCCGCACCGGCATTTACGGTGTCGTCCGCGTGGCTTTCCGGGCTGTCATGGGCGTCCATCGCCGCAGCCACTCCCCCCTGCGCCCAGGCGGAACTAGCACCGTTGCCCAACGCTTCAGGAGAGATCACCACCACCGGATGCGGGACCAGTTTCAGCGCAGCATACAGCGCGCCCAACCCGGCGCCCACGATGATAACGCGGTCGGTGGTGAGGGTTTCCATCTCGGATCAGAGACCCAGCTTTCGCGACAGGTCGATCATCGCCTGCACCGAATGGCGCGCTTTTTCCGCGATCTCGGCTTCAACCTCGACCTGACCTTCCATCGTGTGCAGCACATAGAGGATTTTTTGCAGCGTGATCTTCTTCATGTAGGGGCACATGTTGCAGGGGCCGACAAAGTCGACCTCGGGCAGTTCATCGGCGATGTTCGAGGCCATCGAGCATTCGGTGATCAGCATCGCCTTTTCGGGCTTTTCGGTGCTGACATACTTAATGATCCCGCTGGTCGAGCCAGAGAAATCGGCCTCGGCCACCACTTCGGGCGGGCATTCCGGGTGGGCTATCAACCGCGTGCCCGGATTCCATTTGCGAAAATCGCGCAGGTCTTGCGCGGTGTATTGTTCATGCACGATGCACGAGCCCGGCCAGTACACGATGTTCTTGCGGCTTTCATTTGCCACGTTCTGCGCCAGATACTGGTCCGGCGTCATGATGACGGTGTCGGATTCCATCGCATCGACGATCTGAACGGCATTGGACGATGTGCAGCAGATATCGGATGCCGCCTTCACCTCGGCGGTGGTGTTCACATAAGAGACGACCGGCGCGCCGGGATATTTGGCGCGCATCTCGTCAATCCCCTCGGCGGTGATGCTTTCGGCCAGCGAACAACCCGCGGCCATGTCTGGCATCAGCACGGTTTTCTGGGGGCTCAGGATTTTCGAGGTTTCGGCCATGAAATGCACGCCCGCCTGCACGATCACATCGGCTTCGACGTCGCTGGCCTTCATTGCCAGCTGCAAGCTGTCACCCACGAAATCCGACACGCCATGAAAGATTTCAGGCGTCATGTAGTTATGGCCCAGAATGACCGCGTTCCGCTCTTTTTTAAGCGCATTGATCGCCTTGATATAGGGCGCATAGATCGCGAAATCCGGCGGCGTCACCACCCGGTCCATCCGGGCATAGGTCTCCTGCATTTCCTCAACCAATTCGGTCGAAGGTGTCAGGTCATAATGCTGAGAAAGCACATTGGTGATGCTCTGGTGAGTGACATTCATCTCGGCAGTCCTGCCTTGCGTATTGGGGTGGGAAAGGGGTCGGAATTCGTGCTGCCCGACCGTCCAAGAAAACGGTTGATTTCAAAGACGCACGCCTCTGATCGCATAATTCGAGCGGTTTTGGTCATGCGATCTGGATCATTCCGCATAACCGATGCCTTCGGTCGATACACATGCATAGCAAATCGGCATGAAAAACCGCTCTGAATATCCTACTCAGTTGCGGGATGCATACGGTGAATTCCAGGCGCGGTAAACATACAAAACCCCAAGCCAATACCGGTATACCTGGATGAACGCGCTTACCTGCTGCAAATTTGCGGTTCGCGGAACAGCTTGTGGTCATCTCGGGTCGGGTCTCTGACGAGGTGTATGGCCCGGGCGGCACGGCCCAACTTGTTACATTTCGTAAGAATTGAGAAAACATCAGGCAAAACTTGACGCTGATCGTGTCGACGTCCCTTAATCGGGGCGTTGGCGTCCGGGCCAGACCCGGACCCGCCATTTCCGGCCCGGGGAGGGGCCGGGTGGGGAGGAGAAAAAGATTGACTCAGACGCAGTCAGGCGCTGAAGGGATGCAGTCTCTTCCGGCGCTGCTACACCGCAATGTGATTCAGTTCGGGGATGCCCCGGCCTATCGCGAAAAGGAATTCGGGATCTGGCAATGCTGGACCTGGGCCGAGGCGGCCAAGGAAATCCGCGCCATTGCGCTGGGGTTTCTTGAGATTGGCGTTGAGAAGGGCGACCATATCGCCGTCATAGGCCGGAACCGCCCGGCGCATTATTGGTCGATGGTTGCGGCCCAAATGGTGGGTGCGATTCCGGTGCCGCTCTATCAGGACGCGGTCGCCGAAGAGATGACATATGTGATGGAACATTGCGGTGCGAAATATGTCGTCTGCGGTGACCAGGAACAGGTCGATAAGGTCATCGAGATTCAGGAAAAAGTTCACCAGATCAAACACATCCTCTACACTGACAAGCGTGGGATGCGGAAATATGATCATTCCCAGATGAACGCGATGGACGACATCAAGGCCGAAGGCAGCGCAGGTCATGCGCGCTTTGATGCCGAGCTGGATGCGCGTATCGCTGCGATCACCTATGACGACACTTGTGTGATGCTGTATACCTCGGGCACCACAGGCAAGCCGAAAGGCGTGGTGCTGTCGAACCGCAATGTAATCGAAAGCGCCAAGAATTCTGCAGAGTTTGACCACCTGACCCGGAATGAGGACATCCTGTCCTATCTGCCAATGGCTTGGGTAGGTGATTTCATCTTTTCCATCGGTCAGGCCTATTGGTGCGGGTTCTGTGTAAACTGCCCCGAAAGCGCTGACACGATGATAACCGACCTGCGCGAGATCGGTCCGACCTATTTCTTTGCCCCGCCGCGGGTATTTGAAACGCAGCTGACCAACGTCATGATCCGGATGGAAGATGCGGGCAAGCTGAAGCAGCGTATGTTCCACCATTTTATGGCCCATGCCAAAAAGGTGGGTGGGTTACTGCTGGATGGCAAAGCGGTTGGGTTTGGTGATCGGATTAAATACGCGCTGGGCAATCTGCTGGTCTATGGGCCGCTGAAGGATACGCTGGGGTATGGCCGGTTCCGGGTCGGTTATACGGCAGGCGAGGCGATCGGGCCTGAGATTTTCGATTTCTACCGCTCGCTGGGGATTAACCTGAAGCAGCTTTATGGGCAGACCGAGGCGACGGTCTTCATCACCGTGCAACCCGATGGCGAGGTGCGCGCCGATACGGTTGGTGTGCCCGCGCCAGATGTCGAGCTGAAGATCGCCGAAACGGGCGAGATCTACTATCGCTCGCCAGGTGTGTTTGTCGAATATTACAACAACCCGGACTCGACCGCCTCGACCAAGGATGCCGAGGGTTGGGTGGCCACGGGTGATGCCGGGTTCATTGAGGAAAGCAGCGGTCATCTGCGGATCATTGATCGGGCCAAGGACGTCGGAAAAATGGTCGATGGCTCGATGTTTGCGCCGAAATATGTTGAGAACAAGCTGAAGTTCTATCCCGATATTCTTGAGGTCGTGCTGTTCGGCAATGGCAAGGATCGCTGCGTGGCGTTCATCAATATCGACCTTACCGCCGTGGGGAATTGGGCCGAGCGCAACAACGTCGCCTATGGGTCCTATCAGGAACTGACGGCACATCCGCAAGTGTTAGAGACAATCAAGTCCCATGTGGAAGCGGTCAACAAATCGGTCGCCGCCGATGAAATGCTGTCGGGCTGCCAGGTGCATCGCTTTGTGGTGCTGCACAAGGAACTGGATGCGGATGACGGCGAGATGACCCGAACCCGCAAGGTGCGCCGGGGCTTTGTCGAAGAGAAATTCCACGACATCATCACCGCGCTTTATGACGGGTCTTCAAGCGTTTCGACCACGACCGAGGTGACCTATGAGGACGGCCGCAAGGGCTCGATCAGTGCCACGCTTGAGATCGTGGATGCGCCGGTTGTAACGGTCGCGCAACACAAGGTAGCGGCGGAATGAAGTCCGGTCCTGCGCCGCTCGACCTATGGTCATCGCCCGCCCGCCATTCCGTGTATTGCGTAAGTCAAGGAGGGGCTGATGTTGGATAGTTCCGAAGGATATGTCACCGAAGACGGCCGCAAGATCGGCGGCGTCGTGATGGAGATGAAGAACATCACTCTGCGCTTTGGCGGTGTGGTGGCGATCAAGGATATCTCGTTCGACATCCGCGAGGGTGAGATCCGCGCCATTATCGGGCCGAACGGGGCGGGCAAATCGTCGATGCTGAACGTAATCTCGGGGTTCTATGTCCCGCAAGAGGGCGAGGTCTGGTTTCACGGGGCCAAGCGCCCTCCAATGCGGCCCTATGAGGTCGCGCGGCAGGGGATTGCACGAACATTCCAGAACATCGCCCTGTTCGAAGGGATGAGCGTTTTGGACAACGTCATGACCGGGCGCCTGAACTATATGAAGACAAATATCCTGCAGCAGGCTTGGTGGAAGGGTAAGGCCGAGGCCGAAGAGACCGAAAACCGTGAGGCGGTCGAACGGATCATCGACTTTCTCGAAATCCAGCATATCCGCAAGACGCCCGTTTCACGCCTGCCCTACGGCTTGAAAAAGCGGGTCGAACTGGCCCGGGCGCTGGCCGCTGAACCCAAGCTGTTACTGCTGGATGAGCCGATGGCCGGGATGAATGTTGAAGAGAAAGAGGACATGAGCCGCTTTATCCTCGACGTGAATGATGAATTCGGCACCACCATCGCCCTGATCGAACATGACATGGGCGTGGTGATGGATCTGAGCGATCGGGTGGTCGTGATGGATTACGGCAAGAAGATCGGCGACGGCACGCCTGATGAGGTGCGCAACAATCAGGAAGTCATCGATGCCTATCTGGGGGTGAGCCATGACTGATCTACGGAACGGGCTGAGAAAATTCGACGAATTTTCCCGGATGACGCGCCAGATGAAATCTGTTCGGAGGACATAGGATGCCTGAACAACTCGTATTTGCGATGGAAGTCATCCTCAACGGTCTTATGGCCGGGGTGCTCTATGCGCTGGTCGCGCTGGGCTTTGTGCTGATCTACAAGGCGTCAGGGATTTTCAATTATGCGCAAGGGGTTATGGCCCTGTTTGCCGCGATGACTCTGGTCGGGATCATGAACGGGCAGGTACCGTTTGCACATCTGATCAATGCGACTTTCGGGACGCATATCCATTACTTTGGCTGGAGTGTCCCTGCGCTGCTGGCGATTATTCTGACTATGGCGGTGATGGTTCTGCTGGCTTGGGCCGTGCAGCGGTTCGTGATGCGTCACCTGGTTGGCCAAGAGCCGATCATCCTGTTCATGGCCACCATCGGGCTGGCCTATTTCCTTGAGGGCGTGGCCGACTTGATGTGGGGGTCCGAGATCAAGACGCTGGATGTAGGCCTGCCGCAGGGCATCAACCTCTGGCTCGATGAAGCGACCTTTAACGTCTTCGGCTATGGGTTCTTCATCGACAATCTGGACATTGTGGCAACGGTAATTGCGGCGCTGCTGGTGGCGGCGCTGGTTGTGTTCAGCCAATATACCAAGCAGGGCCGGGCGATGCGCGCTGTGGCGGATGACCATCAGGCGGCGCTGTCGGTGGGGATTTCGCTGAATTTCATCTGGATCATGGTCTGGTCTGTGGCCGGGTTTGTAGCGCTGGTCGCGGGCATCATGTGGGGCACCAAGTCTGGCGTGCAGTTCTCACTGTCGCTGATCGCGCTCAAAGCGTTGCCGGTGCTGATGCTGGGCGGGTTTACCTCGATCCCCGGAGCCATCGTCGGAGGGTTGATCATCGGTGTGGGTGAGAAACTGTTCGAGTTCGCCATTGGCCCGATGGTTGGCGGTGCGACCGAGAACTGGTTTGCCTACGTGCTGGCATTGATCTTTCTGGTCTTCCGACCACAGGGCCTGTTTGGGGAGAAGATCATTGAAAGGGTTTAGGAACCGCGTGATGTTCGCCGCTGGGGTTGCATGTGTTGCGGCTGTGCTTTCCGGCATCGCTGCGCAATCCAGTGGCAGATATCGAGGCCCCGGTGTTGATGCGGGGTTGGATCTGCTGGGAACCATCGCTCTTATGGGCCTCTCTGCGATTGCCATGTTCCTTTTGGTGATGTGGTTCACCTGGTGGGGCTCGTGATGACCAAACTCATCGCCATTCTCAACGTTATCGCATGGGCCGGGTTCTGGGCGTTTGGGTATATCGCCCTGACCTCGGACGATCTGACCGACAGCCAACTGACGATTGCCGCGATCCTGGCTTTTGCCGGGTTGGTCACGGGTGTCATGGCCTACATGAAACTTGTGCGCGCCTCAGAGGCGAGCGGATATGCCAAAGGCTCCAGCCAACTGAACACTGTCGCCCGCGACCGGGCGCAGGAAGAATGGGGAAAGTAAGACATGTTTTATCGCGAGGCCGGAGATTTCAAAACCTCTTACGTGGAAGACAGCCAGACCTTTCCGATCAAATTTGACCGGTATCGGTACTATGTGGTGCTGGCAGTGGCATTTGGGATCATTCCATTCATCATCAATGACTACTGGGCGAACGCGCTGCTGCTTCCGTTTCTGATCTATGCGATCGCCGCCATCGGATTGAATGTATTGGTTGGCTATTGCGGGCAGGTGTCGCTGGGTACCGGTGGGTTCATGGCTGTGGGAGCCTATGCCTGCTACAAGCTGATGACCGCCTTTCCCGAAGTCAGCATGTTCATCCATGTCATCCTTGCGGGCGGGATCACCGCCATTGTCGGTGTTCTGTTCGGATTGCCTTCGCTTCGGATCAAAGGGTTCTATTTGGCCGTGGCCACGCTTGCGGCGCAGTTCTTTCTGGTGTGGCTGTTCAACCGTGTGCCGTGGTTCTACAACTACTCGGCATCTGGGCAGATCAACGCGCCCGAGCGGGATGTGTTCGGCATCATCATCACAGGCCCGAATGCTCCGGCCTGGGCAACCTATCTGTTCTGCCTGATCTTCCTGACCTTCTGCGCCATCATTGCACGGAACCTGACTCGGGGAACGACCGGCAGGACATGGATGGCGATCCGCGACATGGATATCGCGGCCGAGATCATCGGGGTAAACCCGCTCAAGGCAAAACTGACCGCCTTTGCTGTCAGCTCATTTTTTGTGGGTATCGCGGGGGCGCTATTCTTTGCGGTCTATCTGGGCGCGGTTGAGGTTGGCGAAGTCTTTGGCATCCAGAAATCGTTCCTGGTCCTATTCATGGTCATTATCGGCGGATTAGGGTCTATCTTCGGCTCCTTCGCCGGGGCAGCATTCTTGGTATTGCTGCCGGTTGTTTTGAAGGTGGTCGGTGTCGATCTACTGGGCTGGCCCACTGATATCGTTGCGCATCTCAATCTGGTGATCGTCGGCGCACTCATCATCATGTTCTTGATTCTGGAACCGCATGGGCTGGCGCAGCTTTGGCGTGTGGCGAAAGAGAAACTCAGACTCTGGCCGTTTCCGCACTGACGGGCAGGCCCAAAGACAAGACGGGTGCAAAGCCCGAATTCAACATCGGACCAATCAAGGGAGGAGACACCCGATGAAGACGAAACTGGCAACCCTGGCGCTGGGCGCCATGATGGCCGCAGGTCCGGCCATGGCCGACCTTGTGTTCCCGTCGCTCAGCTATCGGACGGGACCATATGCGGCAGGCGGTATCCCGTTTGCTGACGGCTATGCCGATTATTTCACACTGCTCAACGAGCGTGATGGCGGCATCGGAGGTGTTTCGGCCAATGTGATCGAATGCGAAACCGGCTATAACACCGAAAAAGGCGTGGAATGCTATGAATCCACAAAGGGCGAAGGCGCCTTGGTATATCAGCCATTGTCGACCGGCATTACATACCAGCTGATCCCAAAAGTGACCGCAGATGGCATTCCGCTGCACACGATGGGCTATGGCCGGACCTCTGCTGCGAACGGCAAGGTATTCAGCCACGTGTTCAACTATCCGGCCAACTACTGGAACGGAGCGTCGGGCGCGATCAACTATCTGCTTAGCGAAAACGATGGTGACCTGAACGGTAAGAAAATCGCACTGGTCTATCACAACTCGGCCTATGGCAAGGAACCGATCCGCACGCTGGAGACCCTGGCTGAAAAGCACGGGTACGACCTGACGCTGCTGCCTGTTGACCACCCCGGTCAGGAACAGAAATCGCAGTGGCTGCAAATTCGCCGCGAAAAGCCTGATTATGTAATCATGTGGGGCTGGGGCGTGATGAACCAGGTCGCGGTGCAGGAAGCTGCGAACATCCGCTTCCCGATGGAAAACTTCATCGGTGTCTGGTGGTCTGGCGCTGAATTTGACGTGCAGCCCGCGGGCGACAAGGCAAACGGCTATAAGGCACTGACCTTTACCGGGCTGGGCATGGACTATCCGGTCTATGACGATCTGCAGAAATACGTGGTGGATGCAGGCAAAGCGGCGGGTGCGGGCGATCAGCTTGGCTCGGTTCAGTATAACCGCGGTCTCTATGCCGCCATGCTGGCCGCTGAAGCTGTGAAGACTGCGCAGGGAATCCACAATACCGCTGATATCGACGCATCCATGATGCGCGATGGTATGGAGGCGCTGGAAATGACCAACGCCAAGATGGAAGCGCTGGGCATGACCGGTTTCGGGCCTGAATTTTCGGTCTCGTGCGAAAATCACGGCGGACCCGGCCTTGTCGGCGTTGTGCAGTGGGATGCTGCGGCCGGAACCTGGAACCCGGTTCAGGACTTCCAGCCGACCGATGCAGATGTGATCAACACGTTGATCGAAGAAGATTCCGCAGCCTATGCAGCGGAAAACAACATCACACCCGGGTGTGAATAATGGCTGGCCCCGGTCTTGATCCGGGGCCGCGAAACTGACCAGAGCGGCGGGCAGCCGCCGCTCTATCCCAACGGTCCCTCGCGGGACAGTCATGAGGACACGCGCTGATGCTGGATGCGGCACAAACCACTGACGTGCAGGCGGAAACCCTGCTTGAGGTCAACAATATCGAGGTGATCTACAATCATGTGATCCTTGTGCTGAAAGGCGTCAGCCTAACGGTGCCCAAAGGGGGCATTACGGCCCTGCTGGGCGGCAACGGGGCAGGCAAGACCACCACGCTCAAGGCTGTGTCGAACCTGCTGCATTCGGAACGGGGCGAAGTCACCAAGGGATCAATCAAGTATCGCGGGACCAGCGTGCATGAAAGCGATCCTGCAGATCTGGTGGAAAAAGGCGTCATCCAGGTGATGGAGGGCCGCCATTGTTTCGAACATTTGACGGTCGAGGAAAACCTGCTGACCGGCGCCTATACCCGCAAAGATGGTAAGGCCGCGATCCAACAGGATCTGGACCTTGTTTACACCTATTTCCCACGTCTGAAGGAACGCCGCCGCAGTCAGGCGGGTTACACGTCGGGCGGAGAGCAACAGATGGTTGCGATGGGTCGCGCGCTGATGTCGCGGCCCGAGACGATCCTGCTGGATGAGCCGTCCATGGGACTGGCCCCGCAGCTTGTCGAAGAGATTTTCGGCATCGTCCAAGATCTGAACGAAAAAGAGGGCGTCTCGTTTCTGCTGGCTGAGCAGAACACCAATGTGGCGCTCAGGTTCGCACATTATGGCTATATTCTTGAATCCGGCCGCGTTGTGATGGATGGCCCAGCTGCCGAGCTGCGCGAAAACCCCGATGTTAAGGAATTCTATCTGGGCATGTCGGATGACGGCCGCAAAAGCTTCCGCGATGTGCGCTCATACCGCCGCCGCAAGAGGTGGCTGTAGGCGGATGGAGGATTTGGCGATGACGAAATTCTACGATGCGCTAGAAACCCGCTCGGCCGACCAGCGCGCCTCTGAACAGGCTGAGGCGTTGCAGGTACAGATCACGCGCGCGAACTCGGCTCCGGGGTTTGCAGCGCATATGGCGGATGTTGATACGGCAGCTGTAAAGTCGCTGGACGACCTTGTGAAGCTGCCAGTTCTGCGCAAGTCCGATATGGCTAAGGCGCAGGCTTCGCGCCCGCCCTTTGGCGGGTTTACCGTCAAACCGGCCCGGCATTTCCATCATGTTTTTCAGTCGCCCGGCCCGATCTATGAGCCCGGCAGCACCGATCACGACTGGTGGCGGATGGGGCGGTTCCTGCACGCAGCAGGCGTCGGGCCCGGAGACATCGTTCAGAATTGCTTTGGCTATCACCTGACCCCGGCGGGCATGATCTTCGAAAGCGGCGCGCGGGCGGTGGGGGCTGCTGTGCTGCCTGCCGGCACCGGCCAAACCGAACTGCAGGTAACCGCCGCGCGCGATGTCGGCTGCACCGCTTATGCGGGCACACCGGATTACCTCAAAGTCATTTTGGACAAGGCCGATGAGATGGGCGTGGCACTGGATTTCGTGACTGCCGTTGTTGGCGGCGGTGCTTTGTTCCCGTCTTTGCGTCAGGAATACGCCAATCGCGGTATCGCCTGTCTGCAATGCTATGCCACCGCCGATCTGGGCAGCATCGCTTATGAAAGCCCGGCGATGGACGGGATGATCATTGATGAGCATGTCATCGTCGAGATCGTCACCCCCGGAACCGGAAACCCGGTCGCGCCGGGTGAAGTGGGTGAGGTTGTCGTGACCTCACTGAACCCCGATTATCCGCTGATCCGGTTTGCCACCGGTGATCTGTCGGCGGTTCAACCTGGTCAGTCACCTTGCGGTCGCACCAACATGCGCATCAAGGGCTGGATGGGACGCGCGGATCAGACAACCAAGATCAAGGGTATGTTCGTGCGCCCTGAACAGGTCGCGGCGCTGGTCGACAAGCATGATGAAATCGTCAAGGCGCGCGTCATTGCCGCCCGCCAGGGTGAGATGGACACGATGACGGTTCAGATCGAAAGCACCGGCGGAAATGACTTGGCTTACGCGAAATCCGTCGTCGAGGTGCTGAAGCTGAAAGGCGCGATCGAAGTCGTGGCGCCGGGATCGCTGCCGAAAGATGGTTTGGTGATCGAGGATCAGCGCGTCTACGAATGAAGGCTGTGCAACTCTGCGGCAGTATGTGTCGCAGATTTGTTTCGCTGCCCACTGGTGTTTCCGAGCGTTTTGGTCGATTAAAGACGGACTCTGCGCCTTAGCCAGTTAAAGCCGGGATCATGGCCGATATTGAAATCTCTGAGCACGGAAGGCGCAACCGCGGCGCTGTAGGTACACGCCTCGTCGGCGTGGTGGCCTGCCTTGTGGCGGCAGCCTGCCTGTTGCCGATGCTTGCGGTTGTTCTGGCCGCAACGACGGGTGGCACGGATACGGTTTCGCATCTCCTGGAAACTGTTCTGCCCGGCTATGCGATGACGACACTGATACTGGTCGTGCTGGTGGCCACGGGCACGTTTTCCATCGGCGTGGGCGCAGCTTGGCTCGTGACGATGACGCGGTTCCCCGGCGTGCGCATTCTGGAAATTGCGTTGGTGCTGCCGCTGGCCTTTCCGGCCTATGTGCTGGCCTATGCCTATACATTCATTCTTGATCACCCGGGCATCGTCCAGACCACCCTGCGTCAGGTAACGGGCTGGGGCCCGCGCGACTATTGGTTCCCCGAGATTCGGTCGACCGAGGGTGCGGCAGTGATGTTGATCTTAGTCTTGTATCCTTACGTCTACCTGCTGGCCCGGGCCGCTTTTCTGCAGCAGAGTGCAACGGCCTTTCTGGCAGCGCGCGCGTTGGGCAAAAGTCCGTGGCTGGCCTTTTGGCACGTTTCGCTGCCGATGGCGCGTCCCGCGATTGCGGGTGGCGTGCTACTTGCCATCATGGAAACCATCGCCGATTTCGGCACCGTGGCCTATTTCGGGGTGCAGACATTTGCCACGGGTATCTATACCAGTTGGTTTTCGATCGGTGATCGGGTGGGTGCGGCGCAGCTGGCTCTCTGCCTTCTGGGCTTTGCGCTGGTCATGGCCGTGGCAGAACGGATGCAGCGCGGGAAGGCCAAATACTATCAGGCAGGCAAAAGCCACGCCTCGCTGCCATCCGCCCGGCTGAAGGGCTGGCAAGCGGGCGCGGCTTTTGCCCTGTGTGCCATACCGGTGCTGTTCGGATTTCTGTTGCCGGTGTTCATTCTGGTTCAGATGGGGATGGAGTCCGAACAGAACCTTCTGTCACGGCGCTATCTCGGGTTCATTCAGAATTCGCTGACGCTGGCCGGTGTGGCGGCGTTTGTCACGGTCTTTGCGGCCATCAGCGTTGGGTTCTTTCAGCGATTGCGGCCGGGGAGGGTGTCCTCTGGTGCCGGGTACATGGCGCGGCTGGGCTATGCGGTTCCAGGCGGTGTGATCGCCGTCGGGCTGATGGTGCCTTTTGCCAGTTTCGATAACGCACTGGATGCATGGATGCGGCAGAATTTCGACCTGTCGACCGGGTTGCTTGTTACCGGTTCGATCTGGCTGTTGGTAGCCGCTTATATGGTGCGGTTTCTGGCCGCCGCGCTCAGCGCATATGAGGGAGGGCAGAGCACGGTGCATGCCAATATGGATGCGGCCTCGCGGTCTTTGGGGCAGACGCCGCTGGGGACGTTGCGCCGGGTGCATTTGCCGCTTCTGACGCCGTCGCTGCTGACCGCGCTGCTGATCGTCTTTGTGGACGTGATGAAAGAACTGCCCGCGACCCTGATCATGCGACCTTTCAACTTTGATACGCTGGCGGTGCAGGCCTATCGGCTGGCATCAGACGAACGGCTTGAGGGCGCCGCCGTGCCCTCGTTGGTGATACTTGCAGTGGGGTTGTTGCCGGTGATCCTGATCTGCCGACAGGTTGGGCGACAGCGCTAGCACCGACGAAAAAGTCACACCCGATTGCGGATAGGCTTGATTCGAACACGTTTTCCGGCAAGGCTTGGGGCATGAACATGCAGCCTCCCAGCCGGTTTTCTGCAAACTCGACCCAGATGCCTGTCGCGTTTGACCGCCACGAGATGTCTCATATCCTTTCTGTCTATGGCCGGATGGTCGCCGCCGGAGAATGGCGCGATTACGGGATCTCGAACCTGCGTGATATGGCGGTGTTTTCCATCTTCCGCCGCACGGCAGAGCATCCGATTTATCGGGTCGAAAAAGATCCGCGTCTGCGCTCCCGGCAAGGGATGTATTCGGTGGTCGGTATGGATGGCCGCATCCTGAAGCGCGGCCATGATCTGCGCACGGTGCTGCGGGTGTTGGAGCGCAAGCTGATACGGTCGGTTGACCTGGATTAGAGCCTTTTTTGGGCCGTCACAGGCCCATCGCCCTGTTCCAGAATGCGCGTGATTGCAGCATCCATCGGCTCAAAGGTTACATCCATGTGGAACGCGTTTGCATGCAGCAGCATATTGTCACCGTAGACCCAGGCAACATGCCCTTTCCAGAACAGCAGATCACCGCGCTGAGCAGGTGTGCCAGGGGTCAGCGCCTGACCCAGATCACGCTCCTGATCGCCACTATCACCGGGGCAGGGCAGCCCACAAGCCAGCATTCCGGCCTGAACCAGACCTGAACAATCAAGCCCGAACCGGCTGTTGCCGCCCCAAAGATAGGGCGTTCCCAGAAACAGTTCGGCCACGGCGATCGGATCGGTCAGGGTTACGTTGATCTGTTTGGCGTGTATGGCCGGGATAAAGCCTAGCTCCGTCTCAATAAATCCATTCTGTTCGGACATTGTCTGAACCTTGCTGCCAAAGCTTAACGAGGTTCGGTCCCGGGATTTCATGTTCGGTTGCTCATAGGCATGTGTTGACGGTGCCGTGATCCAGTGCGTGGCAGGCACATCTGGGGCCAGACAGTCTGACCGGACCCAGCCCGCATAGCCGTCCTTGTCCGAGGTGATCCGGCTCCAGCCGTTGTTCTCTTCATGCGTGCAAACACCATCTCCATACAAAAGCTGGCGATCTCGCGGCCCGTCCGGGGCGCGCAACAGGTCGATGACCGGTTGTATGATGCGGTGCCGGGTCAAAGGCCCAAAATTTCAGGCAGGGCAGTCAGCAGGGCGCGGGGCCCCTGACCGAATCCGCCCTTGCTGCGTCCGGGTTCTTTGCTGCGTTGCCACGAGAAGATGTCGAAATGCATATAGGGACTGTCACCAACAAATCTGCGCAAGAACAAGGCGGCAGTAATCGAGCCTGCAAAACCACCCGCCGGTGCGTTATCCAGGTCCGCAATACCGGGTTCAATCAGACCCTCATAGGGGTTATGGAATGGCATGCGCCAGACAGGATCGGCTGCTCTGCCTGCGGCGCGGTTCAAGGCATCAGCCGCGGCATCGTTGTCGGTATAGAATGGTGCAAGATCGGCGCCCACCGCCACACGTGCCGCCCCGGTCAGTGTCGCCATCGAGATCACCAAATCCGGTTCGCCCTCATCCGCCAGCGCCAATGCATCGGCCAGAACCAAGCGCCCTTCGGCATCGGTATTGTTGATCTCAACGGTCAGCCCCTTGCGCGAGGTCAGGATGTCGCCGGGCCGGAAGGCGTTGCCCGCAACGGAATTCTCTACCGCCGGGATCAGCACGCGCAGCTGCACGGGCAGCTCTAGGGCCATGATCATCCGGGCCAGCCCCAGTACATTTGCGGCCCCGCCCATATCTTTCTTCATCAGCCCCATCGAGGCGCCGGGTTTCAGGTTTAGCCCTCCAGTGTCAAAGCAGACGCCCTTGCCGACAAGGGTCAGCTTTGGGCCTGTCACGCCCCAGTTCATCTCAATCAGACGGGGCGCTTGTGCGGCGGCGCGGCCAACCGTGTGGATCATGGGGAAGTTCTGCTCTAGCAGGGCGTCGCCCAGAACAACCTCGAAAGAGGCGCCGAATTCCTGTGCCAGGGCTTCGGCTGCGCTATGAAGCTGTTCCGGCCCCATATCAGAGGCCGGTGTATTGACCAGATCGCGGGTCAAGGCCTCGGCCCCGGCCAGAACCTCAAGCCGGGCGGCGTCGATCCCATCGGGGGCAACCAAACGGGCCTTGGCCGGGGATTGGCTGGCATAGCGGTCAAAGGCATAACCGGTCAGCAACCACCCCAGGCACTCTGTTTCCAGATCACCTTGGTCTATGCCCGATGCGATGTGATATGTGCCTTCGGGCAGGGCTTCGGCGGCGGCGGCCAGAGGAAAACGATTGCGGGCCCGACCTGTGGCTGTGCCATACCCCGCCAAAGCAGACTGTACCGCACCGTCAGCGCCCGGAATCAGCAAAACCTGTCCCAGCGCACCGGTAAATCCGCTGATTTTGGCCCAGGTCGTCACGGCTTCGGGCTGGCCCGCCAGCCAGTCGTCCAGACCTGGCTGCGCAATGACGTGAAGAGGAACAGATGGATCCGATGGTGATGCGAAAGACAGGGTCATGAAAATCTCGGCTGTTGCGGCTTATGCCCAACCTAGCCGTCCATGGACCGTCCGCAAGCCCTGTCAGACCGAAAGATCTTGCTGATCCCAGATCACAGTCAGCGATTTCTCACCCACTCTGATCAACCGCGACAGGGTGGCCCCGGCGGCGACCGAGTCGCCCGCATCCACATTTTGCGCCACATCATTCGCCACACAGGCCAGCGCCATCATTCCGATCTGTTCGGCAATGGCCACAATGGATCGCGCACATTTGCGCAGCCCGGCCCAGTCACGCTGTCTCCAGAACCGCTCGCAATTCGACAGGCGCACCGCCAATTCCTCGACCGTGCGACACAGCACGTCCAACGCGTTTTTCTCACCCAGTTGTCGATACAGCCCATTCAGACGATCCGAATCCAGCCGCACTGTTTCTTTGTGTTCAAGCGTGACGATCTTTTCCACCACATTCACCCCAATTCTATACGCCCCCACGGCATAGCCCGAATGTGGTGCGCAATTCCTTTGCAAAACCTTGCTATGGGGCAGGATAATGGCTCGAATTTTCTTCGAATTCAGGTTACAGCAGTCCACCGAGACATGAACAGGGACACAAGAATGGAATTCGCCAAACCTTTGCCAAACTATCTGGTCAATCGGTATCATGGCTGGAAAGCCACCACATATTCGGAAAACCAGGTCTGGTATCGCCGTCTGGCCACCGAAGGGCAGCGTCCGCGGGCCATGGTGATTTCCTGTTGCGACAGCCGGGTTCATGTCACCTCGATTTTTGGGGCGGATCAGGGTGAGTTCTTTATTCACCGCAACATTGCCAATCTGGTGCCGCCTTATGCGCCCGACGGTGATCATCACGGCACCAGTGCTGCCATCGAATACGCGGTGACTGCGCTGAAAGTGGCGCATCTGATCGTGCTGGGCCATTCCCAATGCGGTGGTGTGCAGGGCTGTATCGACATGTGCAAGGGCCAGGCACCACTGCTGGAAGCCAAAGAAAGCTTTGTTGGTCGCTGGATGGATATCCTCAAACCAAAATATGATCTGGTTGCCGATATCGAAGACAGCACCGACCAAGCGCGCCAGTTCGAACGGCAGGCGGTTGTTGCTTCGCTCGAAAACCTGATGACCTTCCCCTTCATCTCCGCGGCGGTAGAGAGCGGCTCGCTCAGCCTGCACGGTTTGTGGACAGATATCGGTGAAGGTGGCCTTCAGTGTTATGATCCCGGCGAAAAGAAATTCGTGGTCGTCTGACCCGGCGGATTTTCGACAATTTCAGGCAGCGCGGATCAGACTACTGATTCCGCGCTGTTTTTTTGATAAGTTTGGGATGTCATTTTAGGGATTCGGAGCATTCCATGCGATTGATCAAACGTGTTCTTGTCACTTTGCTAGTCTTGATTCTGGTTCTGGTAGGGGTGTCCTTTATATTGCCAGGCAAAGCAGAGGTTTCGCGTAGCATCACGATTGATGCCTCGCCCGAGGTCATCTTTCCTTATGTCAACTCCATGCAGGAGACCGAGAAATGGTCGCCATGGTTATCTCGTGATCCCGAGACGAAGCTGACCTATGGCGGGCCTGATTCTGGGGTCGGGAATGTGCTGAACTGGTCGTCGGATCACCGGCAGGTCGGCACCGGTTCGCAAGAGATCACCGAAAGCGTTGAAAACCAGATGGTCAGAACCGCCTTGGATTTTGGTCCAATGGGCACTGCCATTGCCATGTTTGAACTGCAGCCGGAGGGCAGCGGCACCAAAGTGACCTGGGGGTTTGAATCCGAATTGGGTATGAATCCCATGTCCCGCTGGATGGGGCTGATGATGGATAAATGGGTTGGCGGAGATTACCAGCGCGGGTTGGATAATCTGAAAACGCTGGTCGAGGGGCAGGGGTGATTTAGAGGACCCCGAGGTGTATTCGGATGGCGGCTTTGAGCCCACTTCGACCGATGCTGCGCGTTGCACGAATGTCCGTTTGAATGAATTCGAGATTAGATGAAAGTTGCCCAATATGCGCAAGTTTCGGGTCGCTTTCATCTCGTTAAGTGGCGTTTAACACCTTCAATATGAAAGGTGTCTCGACATGTTGCAGATCACAATTGCGCTCGTTCTTTTTCTGTTTCCGCTGGCATATAGCCCTGGGCCGGGAAATATGTTTTTTGCCGCGAACAGTGCTCGATTTGGCTTCAAAGCAACTATCCCAGCCAACGCTGGTTACCATATTGCAACATGGATCGTGACCGCTGCAATTGGTTTTGGCTTCATAGCCACTTTAGTAAATTTCCCCCAACTGTTCACCGTCCTGAAGGTAGCAGGTTCTCTCTACGTACTTTGGATAGCATGGAAATTGTTTCGGGCCGGTGCGTTGGAGGGCGATGAGACCGCTAAAGCTGCGACGTTTACGGACGGTGTTGTACTATTGATCCTAAATCCAAAGGCTTATGTGATCATTGTCCTGATGTTCACCCAGTTCCTCGATCACTCAGAAGTGGGAGCGCTGTCCGCAGTCATTCTGATTACAACTGTCTTCACACTAAATAATCTTGTCGCCTTCTCTCTTTGGGCATTGATCGGCGACAAGATCGCAAGTTTTTTCCGAACTCGTGAAAGTGCGCAAAAACTCAATATGATGTTCGGTGGTATTCTTGCGGCAGTCGCAATATGGATGCTGCTGTCATAGCGGTCATCCATTACGGTTCTTGGAACGGCAGCAATGTCCGCCTTGCCGACGTTCAATAAAATAAAAAACCCCGCTGACCATGCAGCGGGGTTTACTTAATCAATGCTAAGGGTTGTGCGTATCGCTCACCCCTTCTTCAGGACCTCACGGCCCAGCAATTCGGCGATTTGTACCGCGTTCAGCGCTGCGCCCTTGCGCAGGTTGTCACTGACGCACCACAGGTTCAGGCCGTTCTCGATGGTTGAATCCTGACGGATGCGGCTGATGAAGGTGGCGAAATCACCTGCGCATTCGATCGGCGAGACGTAGCCGCCCGGTTCGCGCTTATCGATCACCATGATACCTGGTGCTTCGCGCAGGATGTCACGGGCTTCGTCTTCGTCCAAGAATTCCTCGAACTCGATATTCACGGCCTCTGAATGGCCGACAAAGACCGGAACGCGGACGCAAGTGGCTGTAACCTTGATCGACGGATCGACGATCTTCTTGGTCTCGACAACCATCTTCCACTCTTCTTTAGTCGAGCCGTCTTCCATGAAGACGTCGATCTGCGGAATGACGTTGAAGGCGATCTGCTTCTGGAACTTGTTCGGCGGGACTTCGGTGGTGGGGTTATAGATGGCTTTGGTCTGATCCCACAGCTCATCCATCCCTTCTTTGCCCGCGCCGGAAACCGACTGATAGGTCGACACGACGACGCGCTTGATCTTGGCGCGGTCATGCAGCGGTTTCAGCGCGACAACCATCTGCGCGGTCGAGCAGTTGGGGTTGGCGATGATGTTCTTGTTCTTATAGTCGTGGATCGCCTCGGGGTTACATTCCGGCACGATCAGCGGAATTGCAGGGTCATAGCGATACAGGGACGAGTTGTCGATCACCACGCAGCCAGCCGCCGCCGCCTTGGGGGCGTAGACCTTGGTCGCCTCGGATCCCACGGCAAACAGCGCCATGTCCCAGCCGGTGAAATCAAACGTGTCCAGGTCTTTGGTCGTGAGTGTCTTGTCGCCAAAGCTTACTTCGGTTCCCAGCGACCGACGGCTTGCCAGCACGGCAAGCTCATCGATGGGGAACTGGCGTTCTGCCAGAATGTTCAGCATTTCGCGGCCCACATTACCTGTGGCGCCGACGACTACGACGCGATAGCCCATTTCATGTCTCCAAAGTTAAGGACGCGCGTTCATAGCCGCGTTGCAGCAAAGAAAAAAGAGGTTTCGCGGGATATTTCCCCCAATGACACCGATTTGACGCGGTGCATCGCCTCAGGCGTCGGTCAGAAGCCGTTCATAGAGCGCCACCAAGGTCTTTGCCTCGCCGTAGATGTCGAAATTCTGTTCCACATGGACGCGGGCGGCGCTGCCGGATAGCGCCAGCGACTCGGGGTTCGACAGCATTTCAGCGGCGGCATCAGCCAGGGCGGGAATGTTCCCCGGTTCGACCACATGGCCCAGTGAGGGGTCGGTCACGATCTCTGCAAAGGCACCGACATCGGTTGCCACCACAGGCACGCCGCAGGCCATCGCCTCGAGCGGGGTCAGGCCAAAGCCTTCCCAGCGTTGCGGCGCGATGAACAAGTCCAGCACCTGGTACCACTCGGCGATCTGATCCACCGTGACCTCGGGTTTGAACAGGATGCGGTCAGACAGGCCCGCCTTGGCGACCTTGTCTTTCAGCTCGGCCAGAAAGCCGGTGTGTTTTTCGGTCGCGCGGCCCATGACGATGCCATGGACGTCTTCGAAACGGCCACAAAGGTCGATCATCGCATCGACGAAAGCATCGGTGCCTTTCTGGTGCCGGATACGGCCATAGCACCCAAGCAGCAGACCACCGGGCAGGCCGAGTTTGCCCCGCAGGGCGGCTTTGTCCGCGGGCGGGGTGAAATTCTGCAGGTTGATGCCATGCATGATGACCTGCGCGTCCCGCTCAAGATATCCGGCGGTTTTGCGCGATGTGGCGACTACCGCGTCCATTTTGTCGATCAGCCATTTGCTATAGCCCGTATGCGACCGCTGCGAGGCGCTGGTGAACAGTAGTTTCAGGCGCAGACGAAAGACATTGCGCAGGATCAGGCCCAGCAGCATCTCGGTATTGCGCCGCGCGTGCCAGACGCGCGTGGTCTTGCGCGACAGAAATGGCAGACGGCCCAGCGGGATATGGGGCAGATCGGCCGGTAGGCCCGGTCCGGTTGCGGCGATGTCGATCCATTGCACTTGCAACGGCACCAGCCGCGCGATCGTCGCGGTCACGCCGGAAAGCCTTCGCTTGAGGTTCGGTGCGATGACAACAGGGTCGGACATGGGCTCTCCCGATGGTTCCAGCGTCAGTCAACGCTGTCGCGGCTGAATAGGTAAATCACGCATCCAATGGCAAGCGTGACTGCAAAAAAGCCGAATATCGCTGTGTAGGGCGCGGTTGGACTGATGTCCACTGTCGCGGCATGGACGCGGCCGGTGACAAATTGCGCCAGACCCACTCCGCCGATGCCGAACAGATTCAACAGGGTCATGCCACGCCCGACCAGATGCGGCGGCACGAAGGCGCGGCCATGGGCCATGATGACCGGAAAGCTGGCGCCCATGAAACCGATCACCGCCATCAGACTTACTGACACCCAGACCGCCATGTCGATCCACAGGCACAACAGCCCCAGCGCCGCCGCGCCCAAGGCATTGCCGCCAAAGATCACCCATTTCCGTGTTCCCAGCAGCCGGTCCAGTGGCCCATAGGCAAAGGTGCCGGCAATCATAGCCGCCCCCATGACCAGCGTCGCGGTTCCGATCTGCGTGGTGCTGAGGGCGAAAACGTCGTTCAGATATGGACCTGCCCACAAGCCTCGTGTCGCAGCCGCGGGGGCGTAGGCCACCAGCATCAGCGGCAGGATGGCCCACAGGGCAGGTTCTTTCAGCAGGTCCAGCACTGACCCGCGATGCTCGGTCTCAACCGGTTTGGGGTCGTGAACGCTGATCCAGATGCCCGCTGCGATAATGGCCGAAACGACGGCCAGTGTAGCCATTGTGGCGCGCCAGCCCATCAGTTCGACCGCAAGTGCTGTGGGGTAGGAGGCCACCAGATTGCCGACCGACCCAACGCCCAGCATGATGGCTGCTAGCGTGGCAAAGCGGGCGGGCGGGTATTCGCGGGCAAAGATGTAATAGGATGCCATCAGAACGGGCGAGCACCCGACTCCGATCAGCCCCATCGCGACTGCGATATGAAACGGGGTGCTGGCCACTGCAAACAACGCAGCGCCGCCCGCGCCACCTGCCAGCAACAAAACCGCAGCCGTCAAACGCGGCCCGATCCGGTCCAACGCCCAACCCACTGGCAGTTGCATGGCGGCAAAGACCAGAAACCAAAGCCCCGAGGCAAAGGCCAGATCTTCGGGCCTTGCCCCGATGTCACGCCCCAGATCGACGCTGAGAACGGCAAGAAAGGCGCGAAAAAATTGGCTGAGCACATAGCCCAGACACAGAACCACCAGTCCGGTTTTCATGAGACGCCTCTTTCGCCCAACCCGCCAGCAAATGCTTGGCATGTCCCCGTGATATGTACAAGCGCGTGTGCTATGATGTTTTCAGCGGACATCGAACAAATTTGGGCTATCTGAAGGTCTATTCATATTGTCGAGGAACCAATGAAAGACGCACAGGCCGCATTTTATGACAGCCTTCCGCTGTTGCGGGACTTTAACAATCTGACTGATCCTGAACGCTTTACCGCGGTGCCGACGGAATGGGTTCTTGGTGTCGCAGATGTCGTGGATTCCACCGGTCAGATAGAGCGGGGACGATACAAGGCCGTGAACATGGTTGGGGCCGCGGTGATCTCGGCCATGATCAATGCGCTTCGCGGGCAAGAATTTCCCTATGTCTTTGGGGGTGATGGTGCCGGGTTCGCCGTACCGGCAAGCGCGGCAGAGGCAGCACGTAGCGTTCTGGCCGATTTGCGGCGCTGGGCAGAAGAAGAGTTCTCGATCGCGTTGCGTGGGGCCGTCGTGCCCGTCGCCGAAATCCGGCAGGCGGGCAAGGATCTTCGGGTTGCGCGTTACGCGCCATCCGAGGGGGTGGATTATGCGATGTTCTCGGGCGGTGGTCTGGCCTGGGCCGAGGCCGAGATGAAAGCAGGCCGGTTTGAGGTTCCGTACGCAGCCCCTGGTGCGCTGCCGGATTTGACCGGGCTGTCCTGCCGTTGGTCCAACAGCAAGGCGCAGAACGGTCAGATTGTTTCGGTGGTGGTGCAGCCAACTTCCCGCGCAACCGAGACCGATTTCGCCGACCTGTCACGGGCAGTTCTAGTGGCCGCTGAAGGATTGGACCGGTCCGGCCACCCGATGCCGGAAAGCGGCCCTCCGATCCGCTGGCCGCCGCCTGGTTTGGCGCTGGACGCCCATGTGTCCCGTGCGGGTCGCAATCTTTTGCTGCAGAAAATCAAGCTGTTGGCGCAGAATTTGATGATCGCACTACTGTTCAAATCTGGAAAGCGATTGGGTAATTTCGAGCCTGGTCACTACAAGCGCACGGTCAGTCGCAATGCGGATTTCCGCAAATTCGATGACGGGCTGAAAATGACGCTGGATTGTGACCCGGCCACCCTGAACCAGATTCAGACCGTTCTTGAACAGGCCCGGAAACAGGGCAGGATCCGATACGGGCTGCACGCGCAGGATGAGGCGATGATGACCTGCTTTGTCCCCTCGGCCACCCGTGACGATCACGTCCATTTCGTCGATGGTGCCTCGGGCGGGTATGCTCAGGCGGCCTCGGCGATGCGGGCTTAGGCCTTCCACCTTGCGGCCAGGGCACGCGCCGCCTGTGTCAGCAGCATCACGTCGATCCCCACCGCCTGGAACTGGGCGCCCATGTCCTTATAGGCCTGCGATGCCTCATCCGTAACACCAAGAATGCCCGGGGCTTTGCCTGCTGCAACGATGCGCTTCATCGCGTCGGCGATCACCGCCTGGACCTCGGGCGCGGCGCTGTTTCCCTGAAAACCCATGTCAGTGGACAGGTCAGACGGACCGATAAACACGCCATCCACGCCTTCTACCTGTGCAATGGCATCCAATGCGGCGATACCGGCGCGGTTTTCCACCTGTAACAGCAGACATATCTGATCGTCTGCGGTCTGAATGTAGTCCTGAACCGTTCCGTATTGCGTTGCGCGTGAGGCCATCGCGCCGACGCCTCGCACACCTTGGGGCGGATAGCGGCAGGCGCTTACCAGATCGCGCGCCTGCTGGGCACTTTCCACCATCGGTACCAGGATTGTCTGAGCACCTGCGTCCAACACCATCTTGATCAATGCGGTGTCGCCCACCGGGATTCGCACGACGGGATGTGTCGGACTGGCGGCCAGCGCGATCAGCTGATCCCGGATGGACCGGATATCATTCGGCGCGTGCTCACCGTCGATCACCAGCCAGTCGAATCCGGCAGTGCCCATGATCTCGGCTGTTACCGCCTCAGCAAAGCTGGACCAACACCCAATCAGATGGTCGCCGTTTTTCAGGGCTTGTTTGAACGTGTTGACGGGTGCGGACATGTGGAACCTCTAGTTTAGCGAGCGGGCGATTTCAGTGATCACGTCAAATGCCATTTGGACGTCTGCCTGCGTGGTCTCAAACTGACCGGCCTGAAAGCGGATCACCAAGTCGCCATCAACGCGGGTTTGAGTCAAGTAAATGCGGCCATCATCATTGATCGCATTAACCAGCCGTAGGTTCAGATCGTCCAGATCGGTTGACCCAAGGGGGGCATAGCGGAATGTCCACAATGACCACATAGGGTTGGTGGTGATTTCGAAATCGGATTCCGCCTTCAGCCGGTCATGCAGAGCCACTGACCATGTTATATGATTGCGCAACCTTTCACGTAGCCCTTCCAGACCATAGGCGCGGATGACGAACCACAGTTTCAAGGCTCGGAACCTGCGGCCCAGCGGTACCGACCATTCAGAATAATTTATGATCCCGTCCTTGCCGTGGGTCTTCAGGAATTCCGGGCTGATCGCGAGTGTCCGTACCAGATCATCGGGGTCCTTCAGAAAATGGGCGCAGCAATCGAACTGAACACCCAGCCATTTATGCGGGTTGAACACGATGCTGTCGGCTTGCTCGACTCCCTCCCAGTAATGGCGGTATTCGGGGCATATCATGGCCGAGCCAGCCCAAGCTGCATCGACATGCGAATATAGCCCATATTTTTGCGCAATCTTCAGACATTTCTCTACCGGATCGGCCGCGCCGGTTCCGGTGCCGCCGACGCAGAGGATCACGCCGGTTGGTTGATAACCAGAGTCTAAATCGGCTTGAATTGCTGTTTCCAGCGCCTGTGGGTCCATCCCGCGCCAGTCGCCTTGTATGGGCACCCGCACCAGATTTTCCTGCCCGATCCCCGCAACCCATATGGCACGATCAACCGAGGTATGGACCTCGGCCGAGCAATATACGCGCAGCGGTTTCTGTCCGAACAACCCTTGTTGGTTGCCCTGCCAATTCAGCGCCTTTTCCCGCATGGTCAGCACAGCGGCCAGGGTCGCTGACGAGGCGGAATCCTGAATGACACCTGCAAAGCCCGTGGGCAGATCCAAGGCCTGCCGCAACCAGTCCATCATCCGCGTCTCCATCTCGGTCGCGGCGGGGGATGTCTGCCACAACATGCATTGCGGAGCGATGGCGCTGGTTAGAAACTCGGCCAGAACCGACGGGGCCGAGGCGTTTGCATTAAAATAGGCAAAAAAGCGAGGATGTTGCCAATGGGTAATCCCAGGCATCACGATCTGTTCGAAATCGTGAAAGATTTCCTCCATCGCCTGGGAGCGTTCGGGAGGGCGCGCGGGTAAGGCGTTAAGAATATCACCGGGTTCCGTTCTGGCCCGAACCGGATTGTCGCCGACAGTCAGATGGTAATCCTGTGCCCACTCAGCAATCTTGGCGCCCCAATCCGAGAATTCATCCCAGTTCATTTTATCTTCCAATCTTCTCTGAACACCGCTTTCGATCCTGTGCCAGTGATGAATATCCGGGTTGAAACGTCAACGCCCTTTGCAGGAATCCAGTGGTCTGAGGTTTTTCTGAATATGTTTTCGCAGAGAGAAATGGAATAATTTAGGCTCTAATAAGCGATAAATGCCTGGAATTCCAAACACGGAAAGGTCAGTTGAAGAATGAACCGAATTCGGCCAGAATTTAACATGGCTCATGAAATTCCATTGACGTCCCGGTCTTTGCCTATTGCGCTGCTGCGCGCGAGGGAACGGGTTATGGGGCCTATCCGTAGAATGCTTGTAGAGGCGGGCGTAACCGAACAGCAATGGCGGGTTCTGCGGGTGCTGGAAGAGGAAGGCCCGCAAGAGCCCACCCATATTGCTGACCGTGCCTGTCTGCTTTTGCCCAGCCTGACCCGCATTCTGCAAAAGCTTGAGGCCAAGGGCCTTGTCGTGCGGAAAAGCCATCCGGTCGACAAGCGCAGGCAGATTGTTGAGATCACGGTCAAAGGGGCAGGGATTATCCGGGATAACATCGACTATACGTTGCTTTTGGCTGAAGAAATCCGCAACACGCTGGGACCAGAGCGGCATGAGGCGTTGCTGGATCTTCTCAACGATCTGCACGAGTTGAAATTACAATCAGATTCTCGGGACTAACGGTGTGTGGGCTCCGCCAGAGGGCCTTTGTGACCTCTCTGGCGGAGTGGCCAGGCCCGAGTGGACCATGTGCCTGGCCTACAGCCGGATACGAGGGGTGTTCAAACGATCCGGCAACGTTTCAGAGAACATCAGACCCCGAAAATCGGGTTTTCTCAGACGCAAACTTACCCAGGGGGATGGGTGTTTGGCCGTGGTCCTCTGAATACTCGCACCCGGATTTCAGCGATTTCTGCCGTCCACGCGGGTGTCTTCGCAAGAAGGCGGAGGATTGGTGGTCCGCCGCCTTTGTGAGTGGTGACGTCTCAGTGCTGAACGCTTTCTGTTAGCAACAAGCTAGCGCGATACAGCCGTTTTCCAAGGTTTGACGGCTAAAAACTGAATGAGCTGTCGCAGTGTTTTCAGTCGCATGTTGAAAGTAAGCCCAGCGCCATAAGTAGCCATGTCTGCGAATTTTGAAACACGCGCAGGCTTACCGGTTCGATTTGGGCAAGCCTGCGCCGAATTATCCCGGATTTGTCGGCAAAAACCGGCGTGCGAGTTTCCAAGGATTGCGACTTGCTCTGGTTTATGCCCTTTATTATCCACTTTAACTAACCTGTGTTATGGCGGCATGATGATGGGTAGCCTGTTCTCTATTCCTGATCCGATCGCTTTGCCGGTTACCGGCGAGGACGACACATACCCGGTTGGGCGAATCTTTTGTGTGGGCAGGAACTATGCCGCACATGCGGCTGAAATGGGACATGAGGTCGACCGTGAGGCCCCTTTCTATTTCACCAAGGCCGCTGCAAACGCGGTCCTGTCTGGGGTGACGACGGCTTACCCTCCGGGGACCGAAAATTTTCACCATGAGATGGAGCTGGCTGTTGCAATCGGAAAGCCGGTTTTTCAAGCTGATACTTCTCAGGTGCAGGAAGCGGTGTTTGGCTTTGGCTGCGCCCTGGACATGACCCGACGTGATCTGCAAATTCGCGAGCGCAACAAACAGCGCCCTTGGGATCTTGGAAAAGATTTCGAGAATGCAGCCGTATTTGCCCCTCTGACCCGCGTGAGCGATTGGCAACCCGACCCGCAAAAACGCATCATTTTGCGCGTTAATGGCGAAACCCGGCAGGACGCAACCTTGGATGAGCTGATCTGGTCGATTGACGAGATCATAAGTCACTTGTCCGGCTATTATCATCTGCGACCAGGGGACTTGATCCTGACCGGAACGCCGGCTGGTGTAGGGCCGGTTCAGCCCGGAGATTCACTCGAGGGTGAGATTGACGGGTTGCAGCCGGTCAAATTGAGTATATCAGACCCTAAATAGGGTCTTTTTGCCAATTCTCGGCAAATTCTATGTCATCCAACCCGGCAAAGCGACGAACCCGGTCCAGTTCGGCCTGTAGGCGGCGCGTGCGGGCATCTGACCACCGTACTGTTCGTTCTGGCCACAGGGCGCTGACCCGCAGCACCGACTGATCGCGATGGGCCTTCATGTCGATCCGGCCAATCAGTCGGTCTCCTTCGAGAAGCGGGAAAACATAATAGCCATAGGTGCGTTTAGGGGCAGGAACAAAAACCTCGATCCGGTAGTGAAACCCAAACAGCCGCTGCGCACGGTCACGGTCACGCAGCATGGGGTCAAACGGGCTGAGCACCCTGATCCGACCCGGCGCCGGGGCGATTTGCGCGGCCTGTTCCGCAATACCTGGACGTGCGAATGATTTCCTGACCTGGCCATTGGCGCATGCGATCTCGATCTCTTCAACACGCCCTTCGGCGAGGGCTGTTTTGCACCAGTCTCGCGCCTCAGCTGCGCTGACCGTATCCCAGAATGCCGCCAATTCGCCCGAGGTCGCAAACCCCAGCCGGTCAAGTGCCGCATGGCACAGCCAATCCACGGTATGTTCGGCGTCACAAGGCATATTGCCGGGGCAAAGATGCGTCTCGATCACCCGCTCGGTCAGGTCATAGCGTTTCTGGAACCCTTGCCTGCCGATCACGGTCAGCGCGCCCGAGCGCCACAGGAACTCCAGCGCGGTTTTCGACGGGTGCCAATCCCACCATCCGCCGGAGCCCTTCTTTTCGTCTTTTCCCACATCCGACGAGGAAACTGGCCCATGATCGCGTATATGCTGCAATACGGTTTCAAATTGCTGCTCGAACCCATCGCGACGCCAGTTTTTCCAGCGCGATTTCAGCAGGTCAGCGTCGCGCTGAAACCGTAGATGCCAATGGGGGTAGAACTCCATCGGAATGACTGCGGCATCATGAGTCCAATGTTCGAACAGCCCACGGTCACGTTCATACACATGCTTGAGGTTTTTGGCGCGATAGGCGGGCCTGCGCGAAAACAGGATCATGTCATGGGCGCGGGCGACCGTGTTGATACTGTCCAGCTGAACAAATCCCAGACGCCTGATCAATTCAAGCAGGTCAGGCCCTTTCGCAGCCCCGGACGGCTGTTCTGCCAGCGCGTGCCGGTCCATGAACAGGGCGCGGGCCGCCCGATTGTTCAGCCTTTGCATCGCCATGGGTCAGCGGCGTTTCAGCGTATCGCCATAACTGATCTTGGGGGTCAGAGTTATGCGGTTTTCAACCTCGGAAGCGGGATCGGAAAGCTGAACGGCGATTATCTCGGCTGCCTTGCGCCCAATCTCGTGTCGACATGCATCCATTGTGGCCAGCTTGCGCGGCAGACCCTGTAACAGTTCGACATTGTTGAACCCTGCCAAACCGATCTGGCCTGGAATGTCTATCCCCTGGTCCAACAGATACAGCAATCCACCAGCACCAATCATGTCGTTGGAATAATACAGGAAATCCAGATCCGGTGAGCGTTCCAACATGGCTTGAGTCATCTCGCGGCCTTTGGCCAAGGCCGAGCCCCCGGAATAAAACTCGCGGTCTTCGATCTCGATCCCATGCTTGCCCAGCACTTCGGTAAAGCCTTCGAACCGTTTCCGAGCGCGGTGATCCAGGGGCATTTTGGTGCCCATAAAGCCGATATGTTCATAGCCCGCTTTCAGGATCGCCTGTGCCATCTCACGTCCAGCGCGGCGATGGGAAATCCCGACCATCGCGTCCACCGGCTTACCATCGGTGTCCATGATCTCGACCACCGGAATCCCCGCCGAATCCAGCATGGCGCGTGCGGCATCGGTGTGTTCCAATCCGGCGATGATCACGCCCGAGGGCCGCCACGAGAGCATCTCGTACAGGACTTTTTCCTCTTTTTCGGGCAAATAATCGGTGACGCCGACCACCGGCTGTAGCTCGGTATCCTCAAGAATCTGATTGATCCCGGTCAGCACCTCGGGGAACACCATGTTCGACAGCGACGGGATGATCACCGCCACAAGGTTCACCCGGCTTGAGGCAAGCGCACCAGCGATTTTGTTCGGCACGTATCCCAGCTCTTTTGCTGCGGCCAGAACGCGTGTGCGGGTCGCATCCGACACGTCACCCCGATTGCGCAGAACCCGGCTGACCGTCATCTCAGACACTCCGGACGCTTCAGAAACATCACGAAGGGTGAGCGGGCGTTTGTTTTCTGTGGTCACGGGGTGCACCTGCGTTGTTGTTTTGTCCGATGGTAGCGTGAACAGGACGCATTTTACAACTGCCCTTCAAAGCCGATGACAACCCGAAAAAACCACGCTACAGAGAGTTTTGCGCGGCCCCGTGGCTCAACTGGATAGAGCAGCCCCCTCCTAAGGGGCAGGTTGCAGGTTCGAATCCTGCCGGGGTCGCCAAAAATACCTGAAAAATATGGCTTATTTTCAGCTTGTTGTGCGGAAACGTGCAGAAAGTCCCGTGAGCTTTCGCGGCGAAATCGGCTGAAACGGCCGATTTCTCGTACAAAACCTGTACAAAATTCGCACGTTTGTGCGTATTTCGGGGGCCAGTCATGAGCCGCCATAGCTTTGATCCCGAAATCGCCGGGCGAGTGGGCCTGAACGCAGCGGTGATCTTCCAGAACATCACCTTCTGGATCGAGAAGAACCAAGCCAATCGCCGTAACCATCGAGACGGGCGGTATTGGACCTACAATTCGATCTCGGCCTTTGGCGAGTTGTTCCCCTATCTGAGCGAGAAGCAGATCCGAACAGCGCTCGAAAAGCTGGTCAGCGCAAAGCTGATCATAAAAGGCAATTTCAGCGATGATCGCTATGACCGAACCTGTTGGTATGCCCTGGGCAACTCCATTTGCCCAAATGGGCAAATCGATCCGACCGATAGAGAAAATGATGCATTTGCCCCAGAGGGCAAGCCATCTGCCCCAGAGGGCAAATCCTATAAGAACAGATATAAACCATATCAAAAACCAAATCCTTCGCACGCGAAGGCGGCGGTGGAGGATAAAGTTTCTGAGAAAATTTTGTCCGCCTATCCCGAGGATCGCGTTCGGGGCAAAGCGGTTTGTCTCTCGCAAATCCGCCAAGCGCTGACCGACGGCGTGGACGCCAAAGACCTTGGGGAAGCCGTGCGTGCTTACGCCACCGAGAGCGAAGGTTTCACACGCTCCAAGGTGTGCTTCTCCGACAACTGGTTCTCCTCTGGCCGTTGGTTGAAATACCTTCACGACATTGAGGAGGCACGAGAAACAGGCAAAGCCAAAGAGGCCGAATTGCTGAAAGGTTTGGCTGACTGGGTCACAGATCGTCATCCACTGTGCCGCCACATCACACCCGGCCAAGTGACAGCCTTGCTGGCTGCAAACTTGGTCAGCCCTGCTGAAATTGAGGCGGCGGGGCTCCGGTCATGAACGCAACTGATCCCTACAAAGAGCAGAGAGCAAGGTTACCCACCGATTACATCGGCGGGACTTGTGAGGGGCGGCAAGCCTCCCCTTCAAACCCCAACCAGACGCGCGCAAGCGGCGTCAAAGAGGGCCTTTCCGAGAGTGTGATCTTTCGATGCACCCCGTCGGAAAAGGCAGCGCTTGTGGCCAAGGCGCACGCCGCTGGCCTGCCCAATGCCACGTTGATGCGCGAGGCCTTGGGGTTGACCGAGGCACGTCGGCGCAAGCCTGTCCCACGTGTCGACCCAAAGCTGACCTTTGCGATTGCCCGTGTCGGTGGCAACCTCAATCAGCTCTCCCGCTGGATCAACGGCGCGGTCAAGTCCGGCCGCGCGAGCCAGATCGATGCGCTCAAGGTCGCGACACAATTGGTGGTCATCGAGCGGCAGATGGCGCAGATCGTGGCGGCGCACACAGGCGGTGACGCTTGATCATCTCGTTCTTCTCCACTGGCACCGGTAGCGGTGCGGCCCCCGTTGAATACCTGACCGCGCGCGACGTTCTGGCCTATGACGAGAACCGCAATTTGATCCGCGACGACAACGGCCAGCCGCAAACCAAGATCCGCGACCCGCTGCCCGAGGTGCTGCACGGCAACCCCGACCAAACCCGCGACCTGATCGATGCGAGCCCCAACAAGTGGAGCTACACGGCGGGCGTGATTAGCTTTGCCGATAGCGATGATCCCAGTCCCGACGCCCAGCAAGAGGCCATTGAGCTATTTGAGGCTCTGGCCTTTGCTGGGCTGGACAGGGATCAATACGATTGCCTCTGGGTGCGCCACACGCATGAGGGTAATGTTGAGTTGCACTTCTGCGCACCGCGCCTCGAGCTCAGCACCGGTAAGGCACTGAACATCGCGCCGCCAGGCCATGAGACCGCCTTTTCCAGCCTGCGCGACCTGATGAACAAGACGTACGGTTGGGCAGACCCTTTGGACCCAGAACGCGCCCGAGAAGTGAGGGCGACGATTGAAGCGCCGACGCGCGCGCAAGGTCGCGAAGAGCTGCACGATTGGATCCTCGATCAGATCAGCATCGGCATCATCACTGACCGCGCTAGCATGATTGATGTTTTGGTCGATGCGGGCTTCGAGATCCCCCGTGCCAGCAAGAGTTACATCACCGCCAAAGACCCCGACACCGGTGAGCGCTGGCGCTTGAAAGGAGAGATTTTCCATGACGACTGGCAAGCCGAACCGCCTAGCAGAGAAATTGAACGCGGACCTGGAGACAGTACGCAGCGACCACGCCGCCTTGATGGCATCTCAGTTGGAAAGCTTCAGGAGCGATTTCAGCAGCATTGCGACCAGCGCGCTGCATACAATCGAGACCGATATCAGGTTCTTTCTCAGCGACAGCAGGAGCGAATTGGAGAGGCGGAGCGAGACAATCCGGCGCTGGCTGACGATCTCGCCTTGGGTGATCGTGGGGGTGGTCTCAGTCTGGATCGCGACGGTACTGATAGCGAGTTGGTTTTGGACGGGTTTGATTTCGCGGTCAGAGATGACGAGGCTTGGCCTGACACGGATCGAACAGTCCGGGCAGACATGGGTGACGCTGGACCCGAACCGGACCGAATTGAAGACCTGCACCATGGCGCAAACGCCCATCATCTGCATCGAGCTCAAGGAGCCTTAGATGACCAATCCACCGACAACATCCCTGACAGCATTGGAGCGCGAATTGCTCGTATCCGTCGAACGGTTGGTGACGGCCTGCGAGAGCTCAGCCAAGGAATTGCACGCCTTGGAGAAACGCTCTACCAGCAGGATCGAAAGCAAGGTGAATGGATTGGCGCATTGCGTGGCGCTATTGATGAAATCACATCTCACGTCCGTCACCACATTGGCCGACTTGCTGCGCGAGGAGCAGAATTACGACACGCTTCAGGCGGGATTAGAGACCAGCTGGAAGCTAGCGAAAGACGCCGAGAAGCGGCTGAACGAGAGCTAGACGGGCGGGCAAGCCACCGCAGCATAAGATGCTCACATTGATGAGTTTCATACATGCCTAGGCCTACGTTTCCTTGCTGTTGTTAGTGGTCCAATCTAGAGATGTGTCATGCGGATGAAGAGCTATGATTTGTCAAATTGACTGATCTAGTCAATTTGGTGTTGCAATATTTGAGAAGCGGGGGTAAAAGACCTCAATGAAAGTTGTTTTTGCTGACGACACGTTGGCTTTGATCGAAACCAACCAGGCCGCGCGAACACGCCTTTCTGTTGCGCTCATCAAATCAGCGAGGCGCAAATTAACACTGCTGAGAGCTGCTCCAGACGAACGCTCGCTGAGAAACTGGAAAAGCCTGCATTATGAGAAGCTTAAAGGGGACAGAGAAGGGCAACGCTCCATTCGTTTGAATGACCAGTTTCGACTGGTCTTTACTCTTGATGATGTAACCAGCCCGCCGACAATCATTGTCGTCTGTATTGAGGACTACCATTGATGGATAACTTAGACCTACTCCCTACTGAGTTGCCCGGTGAGTTCATCACTGAGGAATTGGATGCGCGCGGCATGACTCAAGCCGATTTGGCGTTTGTTCTTGGATGGGATGCCGGACAGCTGAATAGGCTGTTGAAGGGTAAGACCAGTATAACCCCAGATACTGCTAACTTGCTTGCTGACGCTTTCGACATGCCCGCAGAGTTCTTCATGAACCTTCAGCAAATGTATGATTTGAGCCGTGCTAAGAAGGCCGACCCTAGTGTCAAAACCCGCGCCACCTGGTCTATCTTTCCTGTTAGGGAGATGATCAACAGGGGGTGGATTTCTGATACTGAGAGCAGTCTTTTAGATTTGCAGATGACTCGCTTCTTTGACAAATCTGACATTAGTGAAGTGCCGTTTGTCAGCGATGCGCCTTTGATGGCGCACGCAGCCAAGAAGAGTTCTTACGAAAGTGTGTCTGCCGGACAATATGCATGGCTTCATCGCGTGCGGCAGATCGCCGGAACCATCGAATGCCCACCATACGATGAAGAGAAACTAAGAAACTCACTGCCTGCATTACGCTCGCATTTTGTCGACATAGATGACCTTCCGGCTATCCCTGCCCTTCTCTTGGCTTGTGGTGTGCGCTTGATACTAGTCGAGCCTTTGCAGGGAGCCAAAATTGATGGCGTTTGCTTATGGGTTGATGGGCAACCCGTTATTGGACTGACAAATCGATTGGACCGGCTGGATAACCTATGTTTTGTGCTGCGTCACGAAATTGAACACATATTACGCGGCGACGGTCGGGAGGAACAGTTTGCGCCAATCGATGAGTTTGGGGGCAATCTCGACTCGGATAATGTGGAGCTGCCTGAATGCGAAAAAGCAGCGAATTTGGCCGCCGCAGAATTTTGCGTAGATCAAAAGCTTCTGAACTCGTTTGTGTTGAGGAAGAGTCCTTATATCTCGGAAAAAGACATGCTCTTATTTGCAGCGAGAGCACAGATAAATCCGGCTATCATCGTTGGGCAAATCCACCACAAAACCCAAAAGTACCGTACGTTTAGGAAGTACTTAAAAAGTATCCGCAGCTCTTTGCTTGAGTGGCGTGCAGTGGATGGCTGGGGCAAGTCATCTCAAATCGAGCTATGATGAGGTAACTGAAATGGCAAACTTTACTGAACAAGTTGTGAAGCTTTGGGAAGAGTGGGAAGCTGAAACCGGAGACGTGTCTGGAGATCCAAGCCAGTTTGTTGAATGGGCAGTTTCGAACCGAAAGCTCCTGCCACAACCTCAAGATGTAAAAAAGATGTTGCGGAGGCAAGTGACAAGCTCGTTGCGACAAGCGCGTCGTTTGGACCAGGAGGGTGGTTTTACCTACCGCGCCTATCAGTCTGTATCACTTTTTGAAGGCGGGCAGCCAATCAAACACTACTTCGACACAGATACAGGTGGCTCACCGGCACTTCGGCAAAAATCGGTCAAACAAAGACGTGAAGCAATCGCTAGTGACGTTTACCGGGCAGTCTGTGATGTGGATCGCATGAACAAAATTCATACAAATGATCCTCAACTAAACTTGTTCACAGACTTTACTGATGACGTTATTGAGCAACGTTTGGCAGACCAAGCTGATTTAGACGACGCAGGTGAAGCATAAGGGGGTGGCCAATGCAGCCACTTGCGGCCTAGAGCTAAAACGCTGTTGGGCTCTATAGGCTCCCGTTCAGAGAAGCTGGAACCATCGACTTGAAAAGTATGGGGCACACCATTCTGGATTGCTGGGAAATCAGGGCCTGACCTGCTCTACGTTGGGTCCGAGTCTTTACGTCAGCTCTGGTAGGCTAATGCTCTCTACGCGACCGAGTATCGTGCCCCGCCCATACTAAGCCAGTGAAACTAGAGAATGGGCGGTGAAAGTCGGTATATTTGGGCGGTTTGGCATGAAAGCAACAAGTTAATCTAAGCGGTTGGGGGATTGGCTTTATGATGCGCAATCGCATTCTCAATGTTGCCCAGCAAGGGTAAGAAACCCTTGAAATCAATCGTACCGCTTTGTTTTTGAACAACATCTCTGGCAAACGCCATCTTTCCGTACTTGTTTGCTGCAATCTTCTTTTTTTGACCGAGATCGAACGTCTTTCCATTGAGGGGCGTGTTCAGCGTTTTATGGTCAAATAGGTGCTCGATGAATGTGTCCTTCCCAGCGATCTTTGGGATTGGAACTACATACAGGTTCTTAACAACATGGTAAAAAGGAGCAGTTCCATCAGCACCTTTGAGACCAAACTTCTCGTCCAACATCTTCCAAAGTCCGTTATTGGCAGCATCGTTGTCGACCACAGCAAGTACAGGCTGAGAAACACTGGCAGCCTTACATTTGGAAAACCTAACGGCGTAAGTTTCAATAAAAGATTTCAATGGGTTGGCGCCGCCAGTCAGGGCGGTCACAGTGCGAGCGGTTTTGGAGTAATTGTAGAAACTACATTGCAGTTCGACCTTCTTGCTAGTGAGTGAGGCCACTGCAAGGCTTGGAACATGAGCGTGTTTCGACTTGATCGCACATTTTAGGTAAATGTTATCCGTAACTCCTTCGCAAAGAATTGTTGGCTTTGCATTGAAAAAGAAATTTCGAAAATAGAGAAAGTCTGAATATCTACGATAGAATGCTGGAACCGAGACCTCCTTGTCCTTGAACCGAGCGAGAGGCCAAGGCTTGCCACTCGAATCTACATACTCCTTTGATTTAATGTGGAATTCGTGGGCGAGCTTTCCCGCCAAGACGTTTGGACTCACATCTTGCTCTGCTTTCGTCACGGGAGCTTGTACATGGCACTTGCCGGTTTGAAGCAATGAATGGGTCATATACCGTACCTGCTTGGAATACTCCTTGGGCACATTGACTTTTTTGTTCACTACTAGGCCGGTAGTTTCCTGCCTGCCGCCGGCAAACTGCATACGTGTCTTGGCCGAATTAACCGCAAACCCGCTAGTATGAATCTTGTTCAGGACTTCGCTGCCGACGGTCCATATGCCGGAAGGGTCACATTCCGCGACTTCGCTCGGGAACGTTTGTTTATTCGTCGAAAACGTCAGGTCATCCGCGTATCTCGAATAACTACATCCATGGGCCTTCGCTATCTTGGATAAGCGGATATCCAAAATTCGTGTAATGAGCTCTGTAACGATCGGAGACGTTGGTGCTCCTTGCGGCAACTTATTATTGTGGCAACAAATTTGAGCTAGACTAGTTGCGACTTCCTCATTGAGGCTGAAATCTCGATTTGAAAGAAAGAAGCCACGCACACGACCAAAGTTGAATGAGCCAAAAAAGTCCTCAAAATCCAAGTTGAAGACGTAGCGTTTGTTGCGGTGCTTTGCTCCATTTGAAGCTATCGATAACCCCCTTCTCTTCTGAAACGCATGAGACAGATTCAGGCTCTTGTTTTCTGTTTTGGGGTAAAGCTCGTTGTAACACTCGTAGAGCATTCCAGATGTTCTGGATTGTATTGCCTTCAAGTGAGAGTTCGGCGCATGTATGACGCGATCACCGCCAGATGCCTTGGGGACAGTAAACTCGCTATACCTCGCTGCTAACGGTATTTTGTAGAGAGCGAAACTGAGATGCTTGGGTTCGATACCAAGAAGTCTAGCTAGTTCTGATCTGGAGCTCGTAGCTTTAAGTCTGCTCAGTTTGGTAGCCAAATCGCCCTCTTTCAAATCAGCCTTCGGGCACTCTTACGCAAGCTAGGATTACTACAATCCGTAAAACTGCAAAGGAACTCGAAGAGCAAATCTGACCCACAATGCGGTCAACCATCACAATGCATGATGACAAAATCTGCCCGAAGGCTGGATGCAAAATATCAATCGAAGAGCTGAGGTCAAGTCTGCTTTAGGTTGAAGCTCCGAGTTTCATCCGTAACAGATACCGATCAGACGGCCCGATGGGTAGCATGGATACCGAGTGCACATTCATAGATTTGCTAAAGGCTCCGTGCTTTGAGTTGAGGCCCATCCTGAGTGGCTATGGATGGGCCTCGAATACGGTGTGGGATTCGAACCCACGAAACCCCGAAAGGTTTTACCGAGTATCAATCGGCTGCATTACCACTCTGCCAACCGTCCTGAATACCTGTCGTCGCCGACAGGGGTGCCACCACGTAGCAAATGTCGAATTTCGTATCAATCCCCGAAGATCAGACGACTCGACGCCCATAAACCGAAACTGGTTGCGCCAAAACAAAACGTTCAGCTTGGGAAGCCGCGTCAAATTATTGAATGGTCAAATTCACAGCACGAAATGTGACTTCAATGAATACAACCTAAATAGTTTTCTCCAAAACGTTCCATCGCCGCAGGAGCAACTCGTTCGTTGACGCTCTCATCAATGAATAACCCCCAAGGATAAACGTCGACGTTTGCTAGGTCGAAATCGTCTTTTGGGTTCTGCTTGTTTTGGCTGAGAAATGCGTAGCGGATCCCTGCCCACATCTCGAAGCCGAGCTCGACCTCGAGGCCATCATATACGCTGTCCCCAGGGGCGTTAACGGTCACCTTTTTGGAAATGTCACCGAGTGCTTCCAACAGCATAATGCTGCACGTATGGGCCATAATGTCCGCAAGTTGGATACCCATCACCGCCTTGGAATCCTGTTCAAAGTGAAAGATGCAGCCTGCGAGCTCCGGATCGCCTGCAACTAAAGCCTCGGCCGCACTTTTGTGCTTGAAGAGGCCTTCATCAAAGAAGACCTCATGCTGCCGCCCCTCGAGCAAGGGGTGCTTCAGTGCGCTACGCAATAGCGTCAACGAAGCTGGGCCTAATTTCCTAGTGTCTTCTGCGCTATCTACGACGCATAGGGCCATTTTGCAGTTGCGTGCGATAAAGTGTTTCAAGCTATCACGCAGCGCTTGAAGATCATTGTAATCTTTCATGGTCGCTGAAGACTTGAACTCGAACGTGCTCGGATCGAAGCCATACTCGCGAAAGAGCGCGCCCATTTCTTCTGTTGGATCCACATCGCAAATGGCGAATGCGGCAAGTGAAAATCCGGATCTATGGTGCTTGCTGTCGTCTAAAAATAGATAGGCCATTACTGCTTGAAACAATTCTCCCTGTGCCAAGTTACAAATTCCGCCCTTGGCCGGTTAGCGAGGCGGTCCGGCACCAAGATCTTGCCGGACGAGTTGATCATGGACGTCACGGCTTCAATGTCGTTACTTTGACGGGAAACCAGAATTGTCAGGTCGTCTGCCAACCCAACGAGGCCGCGATCAAACATCCAATGTGCAGTTCCGGACAGGGCGAGCCCGTTGCTAACGATGTCGGGGCCGTCATGCTCGACTGGTCTGATATGGGCGGCTTCCACCTCGGCGCGGCCACCGCCATTTATCAGGCGTAGACCAGTGATGGCGCAGCGCTCGCCGTAGGCGCGCAGGACGTTCTTTCTGAAATTACGATCGCGAACCGCCCGATTGGTCAGTTGGTTGACGCGTTCCAGTGCGGGCATGTGTCGGAAAGGTGTTTGCGCGTCCTGAAAACCTGGCAGCTGCATCGAGTCACCAACGCGAGGCAGGATGTCCTCATGTCGTCCAAGACCACGTTCGACAATTCGGGCAAAGTCTTCAGCTGAAAGGGTTCTTACCGCAGCTTGCGCGCGTCCAGATATCTTGCCTTGATCGTTCAGCAAACCGCTTTCGATGACTGAATTCTCGTCTCGGAATGAAACAGGGTCGCCGAAATCAAGATACGTCCCCGGCTCAATCACCGCCAAGAACATGTCCGGTTTCCGAGGATCCGGAATGATCTCCTGGACCTTAGCGACAGCAAAGTACCCTTTGGTCTCTTTGACTTTGCTTGGCTCCAGGTAGACGATCCAATCCCCTTCGCACTGTTGAGCACGCGAGAGGTATTGCTTTGGAAACTGATACCGCTCCGAGGGAATGTCGTCGTAGATCGAGTCGCTGCGATGGATGAAGATACCGAAGGCCATCGGATCACCCGCGTTGAAGACGTTCCAGTTTTCGATCGGCCGCGCGTAGGGTCAGTACCGCACCTGTCAAAAATGGAAGTGCCAAGCCAGCTGCGGCGATCGCAAGAATCAGGATGGCAGCAAAAACCGAGTATTCGGCAGACTGTTGTGCCAACGATAGTTGGCCCAAACCAATCAGGTAGAAGACGCTGGTACCCAGGAAGATCAGGTAAAGCGGCCCAAAGGGTTCAATCACCTCACGACGGGTGCGCTCCAAGACTGAGTGTCGCAACATGTTCCAGCGTTTGCTTGCCTTGTTCACCAGATTACTCCCTTACCAGCTCGATCCATGTGTGCACGTCATCATCCGTCACTTCACGGCCTTCGACATGCGATTGATACCAACGCGCGACGATGGCCCCGCGCTTCTCGCTTTTGACTTTTATGCCCTCGTCGGTGAGGTGCTTATCTAGCGAGCTTTCGATGTGTTTGAGGGCCTCGAAATCATGCCCAACCCGAATGGATTTGGTGCCGAGCAGTAGCCAGGCGACGTCAACATCGTAGCGGCTTTGCATCTTGACGAGGGCCTCGACCGGGACGCCGCGTTTGCCCTTTTCATAGCTGTGATAGGCGCGATGTGACACGCCAATGGCTTCAGCCATAGCGGCCTGCGAGACGCCTATCTCATTGCGACAGATCGCGAGGCGAGCGCCAATCTCTGCAAACAATTCAGCATCATCTCGCACCATGCAAGTTTCCCAATTGACGAGTGCGCAATTTTGTATAAACATAGCACAAAATGACGCATATTTACGTTTTCATCCATCTGACCACGTCAGAAGGTGCAGAACAAGCGATTCCATGCGTGTCGCCAATTCAACTTAAGCGGACAAGGACGACTGAAATGGCAGAGACCAACTATTCAGACAGCTCTCAGATCCTGGGGCTTGGGAAAACACCCGCGCAATGGGTCGAAGTCATGGCCGGGATGGGGATCGATATTTCGGAGCGCACCTTGCGCGAGCGAGCCAATGAGACGGGTGCATTTTATCGCCTTGGGCGAACCATGCTGATCACGCCCGCGCAGATTGATACGATTTTTGAAGGAGGCCAGTCATGCCGCTCCAAATTTACAAGAGGGGCCGTGTCTACTGGGCCAAGGGGTGGATCGAATACAACGGCAGGCCAATCGCCGGCCCATACCGGCGAAGCACTAAGGCATCTACAGAAGAGGGCGCACGGGACTGGATAAACCATGAGACCGAACGTCAGATTCGTCGCTATGTCGTGGGCGACGAGCCGAGCAAGACGTTCTCTGATGCAATCATGCTCTACAACGCGTCCCCAAAAGCGGCGAAGCAGTTGATCCCGATTGTCGAAGCAATCGGCGACCTGTCGTTAGGCTCGATTTCTGGCGCGCTATTGAAGAGCCTGGGGCCGAAGCTGAAACCCAAAGCGTCGACCGATACTTGGTGGCGCGAAATCGTGACGCCCGCGAGTGCGGTAATCAACAACGCGCACGAGCTGGAAGGCACGCCGCTGATCCGCGTGAAGCCGTACGACAAGTTCGAGCGGATCGCGCAGGACAAACGGCGCGGCAAGCTTAGCCGCGTAGAGCGCACGCCAGCCGACAAGGAATGGATCGAGGCGTTTTGCCGTGTCGCCGATCCGTACAACGCCGCGCTGGTCCGTTTCATGTTTGAGACGGCTGCACGGATCGATCAGGCCGTGTCATTGGAGCCTGATGACCTTCGACCGCACGAAAACAAAGTTCGCGTGAAAGCGCAAAAGGGCCATCCGGAGAGTTGGATCACTGTCTCACCGCAGATGATGGACGAACTTCTCGCGTTGCCACCTAAACGCCCGAAGAACCGAAAGACCGGCAAGCTGATGAAGGCGCGCGTTTTCGGCTATGGCAGCTCCACCGGTTACAACACCCGCTGGAAGACGATCTGCAAGCGCGCGGGTATCCCTTACCTTTCAGCCCACCCGGCAGGGCGGCACGGATTCTTCACGGAACTGGTTGTGCGCCAAGGCGTCGATCCAGTCACAGCAGCCAAGGCTGGGCGCTGGTCAGACCCTAATTTGCCCATGCGCATCTATGCCCATGCAGAGTCTGATGAGGCCGATGTCAGAGCCCGGTTTCGTACAAACCATGTACAGGAAGGCCCTGTACAAATACCCAAGCAGCAGAAATCAAAGAAGGAATAACGCTATGAACGGTTCCCTCCTAAGGGGCAGGTTGCAGGTTCGAATCCTGCCGGGGTCGCCAAGATATCTAATGAAATCATTTATTTTCCGAACTTTAGACAATTCACTCGCTTAGAAAGGTGACACATGACTAAAAATTGGTTCGGATGAGCCAATCAAAACATCCATCGCCGAGAATGAATTTCTTTTGGGGCGAGTGCGGCAAAACAAATTACTGGTCCGAAAGTCGACCGGATATTGTCCGTTCTTGCTCTGTGACGGGGCCAGCCTCGCGAATTTGTGGCATTCGCCAGCTTAGGCCACCGGTCCTGTTGCGCACCCAGCCAATGAGCGCGGCGCTACGTTTATTCTTCGCTGATCTCAGATTGCATAACACCAGTCTGACCACGGCCGGCCTCCCAAATCCTTATAAAAAACTGGCTTCAATAGGGGGGTAAAAGAAAAAGGGCCCCCAAGCGGCGGCCCTTGATCGTTTTGCGGTGAAAGCTGGGATCAGCCGTTCACGCTGTCCTTCAGCGCCTTCGCAATGGTCATTTTGACCACTTTGTCGGCTTCTTTCTTGAACTGCTCGCCGGTGGCAGGGTTACGCACCATGCGCTCGGGGCGCTCGCGACAGTAGATTTTGCCGACACCAGGCAGGGTCACCGCGCCGCCCGCCGACACTTCGCGGGTGATCAGGCCGGTCATGGCCTCCAGCGCAGTGTTCGCAGCTTTCTTGTCGGTTCCCATTTCCTCAGCGAGAGCAGCAACCAGCTGAGTCTTTGTCATAGGCTTTGCCATTTCTTGGTCTCCTTAACGTGCCCGATAAATAGGGCCTCACCGCGTAACTGTAACGGGATATTGTAGGTGAACACAACGAATAGTAGCGTCGAAAACCCTAAAAATAGGGGGAATTCGTTGCTTTTTTGCTTCAGAGAAAGGCCGTTTCATCAAAGGAACGCAATTTCCGGCTGTGCAGGCGCTCCAGCGGCATGCCCCTCAGGTGCTCCATTGCACGAATTCCGATCGCGAGATGGCGGCTGACCTGCGTGGTATAGAAGGCAGAGGCCATGCCAGGAAGCTTTAATTCGCCGTGCAGCGGCTTGTCTGAAACACAGAGCAACGTGCCATAGGGAACACGGAACCGATAGCCGTTGGCGGCAATGGTCGCGCTTTCCATATCCAGCGCGATTGCCCGTGATTGGCTGAGCCGCTGTACCGGGCCGGACTGGTCACGCAGTTCCCAGTTGCGGTTATCGACCGAAGCGACGGTGCCTGTGCGCATGACCCGTTTCAGCTCATAACCTTCCAGCTCGGTGACCTCGGCTACAGCCTGTTCCAGCGCAACCTGAACCTCGGCCAAAGGCGGAATCGGCACCCAGACTGGCAGGTCATCATCCAGAACCTTGTCTTCGCGCAGATAGGCATGGGCCAGAACAAAATCGCCCAATGCTTGTGTGTTGCGCAGCCCGGCGCAGTGGCCAACCATCAGCCAGGCATGCGGGCGTAGCACGGCGATATGATCGGTCGCGGTTTTGGCGTTCGACGGACCGACACCGATGTTGACCAGCGTGATACCCGATCCATCCGCCCGCTTTAGGTGATAGGTCGGCATCTGCGGCAGCTTCAGGGGTTGTTCCAGCGCTCCGCCTTCGGTGGTGATCTCGACATTTCCGGTCGAGACAAAGCTGGTATAGCCACTGTCTGGTTCGGCCAGCTGCGCGCGTGCATAGTTTTCGAATTCCGAGACGTAGAACTGATAGTTGGTGAACAGCACATGGTTCTGGAAATGACTGGGATCAGTCGCAGTGTAATGCGCCAGCCGGGCCAGTGAATAGTCAACCCTTTGCGCAGTAAACAAAGACAGCGGGCCGTCTTCTTCCTCGTGGTCATGGACGCCATTGACGATGTCGTCATGGGTGGTTGTCAGGTCCGGTACGTCGAATACATCGCGCAGGGTAAATCCGGCGGCGCCCTGATGCGGAACGATCAGATCAGGATTGTTGGCCACGGCGAAATGAACCGGAATGGGTGTGTCCGAGGCCCCGATCGTGACCGGCTGGTCATGGTTTCTGATCAATAGGGCAATCTGTTGGGTCAAATAGGACCGGAACAGATCTGGCCGCGTTACAGTGGTCGAGTGGATGCCCGGTTCCGAGACGTGACCAAAACTTAGCCGGCTGTCGACCCGCGCATAGGAGGAGGTTTTGATGCGAATTTCCGGGTAATAGGCTCTGAAGCGTTCAGTTGGTGCTCCGTGCTCGATCACATTGGCAAAGTTCTCGCACAGGAAGCTGGTGGCTTGCTCGTACAGTTCTTCCAACCTTGCGACCGCGGCTGCGGGATCGGTGAAGTTCTCGGGCGCGGGGGCCTTAGGTGCTCGTATTATTGTCATGCAAGGGCTTCCAAAAGATCGATCTTTTCAAATTTGCGCACATCCACCAGCCCGACATCCGAGATCCGCAATTCAGGGATCACCACCAGGGCCAGCAATGAGTGCTGCATATAGGCGTTGTTTAGTTTACAGCCACAGGCCTGCATCGCCCGAACCATTTGTTCGGCCTTGGCGGCCACTTCGGCTGCCGGGCTATCAGACATCAGTCCAGCGATGGGCAGTTCCACCAGCGCCAGTTCCTCACCGTCTCGGAAAATGGTGATGCCACCGCCGATCTCGGCCAGCCGATTTGCGGCAAGGGCCATCTGTTCGCGGTCGGTCCCAACAACAATCATATGGTGACTGTCGTGGGCAACGGTCGAAGCCATTGCCATGCGCCCCTGATATCCAAACCCCGAGACAAAGGCGTTTGTGACCCCGCCTGTTGCGCGGTGGCGTTCGACAAGCGCAATCTGGCAGACCTCACCCTCGGCTTCAACCAGGCCGCCAATGATGGGCAGTTCGGCTTTTAACGCTTTGGTCGGGGCCTGGTTTTCGACCACACCAATCACATTGGCCTGAACGCGGTTCGCCCCTTTGGGGGCCTCGATCTGAAAATCCGCGCTGGTCAGGGCATGGCCCAGATGCACGGTGTTTCGAGCGGCTGCAGGCCAATTCAGATGCGGGCAGTCCACAGTGATCTTGCCGTCCTCAGCCACGATTTGGCCGCGCGCTATGACAAGCTCGATGGGCAGGTCCTTCAGGTCCGAGCTGAGGATGATATCCGCCCGGCGCCCGGGCGTGATCGAGCCGATATCGCGCTCCAACCCGAAATGCGTGGCTGTGTTGATGGTCGCCATCTGCAACGTGATCAACGGATCACAGCCGCAGGCAATCGCATGGCGCACCACGCGGTTCATATGCCCTTCATTGACCAGGGTACCAGAATGGCAATCATCCGTGCACAGGATGAAGTTGCGCGGATCCAGCCCTTTCTCGGTGATGGCGGTGATCTGAGTTTCCACGTCATACCAGGCCGATCCCAATCGCATCATCGACCGCATCCCTTGACGCACCCGCGCGATGGCATCGGCCTCGCAGGTGCCTTCGTGGTCGTCGGCAGGGCCGCCTGCGACATAAGCTGCGAAATCAGGCCCTAAATCAGGCGAAGCATAGTGCCCGCCAACGGTTTTCCCTGCCCGTTGGGTCGCGGCAATCTCGGCCAGCATCTTGGGATCGCCATGAATGACGCCTGGGAAATTCATCATCTCGCCCAGTCCGATGATGCCCGGCCAGTTCATCGCCTCGGCCACGTCTTCGGGGGTGATCTCATAACCGGTGGTCTCAAGCCCTGGCGCCGATGGCGCGCAAGAAGGCATCTGGGTGAAAATGTTAACGGGCTGCATCAGCGCCTCGTCATGCATCATACGAACGCCGTCCAGGCCCAGCACGTTGGCTATTTCGTGCGGGTCAGTGAACATGCTTGTCGTGCCATGAGGGATAACGGCCCCCGCAAATTCGGCCGGGGTCAGCATTCCTGATTCGATATGCATATGCCCGTCGCACAGGCCGGGCAGCATATACCGCCCCTTTGCCTCGATGATCCGGGTGTTCGGGCCGACGCAGTGCGAAGCATCGGGGCCAACATAGGCGATACGTCCATCGACAATCGCGATGTCATGATCGGGCAGGGCTTCGCGGCTGTGCACGTTAACCCAGATCCCGCTGCGGACAACAAGGTCAGCGGCTTGACGCCCTGCGGCGACAGCGATCAGACGGGGGGCGGTATCGGGCCAGCTTGGGAAAGGTGTGAATTCCATGGCCCAACTTTCCCGAACGCACGGAAAGGTGCAACCCCTGCTCGGCAGTTATCATGATTCCGTCATGCAGCGCGTCAGCGCTGTTGTGCCTAGCCCCGTGAAGGTCCCGTAAGAGCCGCTATGCTAGGCAGGAGAGCCACGGCCTAGCCAGGGAACGTTTTCGCAATCTCGCGCCGGACCCATTCGGCAAAGGCAATCGCTCCTGGTGACTCTTCTGCCTGAGGCGACAGCAACAGGTAATAGGCCTCTGGTACAACTGCGCGATATTCGAATGGTGCAACCAATCGACCTTCATCAATCAAGTCGCGCGCGATTGTGTCATGCGTCAGGCACAAGCCACCCCCGGCCATCGCAACCGACAGGCTGACCAGATAGGTGGTGGAATATGTGATCGGAGGATTTTCCCAAATTAGACCCTGATCTTCGATCCAATTCTGCCAATTCGACAGCAGGTTTGAGCAGTCATACAAGGGGATTCGCTGTAGTGTATCCAGCGACACCTCATAGCCCGGCGCGCAAACCGGATAATAATGATCGGATCGCAGCAGTTCGGTTCGCACCGTGTCCGAAGGTCTGAGCGAAAATCGAATTTCTACCGCAGCCCCCTCCGCCATTTCCCGGGGCTCCCACAACTCGGTGAATATGTTCAGCTGTACAGACGGGTGTTCGGCCTGAAACATTGGAAGGCGGGGGGCCAGCCAGTTGACCGCAAAAGTGATGTTGCATTGTACCTGCACCGCGTTCTGCTGGGCCCCGGTCACGGCCCGCGTTCCGCGCAGTAATGTGCGAAATGCCTCACGCACGACAGGGAGATAGCTGATCCCGGCCCCGGTCAATTCAAGTGCGCGGGGACGGCGCAGGAAAAGCGGTTGGCCAAGATAGGCCTCAAGCGACTTGATTTGCTGGCTGACTGCACTTTGTGTCATGTTTAGATCGCGCGCTGCCGCGGTAAAGGACAAATGGCGGGCCGCGGCCTCGAAAGTCCGAAGCCAACCCAACGGGGGCAGCTGTTTTTGCATGGGCATAACCTGGCCATTAGTTCAGCTTATGAAATAGGCGCGATTTTTTCGTTGGTCAATTTTTTCTACTGCGGGCACGATTTTCCAATCAAGCAATCCGCTGACAGGAGACGGAAATGAGCGTTGCCAGCTTGCGCCCCAATATTGACCATTGGCCTGAACGTGTGGATCTGGCGGCTACATTTCGATGGGCTGAACGTCTGAATATGCACGAAGGGGTCGCAAACCATTTTAGCTTGGCGGTGAATCAGGACGGCACACAATTCTTGATGAACGCCAATCAGATGCATTTTGCACGAGTAATAGCATCGAACCTGCTTTTTCTGGATGCCAAAGACGCTGATGTCATGACCCAACCCGGCGCACCGGACCCAACTGCATGGGGCCTGCATGGTTCGATTCACCGGCACTGTCCTCATGCCCGCTGTGTAATGCATGTGCATTCCATCTTTGCCACGGTTCTGGCCTCGTTGGCCGACAGCACATTGCCGCCGATCGATCAGAACACCACTACGTTTTACAACCGTTATGTGGTCGATCACGAATTTGGTGGACTTGCTTTCGAAAGCGAGGGGGAACGTTGCGCAACCATGCTGGCAGACCCCAAAAAGAAAGTCATGATCATGGGTAATCATGGGGTTTTGATTTTGGGTAGTAACCCGGCAGATGCCTTTAATAGACTCTATTATTTCGAACGCGCTGCTGAAACGTATATCCGTGCCTTACAGACGGGCCAACCACTGCGCGTTTTGTCAGACGAGATTGCGGAAAAGACCGCGCAGGAGTTGGAAGATTATCCCGATCAGGCCGAGGCACATCTGCGTGAGATCAAAGCGCTGTTGGATGCTGAAGGCTCGGATTACGCAAGCTGACGAGATAACCGGATGACGGATTCTGATCAAAATCCCGAAGCAGCCCGCTGGCACTATCACCCTCAGGGGCCGGTGGCTTTGAACCCGTTGTTCAACTGGCCACCCCGCCCATCAGCGGTGTTGAGGTGGTATGGTGGCGCGTGGCTGCAAATCACCTCTCTGACGCTGTGCATGGGGCTTACTGTAACGGTCTATGTGCTGTTTTTCCCTGCATTAGAGACTATGAAGGCCTTTCAGCCCGGCTGGATGTTCCGTATCTGGTTGCTGAACATGATGCCACAAATTCTGGTCGCGGGCGGGCTGCACTGGTGGCTGTACATGCGCAAGGGGCAGGGCATGTACAAGAAATTCGACCGCCGGGACCTGACCCGGGATAACGGGAACTTCACTTTTCGCAATCAGGTCTGGGACAATATCTGGTGGACCTTGGGCAGCGCCATGACCGTCGCCACGAATTACCAATGGGGTATCTACTGGGCGATGGCCAACGGCTATGTTCCCACCGTTACATGGTCCGCGGCTCCGATCTGGTTTGTGATCTGGATGTTGCTCATCCCAATGTGGTCAGGGCTGCATTTCTATTGGGTGCATCGACTAGAGCATCACCCGAAACTCTACAAACACGTCCATGCCGTGCACCACCGGAACGTTAATATCGGGCCGTGGTCTGGAATATCAAACCACTGGTTTGAGAACCTGTTGTACTTCACCACATATTTCATTCATCTGATCGTGCCGTCGCATCCGATGCATCTGTTGTTCCACGCCTATTTTCAGCAGGTCAGCCCGGTCCTGTCCCATTCCGGGTTCGAAAAGCTAAAAGCTGGGGACACCGAGGCCGCCCGTGCAGGCGACTTCTTTCACCAACTGCATCACCGGTATTTCGAGTGCAACTATGGCACGTCCGAGATTCCGTTCGACAAGTGGTTTGGCACTTATCATGACGGTTCTGCCGAGGCGACGACGCGGACGCGGGCTTATAAAAAGCAGATGTATACTTAACCGACTCTCAGGGCGCGCGGTGTGATCCCGAATTCGGCGCGGAAGGCGCGGGTCAAGGCGCTGGGATCGTCGTATCCGGCCCGCAGGGCGATCTCGCTGACAGTCAGGTCGGTTTCTGCCACCAGCTTCCGCGCCAAATTCAGGCGCAAGCGGCGATAGACCTGAGCCGGACCCGCACCCAGTTCGGCCTGCATTCGTGTCGACAATGCCTTGTGTGAGCGTCCGACCTGTCTGGCGATATCCGTAATGGGCAGCGGGGTTTCCAAATTTTCCTGCATCAGCGCCAGGGCCTTGTTTACATAGCCGGTGGTCGCCCCGGCCCCGCCGGAATGCGACCGCGCGGAATCGCGGGTCATGAACAGCTGCGCCACCTCAAGGGCCAGCGCCTGCCCATGGTCCTGACCGATCAGATGCAGCACAAGGTCAAACGCGGCCATGGCGCCGGAACAGGTGATGCGGTTCCGGTCGATGACATAGCGCTCGCGCAGGGCGTCGATCTCGGGGAACCGCTCGGTAAAGCTGGTCAGCTCTTCCCAATGGATGGTGGCGCGATACCCGTCCAGCAGTCCGGCCAGCGCCAGCAGCCAGCTTCCAGTATCCAGCCCAGCCAGAACGTCATAGCGATTTGCGGCGGATCGCAATCCGGTCAGCGTCGGCCAGCCGCCATGCGCGCGAAACCCATAGGATGGCATCACCATCAATGTACCGCCGCGGGCAGATTGCAGTCTTGCGTGCGGCGTAACCTGCAACCCCGAGGATGATGTGACCGGCCCTTCTGTCAGCGACAGGAATTCCCAGTCATACAGTTTTCGTCCGGCCAGCGAATTGGCCGCACGCAGGGGTTCGACCGTGTTGGCAAGGCAATGGTTTGAAAACCCATCAAAAAGCAGGACCCCGAATTGCTGCATCGCGGCAGGCGATTTTGTCCATCTTCGCATGGTTAACGTCTATTTCTGCACGATGAACTTTGCAACCCGGGCCACGATATCGCGAGCCCCAGATGTGGAGACCGCAGATGCAATATGGCCTGACCGACGAGCAAGAGATGATCGCCGCGACTGTTCGCAGTTTCGTCGAGAAAGAGATCTATCCACATGAAGAGCTGGTTGAACGTACCGGCGAAGTTCCGCAGGAAATAGCGGATGAGATCAAGCGCAAGACAATTGAATTGGGTTTCTATGCCTGCAATTTTCCCGAAAGCGTCGGATGTGCCGGGCTGAACCATCGGGAATTTGCACTGGTCGAGCGCGAACTGGGCCGGGGATCGATGGCCTTGAACCACTTCTTTGGCCGTCCGCAAAACATCCTGATGGCCTGCGAGGGCGAGCAAGTCGAACGCTATCTGATGCCCGCAGTTCGGGGCGAAAGGATGGATGCACTGGCGATGACCGAACCAGGTGCAGGTTCGGATGTGCGTGGTATGAAATGTGCCGCAGTTCGAGACGGCGGAGATTGGGTCGTCAACGGGACCAAACATTTCATCTCGGGCGCGGAGCATGCCGATTTCATCATCGTTTTCATCGCGACGGGTGAAGATCAGACGCCAAAAGGTCCAAAGAAACGGATCACAGCCTTTCTTGTGGATCGCGGCACGCCGGGATTTACCATCCGGGACGGGTATAAATCGGTCAGCCACCGGGGCTATAAGAACATGGTCCTGGATTTTGACGATTGTCGCCTGCCCGACAGTCAGGTGTTGGGCGAGGTCGATGGCGGGTTCGAGGTGATGAATACCTGGCTATATGCCACCCGCATCACCGTGGCGACCATGTCGGTCGGACGCGCACGTCGCGCCTTTGACTATGCGCTGGACTATGCAGCCACGCGTGAACAATTCGGTCAGAAAATCGGCAAGTTCCAGGGCGTGTCATTCCAGATCGCTGACATGATCACCGAAATCGATGCCGCTGACCTGTTGACGCTGGCAGCGGCCGACCGGCTGGACAAAGGGCTGCCTGCAAACCGCGAGATTGCCTCGGCCAAGCTCTATGCGTCCGAAATGCTGGCACGGGTGACTGACGCCGCGATTCAGGTACATGGCGGCATGGGGCTGATGGACGATTACCCGCTGGAACGGTTCTGGCGCGATGCGCGTGTCGAACGCATCTGGGACGGTACCAGCGAGATTCAGCGTCACATCATCAGTCGTGAGCTGTTGCGGGCACTTGGCGCATGACAACGGCGCTGGCACGGGCGTTGAACCCCAGCTCCATTGCTGTGATCGGTGGTGGGGCTTGGTGCACGTCAGTCATTCAACAGGCGCGCAAGTTCGGGTTTCAAGGCGATATCTGGCCGGTCCACCCCAAAGCCGCCGAGGTCGCCGGAGAGCGCGTTTTTGCGCGGCTCGAGGATTTGCCCACGGCCCCGGATGTGGCCTTTGTGGGCATCAATCGTCATGCAACAATCGAGGCGGTTCAGGCGCTGGCAGCGATCGGGGCAGGGGGTGCGGTTTGTTTCGCGTCGGGGTTCACCGAGGCGCGAGCCGAGGATGATCTGGGCGCCGATCTGCAGGACCAGTTGATTGCAGCCGCCGGGGAAATGCCTGTTCTGGGTCCCAATTGCTATGGTTTCGTCAACGGGCTGGATCAAGTCGCAGTCTGGCCGGATCAGCATGGGATGCAACCGGTGGAACGAGGCGTAGCGATCCTGACGCAAAGTTCGAATATTGCAATCAACATGACCATGCAACGCCGGGCCCTGCCGCTGGCGTTCATGCTGACCTGCGGGAATCAGGCGCAGACACATCAGGCTGACGTTGCCTCAACACTTCTGGACGACGACCGGATCACCGCTATCGGTGTTCATATCGAGGGGTTTGGCGATCTGCGAAAATGGGAGGCTTTGGCCGACAAGGCACGCAGACGGGGCGTATCGGTCGTTGCTTTGAAAATGGGCCGCTCGTCCCATGCGCAGGCGGCGACGATTTCGCATACCGCGTCTTTGGCAGGTAGTGATGCGGGCGCGCAGGCTTTTTTGGACCGGTTGGGAATCGCACGGTTGGACGACATTCCCAGCTTTTTGGAATGTCTGAAGCTGTTGCATGTTACGGGACGATTGCGCGGCAGCGGGTTGGGTACCATCAGCTGCTCGGGCGGTGAAGCCAGCCTAGCCGCAGATATGTCCGAGGGACGCGATCTGCATTTCCCGCCATTGACCAAGGTGCAGCAAGCTGACCTGCGCGCAGCTTTGGGGCCCATGGTGGCGTTGGCGAACCCGCTGGACTACCACACCTATATATGGCGCGATACCGAAGCGATGACCCGCGCGTGGTCGGCGATGACCGGGCCGGAACAGGCCATAACCATTGCGATTGTCGACTATCCTCATACCGACGCGTCGGATTGGGAGTGCGCCACCCAAGCGGCGTTGAACTGCGCTGCCCGGACCGGGCGACCCTTTGCCGTTGCCGCGACATTGCCCGAACTGATGCCCGAGGATGTGGCGCAGCGCCTGCTGGACGGCGGTGTGGTGCCCTTTGCCGGTCTGCATGAAGCCTTGGCTGCGGTTGAGGCCGCCGCGCGGCCGGTTGCGGCACCGGCTGATCCGGTACTGTTGCCCTCGCAGGCTGAGGCAGACCATGTCTTGACCGAAGCAGAGGCCAAACGGGCGCTGGCAGATCATGGTCTGCGGATTCCTCAATCCGTAGTGACGCGTCCGGACCAGGCTGCGCATGCTGCATCGAATCTGACCGCGCCTTTCGCGGTCAAGGGCGTCGGGCTTGCGCATAAATCCGAACATGGTGCGGTGCGCCTTGGCGTCGGCTTGGACGATCTGAGCGCGGTTGCGACCGAGCTTGGAACCGACGAAGTTCTGATCGAAGAGATGGCCCAAGGCGGTGTTGCCGAGTTATTGATCGGCGTCACCCGTGATCCGGCCCATGGCTATGTTCTGACGCTAGGGGCTGGAGGCGTGCTGACCGAAATTCTGCGCGACAGTGTTTCAGTGCTGATCCCGTCATCCCGGGACGCGGTCCGTCAGGCGCTGGGCAAGCTGAACTGTGCGCCGTTGCTTGCGGGGTATCGCGGTAAACCGGCGGCGGATACCGAGGCGATCCTGAATGCAGCCGAGGCTGTGCAAGCCTATGTTATTGCCAATGCAGCCCATGTCAGCGAAGTTGAAATCAATCCACTCATCTGCAATCCCGATGGCGCTGTGGCCGTGGATGCTCTGATCCGAAAGGCACGTATATGAACCCGGTTAAAACCAAGCGCGATGGCGCGATTCTGCAGGTCACTCTGGACCGACCCAAGGCAAATGCCATTGATCTGGCCACCAGCCGGATCATGGGTGAAGTGTTCCGCGAATTCCGCGATGATCCAGAGTTGCGCGTGGCCATCCTGACCGGTGGTGGCGAAAAGTTCTTTTGCCCGGGGTGGGACCTGAAGGCCGCCGCGGACGGAGACGCCGTGGACGGAGATTATGGAGTCGGCGGTTTTGGCGGGCTGCAGGAACTGCGGGATATGAACAAGCCTGTCATCGCTGCGGTGAACGGGATTGCCTGTGGTGGCGGGCTGGAACTGGCGCTGAGTGCGGATATGATCATCGCTGCAGAGCATGCCAGCTTTGCCCTGCCCGAAATCCGGTCGGGCACCGTGGCCGATGCGGCCAGTGTAAAGTTGCCAAAACGCATCCCCTACCATATCGCGATGGAACTGCTGCTGACTGGCCGCTGGTTCGATCCGGTTGAGGCAAAAGGGTGGGGCCTGATCAACGAGATCGTCCCAGGTGATCAGCTTTTAGACCGGGCATGGGAACTGGCCCGTTTATTGGCCAGCGGCCCCCCGCTGGTTTACGCGGCGATCAAAGAGATCGTGCGCGACGCCGAAGATTCCAAGTTTCAGGATGCCATGAACCGGATCACCGGGCGGCAGTTGCCGACGGTGGACATTCTATATGGTTCTGAAGACAATCTCGAAGGCGCGCGCGCCTTTGCCGAGAAACGCGACCCGGTCTGGAAAGGGCGCTGAGCGGAACTACGAACCGTTGAACAACGCCTCGACCTCGGCAACTGTTTCGCGAACCTGCTGATCAATTGAGGGGCCGTTGGTTGGTTCATTCTTGACGTGAAGCGTCAGGACAGAATTGGTTTCTGGGTGATGCAGGCTTGGGGACGATTGCACAATGTCGATCAGCCTGTCCTTGCCGATCCAGACAGGCTTGCCCACGGGTGTCGTCAGCTTGATCAGAGCAGTGGCGGCCATCAGTTGCGAAATGATATCTTCGGATGTTGAGCCTGAGTGAAACCTCTTCTTGTCAATGCGGATTGTAAGGGCGTTGGTCGGTTCACTATCACCATGTGTTGGACGCAACCGGATGAAGTTGTCGGAATTAAAAGCAGCAGGGCTGTCTGCGAGATCTACGTAATGAATAAGTGCCATGAGTATCCTCAAACGAACGAAATAATCTCAATATGGTACCATAATTGGACGCTCGACACTATGATCACTAACTGCAAGGCATTCCAGAATGGGGCGTTAATCAGGTCGCCCAGGCACTTTGCTAAGATCAGATCTTCTCGAACATTGCGATAAGGGCGGTATCGTCCCGGTTGGGCCCGGCAGCCAGGTCGCCGTAGATTCGAACTTCGGGCAGGGACAGGTTTTGTATCTGCCCATGGGCAAGCTGGTGCAGTGCGTCAGCAAATCCCAGAGATTCGTAGTGTTTCGCGTTAATCGACAGAGCGAATTGCGCGCCTGTCCGGGCCACGTTCAACAGCGCGGGCAGGGCCTCGGGGCCGAGATGGCCATGGGTAAATGTGCCCGAGGACACAATGCCCGAATAGCTGTCGCGCGGGACCGGAATGCCCTGGTTCAGGTCAGCCTCAATCGCGTCGCGGTAGATGTCTTTGCGCAGGGCCTGATCCAGCATCTCGGCGCTGATATCGGTGGCGTCGATTGGGCCAACGCCCAACCCGGCCAGCACCGCACCGCAAAGCCCGGTGCCTGCACCGACATCCAAAACCGGACCCTGTCCCCCGGCGCTGACAAAGGCGCGGGCGGTGTGGATATGCAACTGATAGTCCTCGCGCGCCGCAAAACCGTCATCATAGTCGCCAGCCCATTCGGCATAAAGCCGTTTGTGGTCCTCGGGGCTGTCTAGCGCATAAGCTGCATGCAGGTCGGGCGATTTTGTACTCATGACTCATGAAAGGCGTATGTGGGGATTCGAATCAAGTATCCAGTGCGGGTGCTTGCATCTTGGACCATTGGCGATCATCAAGAAGGATATGGTTAAGACACTCTTTTCATTCGGTCACGGATATTCGGCGCAGGCCCTGTCGCGGCATCTTGAACCGGCGGGTTGGCGCGTATTCGGAACTACGCGCGATCCGGCGCAATCGGGTGCGGTCCGCGCATCCTGTGCCAAACCGGTGATCTGGCCCGGTCAGAAGGTTGATTTGGACGGGGTAACACATCTGTTGATTTCGACCGCGCCGAATGCGGGCGGAGATCCGGTGCTGGCGGCGCTTGGCGACGAAATCGCTGACCGCGCAGGTCAGTTCGATTGGGTCGGATACCTTTCCACTACCGCAGTCTATGGGGACCACAAAGGCGGGTGGGTGGACGAGGCGACCCTTCCTTCACCAATGGCCGAGCGCGGCAGGTGGCGCGTCCGGGCCGAGACACAATGGCAAGACATTCCGGGCCTGCCCGTCCACATCTTTCGCCTTGCCGGGATATATGGCCCCGGGCGCGGCCCATTTTCCAAACTTAAACGGGTGGGAATGCGCCGCATAATCAAACCGGGGCAGGTGTTCTCGCGCATCCATGTAGCGGACATCGCGCAGGTGCTTGCGGCGTCGATGGCATCGCCGAACCCGGGTGCGATCTACAATGTCTGTGACGATGAGCCGGTGCCGCCACAGGATGTCATCGCCTATGCGGCTGAACTGCAAGGCCTGCCTCTGCCCGCTGCGGTTCCGTTCGACCAGGCCGATATGTCCCCGATGGCCCGCAGTTTCTATAATGAAAACAAGCGGGTCAGGAATGACCGGATCAAGGATGAGCTGGGTATCCGGCTTTTGTACCCGGATTACCGCGCTGGGCTGCAGGCCCTGATGAAAGACGGCTGAGCCCTTATCGGGCGGCGGCTTTGATCAGGTCGGCGGCTTTCTCGGCGATCATGATGGTCGGAGCGTTGGTGTTTCCCGACACCAGCGTCGGCATGACCGAGGCATCGACCACGCGCAGCCCTTCGATCCCGCGCACGCGCAGCTCGGGGTCAACCACGGCCATTTCATCCACGCCCATTTTGCAGGTCCCGACCGGGTGATAGATCGTGTCGGCCCGGGACCGAATGTGATGTTCCCAATCCGCATCGGTCTGTGCGTCGTCGGTTCCGTACATCGCTTTGTGGCGGAACTTGCTGAAGGCCGGCGCGTGCAGAATGTCTTTGGTCATACGCGCGCCCTTGATCAGCGTGTCCAGATCGCGGTCATCGGACAGGTAAGCCGGATCAATGGCCGGAGCGGCAAAGGGATCGGCGCTGTGCAGCCCGACCGTGCCACGGCTTTCGGGGCGCAATTTGCACACATGGCAGCCGAACCCATAGCCATAATGCAGCTTCCTTGCATGATCATCGGCCAAGGAAATGACAAAGTGCAGCTGGATGTCGGGGCGATCCAAAGCCGGGGAGGTTTTCAGAAACGCGGCGCCCTCGGCAAATGGCGTGGCCGCCATCGACTTACCGGTCTTACGCCAGCGCCAAATATGTCCTGCCAAATTCAGTGCGGCAGCGACACCGATGCCGAATGTGTTGGTGTCCCGGGTTTTATAGAGCAGCGTGAAATCCAGATGGTCCTGCAGGTTCTTGCCAACGCCCGGCAGGTCGTGCCGCACCTTGATCCCATGTTTGACCAGATCATCAGCGGCACCAATCCCGGATAGCTGCAACAACTGCGGAGTTTGAAGTGCACCGGCGCAAACCAGAACCTCGCGCCTGGCGGAGACAGTGATATCCGCACCTTTCGCCTTTTTCCTGTACACCACACCGGTGGCCCGCTTTCCTTCAAAGGTCAGCTCTTTGGCATGGGCGTCGGTAATGACCGTCAGGTTTGGGCGGTCCATGACCGGAAAGACATAGGCTGCCGCTGCCGAGCATCGCTCACCATTCTTCGAGGGGTCGTGAAACTGTGTGACCTGATACAGACCAACGCCCTCGTTATCGCCCCGGTTGAAGTCCCGGCTTCGGCGGTGCTGCATCTGTTCGGCAGCTTCAATAAAGGCAAGCGTGATCGGGCGCGGCTGTTTCTGGTTTGACACGTGCAGAGGGCCGCTGTCGCCGTGATGGTCGTCGGCGCCATCTTCGTTATGTTCGGACATCTTGAAATAGGGAAGGACGCTGTCCCAGTCCCAACCGGCACAGCCCAGTTCAGCCCAGCCATCATAGTCCTGACGCTGACCCCGGACGTACAACATTGCGTTAATCGCGCTGGACCCGCCCACCGTCTTGCCGCGCGGCTGATATCCTTTGCGGCCGTTCAGCCCCGGTTGGGCCACGGTTTCAAATGCCCAGTTGTTGATTTTCGGCCGCCCCGGCAGCGAGGCCACTGTTGCCGCGGGCAATCTGGTAAGCATGCCGTTGCCGCCGTTTCCGGCTTCAAGAAGGCAGACACGTATTCCAGGATCTTCGCTCAGACGACCGGCAAGAACCGAACCGGCGGATCCTGCGCCGACAATTACATAATCAAATTGCATTCAGACTCCAAAAATTTTCGGAACCGGCAGTCAAATACGCCGGTCAATCTGTATTAGGCGCGGATCCGAACAAAAGAACCCGCGCTCGTGTCGTTCATAAAGACAGTGGTCGCATACGGATGAAAAACAAGGGCTGTGGTCTATATGTGACCCAAGGTTATTCAGGGATCTGAAAATTGTTCCGATTGCACGGGATCCGGGGATGTTCTCTTCATAATTATTTCCTATGGTTTTCATCATTAAACAAAACTTTTATGCATGAGTGCAATTTGCTATTTCTGACTAGGTCAGGACTTCAGGAATACCGATACCCTTGCCAGATGCTCAGCGTATATGGATGAGGAAGACGTGTCTTGAATCTGTGTTCTTGATTACCACGAATTTCACTGCGCAAGATCGCCGGATATTAGCTAGGATTGGAGACCGATATGGACGGAAGTGATAACCCCAAAGCAGGCGGATGCCCTGTGATGCACGGCGCTGGAACCCGTTCCAACCGGGATTGGTGGCCGAACCAGCTAAACCTGTCGATCCTGCACCAGCACGGAGCAGCTTCGAATCCTCTGGGTTCGGATTTCGACTATGCTGAAGAGTTCAAAAAGCTGGATATGAAGGCGCTGAAAGAAGACCTATATGCGCTGATGACGGATTCACAGGAGTGGTGGCCGGCGGATTATGGCCATTATGGTGGTCTGTTCATTCGGATGGCCTGGCATAGTGCAGGCACCTACCGGACGGCAGATGGCCGTGGCGGGGCCTCGACCGGGAACCAGCGTTTTGCGCCGCTCAACAGTTGGCCGGACAACGGTAACCTCGACAAGGCGCGTCGTCTGCTGTGGCCGATCAAACAAAAATACGGAAACCAGATTTCCTGGGCTGACCTGATGATCCTGGCAGGTAACTGTGCCATCGAATCCATGGGTGGCAAAACCTTTGGTTTTGCCGGCGGCCGTGCCGATATCTGGGCCCCCGAAGAAGACATCTATTGGGGAACCGAGACAGAATGGCTGGCCCCGACCGACAATCCGCAGAGCCGGTATTCCGGTGAGCGCGATCTGGAAAACCCTCTGGCTGCAGTGCAGATGGGCCTGATCTATGTAAACCCTGAAGGTCCGGACGGAGAGCCCAACGTTCTGGCTTCGGGTCGTGACATCCGCGACACCTTTGGCCGGATGGCAATGAATGATGAGGAAACCGTTGCTCTGGTTGCTGGTGGTCACACCTTCGGCAAGGCGCATGGCGCGGGCGATCCCGATCTGGTCGGCCCCGAACCCGAAGCCGCCCCGATCGAAGAGATGGGCTTTGGTTGGATCAACAAGTTTGGGTCCGGCAAGGGTGACGATACCACCACTTCAGGGGTAGAGGGCGCCTGGACCGCAAATCCGATCCAATGGGATAACGGCTATTTCGACCTGCTGTTCGGATATGACTGGAACCTGACCAAAAGCCCTTCGGGCGCGTGGATTTGGGAACCGGTGAATGTCAAAGAAGAAGACATGGCCCCGGCGGCGCATGACGCGTCGAAGAAGGTCAAAACCATGATGACCACCGCCGACATGGCGATGCGCATGGACCCGATCTATGGTCCGATCTCAAAGCGTTTTCACGAGAACCCGGAAGAATTCGCTGACGCTTTCGCCCGTGCATGGTTCAAACTGACCCACCGCGACATGGGCCCGCGCTCGAATTACATCGGCGAGGAATCTCCGGCCGAGGAACTGCTGTGGCAAGACAATGTCCCCGCCGTGGATCACGAGCTGATCGGTGACGCGGATGTGGCCGAGCTGAAGGCTAAGATCGCGGCCACTGGCCTCTCGGTGTCCGAGCTGGTTTCGACCGCATGGGCTTCGGCCTCGACCTTCCGCGGCTCGGACAAGCGCGGCGGTGCCAATGGCGCACGTATCCGTCTTGCTCCGCAGAAAGACTGGGACGCGAACGAACCGATGAAGCTGGCCAAGGCGCTGACCGCGCTTGAGGGCGTTCAGGCGACGTTCAACGGCGCACAATCCGGGGGCAAGAAAGTGTCTCTGGCCGACGTGATCGTTCTGGCTGGTAATGTGGGTGTCGAACAGGCCGCCAAGGCCGGTGGTCAGGAGGTTGAGGTTCCGTTCACACCTGGCCGCACCGATGCGACGCAAGATCAGACCGATGTGGACAGCTTTGCCGTGCTCGAGCCCGAGGCCGACGGCTTCCGCAACTATCAGAAGACGGATTATTCGGTTTCACCCGAAGAGCTTCTGGTCGACAAGGCCCAGCTGCTGACTCTGTCGGCGCCGGAAATGACCGCATTGGTTGGCGGTCTGCGCGTGATCGGAGCCAATTTTGGTGACACCAAGCATGGTGTGTTGACCGACCGCGTCGGCACGCTCAGCACCGACTTCTTCATCAACCTGCTGGACATGGGCACCGAATGGAAACCCGCGGGCAAGGGCGTCTATGAGGGTCGGGACCGCGCCAGCGGTGAGGTCAAGTGGACCGGTACCCGCGTCGATCTGGTCTTCGGCTCCAACTCGCAGCTGCGGGCTCTGGTCGAGGTCTACGGTCAGGCAGGCGCAGAAGGCAAATTTGTCTGCGACTTCGTCTCGGCCTGGAACAGGGTCATGAATGCAGACAGGTTCGATCTGAAGTAAGCCTGCGACCTTCGCAGAATTTGCGCCGTCCGAGGAGACTCGGGCGGCGTTTTGTTTGCCCCGGTTCCGGGCGCATACCCAGCATTGGGTACGATTCCGCCCAGGGGCTGTTCTTTCCCCCATTCCGTGCGGTCCGTTACCGGCTCGGAAGAGAGAATTATTAAGCTAACCTGTTGTTTTCATTAACCTAGAGAAGTTTCTGTTAAGAAATGCAAAGTTTTTTCAGATTGGGGGTTGCAGGTCCCAGACCTAATCCGTAAATACCCCTTCACCGGCGCTGCTGAGGCGCTTGGGACACACTGGAGAGACGGTGGGACGGGTTGGAGAGACAGCCGGACGCATCGGAGAGACGGTGGGCATCTTAGGGAATGATTTGGGCGGGCGCGCTGATGTTATTGGCGCAACGGTCTGATTTTTGGCTCTGGGTGTTTTGTTCTTTGACATTGATGGATAACTGAAGAGATATGTGGGCGGTTTGGTTCGTTTTCGACGGATTGAATG
>NZ_JBXWQK010000015.1:0-56327 GCF_059612345.1 Ruegeria sp. CDSA020
ACAGCCGAAAGCTTCCTTGGCTTCGTAGATATCATTTCGATCCGCCTCTGGATCCGCCATTTGTCAACATGACCTAGAATTTACCACTCCCCTTGATTAGGCGGCGCAACGACTATGGACTGCGTGTTGAATAACTGGCACTCGTGAACCGGACCTATTGGACGCATCAAATGCCCAAGATTGTTGATCATGAATCCCACAGCCGTGACCTTGCGCAACTTGCGGCTAACCAAGCTGCCGGAAGTAAAGTTACTCAATTTGTCCACCCACTATGCCAAACCGTTCGACGATAACATCCAGCGATTTGCGGCAATGTTGTATGTCTTCGCGAGCGTTCTTTCTGATCGCATTCAGCACCAGCAAACGCCGTGGCGTCGGATACCAACGGTTGAAATCAATGCCAAAGCATTTGTGGGCATCCATGTCTAGGTTTTTGAGGCTCAACAGTAGGTTGTGATACGATTGTGTCATGGTGGCCGCTGTGAATGCGACCTTGCTTTTGCGAAGCAATGCCTCGAGATCAAGGAAATACAGCCCGGATGTCCGCAAGCTTCCGTTAAAATACAAATGAGAAAGCATAAAGCTTGCGTAGGTCGTAAGAATATGTATGGCGTGACGGGTATTGACAGATAGTAAGACGCCGTTCGGCGACAGGCATGGTTTCCAATCTTCCGGGCGTACATTGCGCATCAGGCTGCCCGTGCAATTAACGAAGATACAACCTTGTTCGACTGCAAGACGTTTTCCGCTTCGCATTACCATCTGCGGCCCGGATCCAGCGTCAACGACATCGTCGAGATAGTCCCATATCTTTTCTCGTAAACCCGCTTCAATCCGCTGGTTCTCATCTTCCGCAAGGAGGCCATAGATGTAGTTCATGCTTCTTGGGTCTGGGTTGGTGGCGTAATTCGCGATGAAATGCTTGCGCACAACCTCTTCGTTGTGGCCGTCGAACCGGATGACGCAATCGCGAAACACCTGTGCCGCTAACGCTCCACCGACCCACCTGCGAATTCCAGTCGGAAAAAACTTCGTTCTGTTCAGGTAATAGGTTCCGTTCCCATTGATAAGCGAGACAGGCCGGCCGTTGTTTTCGTTCAATATTTCAAGAACCGTGTCCAATCCCGTTTTACCGCCGCCGACTACGTAGACCGGGGCATTCGGAGAGGTCGAAAGTGTCTCCCTAAGTTCAGATGGCGTGATTGAAAGTACTTGTCTTGACGACAGCGACATGCGCTCGGGCACCTGATAGTAGAACCCGGATGCATGTATGACACGGTTTGCTTCGACGCAGATGATCTCGTGCGGACGCCCCGTCGGATGCACATAAACTTCCGCGCTCCATCGGCCGGATTTCACGACTTCTTTGATGTCTGTCGCAACATGGCCGAAGAGTTGCTCCAGCGTTAGCAGGCGGCCTATTGTCTCTAGGCACCTGGCCAGATGTGCCTGAACTTCATCGCGCGCGGCAAGGTACTGTCTTGGGTTACGCCAGTTCCACCGCATATTTCCAACTGTAAAAAGAGGATGAGGTTGATGCAAACGCACGTAGTCATAAGCCACAGTCCACATACCACCGGGCTTGGCCTTTTCATCGACCAGCAATACCCGCGCGGATTTGGGAAGATAAACCGAAGCGGCATGCAATGCATTGAGTCCCGCAATCCCGGCCCCCACTACGACCAGGTCATAATGTGGTTTCCGGGTTTCGGGTCTGTGGTAGCTCTCATTTTGCTCCTTTTGGTCGAGCACAGCGTGACTCCTTTGTAAAAAGAGACCTGCAACCTACGCTAATTGGCGTGGGCGGAGAACAGGCAGTACAAACAGACCCATTGTGTCCAGGCCAGCAAGCTGCTGACGGACGCCTAGTCTGAATTCATTGCGACAAAGTCAATTTGCAGGCAAAGTTCCGAACACAACAGGTTCGCTTCGGTCCTGTACACTGACTCATCCGATTGGTCGGCTTCTAAACAGTCAGCAAGCACTTGCGTCGCTGCGGGTTGAAAAACACGTTGTCCGCTTCGCTTGCAAAAATCGTAGGCCGTGCGCGCTTCCTTTGTTGCATCAGACAGCCTTCCAGTCCTACGCAATGTATCAGCCAGCAACGCGCGAAACAGTGGAGCAGCCAATGCAACGCCCTTGGTCGCCAAATGCAATGTATCTTTCATCTCCAGGATCGTGCTGCTGCTCGCACCAAAGAGCTTTGACTCGGACCAGATGCGGAGAAACCGACTATGGGCTCCCCAAGCTGTAACGTCATTTGTTTCGCAATACGGAATGGCAACTTCCGCCAGTTCAAGCACTTTTCCGAAATTTCCAAGAAAGCAATGGGCGTAGATTTCTGCCGTGTAAGACCATCCGATTGTTGCCGGATGTCCCAGAGAGTGTGCTGCCGCAAGGTTGTTCGAGAGCAAATTTGTCGTTGCGGTATGATCCCCCTTTAGTGCTAGGCTCACGGCCCGAAATCCTAACGCCGCGATCAAACAATCGGAACCAAATCTCGTCATCATCGCTAGGGCTGACTCTCTCTCGTAGTGTACAGTTAACTGATCAATGTGCTGGTTCATCTCGGGAAAATTCGCGAGAAAGAAGTTGATGTAGGCGAGCATCCTGTGCGCCTGGCAAAGATACCGGTCCTGGTCCTTTTCTGTTGCGAGTTGGAACATGTGCTGCGCCGGTTCCCTTGCCGCGTCGAAATGTGACGAAAAGTGAAACCCGGCGAATATGCCGTAGATAACCTGGCATCGCTGATCCAGATCGTCGATCGTATCGATCAGTGATAACGCATTCCGAAAAGCGTTAACCGTTTTCTCTTCGGCCGGTCCTCTGGCAACATATGACGCCTGACCGAGCCCGAGATGCATTTCGAATGCCAGTCTTCGCAACACCTCGTCGCTTTCGGCGTTGTCCGCAACCAGCTTCAATCCTTTCGAGTACAACGTGACCGCATCTTTTGGAGCGCCGCGGCTGAGCGCGAGCGACGCCGCCTTTCGCCAAAGTGGTGTAGCTTGGTGGACCATGCCGGCTTGCGTCCAATGATAGGCAATTACTTCCGGAGATGTGGGCGGCCTGTTATTGTCGTCCATTGACAACACGCTTGCCACCCGGGCGTGCAACGCGGTCTTTGCCCGGCGAATTTGGCTGCCATATGCAACATCGCGGATCAGGGAGTGTTCGAACACATAATCCTGATTTTCTTCCAGCGTATGCAGCAACCCCGCCTGGACCGCGCTGTTCAAGCCAGAGTTTATCTGCTCTAGCGGAACGTTCAGGACCTCCGAGAGCAGGTTGGGGCCAAACGGCCCCCCCAGTGCGGCCGCGACCTGTAGTAGATGTCTCGTCGGAGCCTCCACAGTATCCAGACGCGCCTGAAGGCTTTCGTGGAGGGTCAGGGGAACGCGTGACACAACATCTCCGGTAACACCCGCCTGATCGGTCTCATGGTCGCTTAGCATGACCTTTGCCAATTCCACCAGGAACAAGGGCATTCCCTCGGACCGTTCGACCAGTGTAGACCGGGCCTTGGCATCCAAACAGTTCTTGCCATCCAGCGAACTGATAATCGCCATGGACACGTCCGGGTTCAGTGGCGCCAACTCGACCGCTTCATGGGCTACCCAAGACGCAAGTTTCTGATGGTCGCGGTCCCGGCACCCCAAAAGAACCATGAGCGGCGCGCCTGCGTCTTCCTCCGCGATCTGCAGCAAGGCATCATTGGTCGCTGAATCAATCCATTGGATATCGTCGGCCACAACCAGAACCGGGCCTTCCTTGACCCGAGCAAAGATCAGCTTGGACAAGGAAGATAGAATGCTGACCATTCTCTTTTTAGGCCCAAGTTTCGTTGGGGTTTTTGCGACACCGGCAAGCAAGTCTTCGATCGCCTGACGCTCGTCACTGTCAAGCGTGGCCCCAGTCACAGCATTTAGCCTCGCAAGCGTGCTGCCCGATTCGTTGTCGGACTCCGTTTGTATCTGGTGCAACAGCAATTCTCGAATAGGATGCAACGGGCTATGTGCATAAATTGGCGACCCGCGGAGCAGCAAAACGCTGGCAGCTTCGTGTCCGACTTCTTCCAAAAACAGATTTATGAGGAAGCTCTTGCCAATGCCTGGCTCACCCTTGACCAGCACGACCTGTTTTACACCCGCCTGAACCTTTTTCCATTTGGCCCTCAGCTCGCCCAGTTCCCTCTCGCGCCCTGTTGCGACGGAATCGTTGCTTTTTTGTTCCAAGGCGGGGAGCGCGGTGGACAATTCGGTTCCCTCGACTGTCCAAAAGGGGACATCCACACCAAAGCCCTTGAGGGACACATGTCGTGGGCCGCTCAGCGGAACCATGTCGGCAACAAGGCCATGTGTGCTCTCCGATATTCCGACGGCACCGATATCGACGGCGCTTTGAATTCGGGCGGCTAGAAAAACCGCGGATCCTGTGATCGTCATTTGCAGCTCGCCGTCGCTACCCCTGCTGGGCTTAATGACCGCCTCACCAGAGGCGACCCCTATGCGCGTTTGCAGCCTCGATCTCAGTTTCTGGTCAAACCGTTGCACCTTGCGACTAATTTCAACGGCAGCGGATACCGCACGAAGCGCAAAGGCATCAAGCGCATCTGCGTAACCAAACACTGCGACCACGCCATCGCCGGCAAACTGATAAATCGATCCGCCGAAGTCTTCGACGACCTCCTGACAGAGCTGATAATACGCGTCCATCAACTCGAACAGATCGTCGGTGCCGAGTTCAGAGGCCAGGGCGGTCGAGTCAACTAGGTCGCAGAAAATCGCCGTGAGCAAGCGCCGCTCGCCACTTTCCTCTTTTAAATCAAGTTGATCTCGCTTCATCGGTCATCTTTCCACACGACAATCACCGGCAAAACACAGGCAAACCGACTAAGGTCGAGTATCGCCGCTTGGTCAAAGCAGTCAACTCTGGCACACTTTCTGCAGGTATCATGTCGATTGGGGGCCTGCCGCCATGATGTATTTAACGAAGTTATTCACGAAGTTATTTAAGAGGTTTCCGACCTTCTTCTATTTTTTGTTTCAATCCGGTCTGATATCTCGGCTCTTCTCCCGGGCATTCATTAACTTTATTGCAAACTCGATGCCGCCACGCCCGCGACCACTATCGCTCGCCTCACCTTACACGTCCTGGCGCTCTTTGACCGACAAGAGCTTTACCGGACGCCACCTGCCACCAGAAAAGTACCAAGACCTGCCGGATGTGGATTCGGTCGCGCAATTGTGGCGACGGGGCGAGCGGGAAATACCATCCATCAAGTCCAGCATGCTGTTTTCTTTTTACGCCCAATGGCTGACAGACAGCTTTCTGAGAACGGATCTCGGGTGCACGAAACGGAACCATTCAAACCATGAGTTGGATCTTTGCCAGATCTACGGGCTGGGTCCCGATCAAACGAAGGCCTTACGAGAAAAGAAGGACGGACTCCTGAAATCCCAAAGACTTCAGAAACAGGGAGATGAGGAATTTCTTCCCTACCTTTTTGATCAAGACAAAATCGGAATCGATCCGAAGAAATTTGCCGCGCAGCCGCAGGCGTTCGTTCATAAAGACTTTGCAAAATTACACGATCTCAAACGTCTCAAAGCTGTTTTCGGGAACTCGAACCCTGAGAATCTGAGGTACTATTTCGCCACCGGTCTGGAGCACGGAAACTCTTCTCTCGGCCAGACACTTCTTAACACGATCTGGATGCGCGAGCATAACCGTATTGCCCGCATGCTGCGCGACAGCACGGCTTTGACCGATGACGACGAAATCTTTGAGAGAGCGCGAAACATCAACATCGTCCAGTACCTGCGGATAATCATACGCGACTACATTCGGCATATTTCCCCGATAGATGTGGCGTTGGATATCGTGCCAGGCATGGCTGAGCGGAAGAAATGGTATCGGGAAAACTGGATCGCGATCGAGTTCAATCTTTTGTACCGCTGGCACTCGATGGTCCCGGATGAGTTTCAGATTGGAGACCAGAGTTTTGACCAGATGGAACTCAAGGCCCCCGATCTGCTCAAAAAGTTCGGGATTGAAAAGCTGATCACGGCCGCGACGCAGCAAAAGGCCGGGCGGATAGGGTTGCAAAACACGCATAAGATGTTCTTTCAACCCTTCAAAGTTGGCGACACAACACATGACAGTGTCATGGTTCGGTCCGTAAAAATGGGCCGGGATGCGGAAATCGGAAGATATGTCGACTACCGAAAAGCCTTCGGCTTGAAACCCCTTAAGGGGTTCGCCGATCTGACCGGAGATTCTGGGCCGGACGAACAGAGACTGCGCAGGAAGCTAGATGAACTCTATTCGGGGAAAGACGACCTGAGAGAGCTTGAATGGCACGTCGGCGTGTTCGCCGAAAAGGCTCAAGAAGGTCGTCCTTTCGGCGATCTGATGTCACGAATGGTCGGTTACGATGCCTTCACGCTTGCGCTCACGAACCCGCTTCTGTCCCAGCAGGTATACACTGACGACACCTTCACTCAGCAGGGGCGGCAATATCTTGAAAACACGGACACACTGGGCCAGGTCATTCGGCGAAACGTCACGAGACCCAATTCCGTGTGCGCGTCCTTTACAACGCCCCGCGCTGTTCCGGGTTCTTATGGCCTCCCGGGCCTTGGCGTCGTTGTTGATACGCTTGACTTCCTATTCATTTCGGGGTGGCGCAGATTTTTCGAGAAGCGGAAGAAATATTACAATAGCTCGGTGTTCAAATCAGGGTTTTTGATACGGTCAATTGTTGTTCTGGACAAATTGGGAATGGAACCGTTTCTGAATTGGAATGATGGACGGCTGAAAAAGACCTTTGGATTTGGTTGGGCCGCACCGCCGGCTCGACTCATCGGCAACACAATCCCAAGCATATTTACCGATGGTCCGGCGCACGACGCATTCAAGCGCCTATACAGTGCGATACTGACCCAAAATGCGCCGACGTTGAAATCAACGTTCGAAAACGTCGTCTATGACCACGCCTCCGGATGGGAGACCACATCGGGGCAGCCGATGCGGAGCGCGATTGAAGATTTTGCGGCGGATTTTGTCTTCCGTTGGTATCTGGGAGACGGCCCGGATACTGCGGATGTCAAAAAGGTCTACCTGAAGATATTCAAGTACAAACCGTTGATCTCGCTCATCAATTCTCTTGGGCTTTATGGCGGGAAAGCAGAGTACAAAGGGCTCACAAACTTCGTGCGTTCGTCTGACAGGTTCAAAAACTATTGCGAATTGGCCAAGGAAAATATGAACCTCGACGACCCCGAGGAAATCTTGCACCAACTGCTCTTCGTTCTTGGGGTCAACAATTTTCTGGGTCTGCAAAACATCGCCAAGTCAATCTGGGCTGAGTTATCCAACAATGAATACGTCGCGAACGATATCAAGAAAGAGCTGATCGAAGCAGGAGCCAGCCGATTGCGTGAGACCAAATTCGCCGCTCTGAGTTCCTCGAAGAAGCTGGACAACTTCCTGCTTGAAGTGCTTCGCAAACATCCTCCGGTCTTCTTTATTTTTGGAACCGCCACGCAGAACTTCTGTTTGAAAACCTCGACCGGAGTCTACCGGATTGCCAAGGGCGACAAGCTGACCGGGGTCATCCCGATGGTTCAAATGGATCCGGATGTCTACGACAATCCGGACGATTTTAGACCGGATCGCTTTGAACGGGGCGCATGCCCAGGCAATCTGGTCTGGCCCCACGCCTCTCATACCGCCGCTGTCAAGAGTGACGACCATGGTTGCCCAGGACGTGACTACGCGTTCGATTTCGGCAGGCTCTTCTGCAGCTTCCTGTTGCTCGATTGCGATTGGCATATGGAAAAGCAGATCTGGAGCGACAGGGAACTAAACTTAAATGTCGCCGCGCCGAAGGGCGACATGGTTGTCAATCATTTCCACCTGTTGTGAAGCGGTTTGGTTGAGCGGCCAATTCAGAACCGCTATCCAACAGTGGGTTTGGTCGGGCCTTTCTGGTGGCATTTCGAGGCCAGCAGAGGCAAGGCACGAGCGGCCAAACAAAGTACTTGATTCTCGGAGCCAGAGCATTCGAGGCACAGGAAGTTAAAATTCACCGCGGCTAAGCCTATCATTCCTTTTGCAATGAAAATGGCAATAAGCCGCAGGTCCACACGACGACGAGCTGCAAAAAAAATCGGCAATCCGCATGCGACCAGCCTTTTTCGTTCCTCAGCAAAATGAGTTTCTGCAAGAGCGCTTTGTAAGCTTCTGCATGTACAGAATGCGCGTCGCTGACCTTGATGGCTGGTGCAGAGTTGGGATGGAGCAACTTCCCGCTTGAATGGCCGCTTTGATCTTTCTTACGGGATGCTCTCGCGGATGCAGCGAACTTCGGCTTTCGTCCCTTCAAGTCGGAAAGCTGGAAGAACACCATACGCTCAAAGGTGGGCTATAAGGTGGATAGAAATACAGATACCCGCCTTAAGCGATTGAAAAATATTATAATATTATGGATATTTGGTGCCCAGGAGAGGACTCGAACCTCCACGTCCATACGGACACTAGCACCTGAAGCTAGCGCGTCTACCAATTCCGCCACCTGGGCAGGTGTCGTGGAGGGGCGTTTAAGCCTACTGGCGGAAGGCGTCAACCGGATTCGGGAAGTTTTTCGAAAGTTTTTTGACCACCGCTTTCAACCGTCTGTGCCGCGTTGCTTTTTCGTGGCTGCGCGGCGTTATTGCGCCTTGTTTGAAAGGGCATTGGGCGGTAGATCGGATCAGGACCCAATAGCAGGAGCCCTCAAATGTCCAAACTGGTCACGATTTATGGCGGATCCGGATTTGTCGGCCGATATATTGCGCGACGTCTGGCGAATGATGGCTGGCGCGTTCGGGTTGCGGTGCGCCGTCCGAACGAAGCGATGTTTGTAAGACCCTATGGTGCGGTGGGGCAGGTCGAACCTGTCCTGTGTAACATCCGCGATGACGCTTCGGTTGCTTTGGCGATGCGGGGGGCTGATGCGGTGGTGAACTGTGTTGGTGTGTTGAACGAGATTGGCCGGAATGAATTCGATACCGTTCAAACCGAAGGGGCTGAACGCGTTGCGCGTCTAGCAGCCGCTGAAGGTGTAACCCGTATGGTCCATATCTCGGCCATTGGTGCTGATGCCGAGGCGGGGAGCGAATACTCTCGTACCAAAGCGCAGGGCGAGGCCGGTGTTCTGGCGCATATGCCGGGTGCAATGATCCTGCGCCCTTCGGTGATTTTCGGAACCGAGGATCAGTTCTTCAACCGTTTCGCTGCGATGACCCGGATGGGGCCATTTCTGCCGCTGGTCGGGGCCCAGACGCAATTTCAGCCGGTCTATGTGGATGATGTCGCTAAGGCTGCGGTGCAGGGCGTGCTGGGGCAGGCCAGCGGGGGTGTCTACGAATTGGGCGGACCCGAAGTGAAAACCTTCCGTGCGTTGATGCTGCAGATGCTGGATGTGATCAACCGCCACCGGATTATCCTTGGGATTCCCTTTTGGGTGGCCCGGATCATGGCGGGAATGCTGGACATAATGAAATTTGCGAGCTTTCAGTTGTTTCCGAACAATATCTTGACGCGTGATCAACTCAAGAATCTGCGTCACGACAATGTTGCCTCAGATAGCGCGCTTGGCTTTGCCGATCTGGGGATCGAGCCGGCGACGCTGGAATCGGTCCTGCCGGATTATCTGTGGAAGTTCCGCCCCTCGGGTCAGTATGATGACATACAGAACTCGGCCAGCAATATGCGGACCTGATCAGCTGTAGGCGATGACCAGTAGGATTGCGCCCACTACTACGCGGTAGATCACGTATGGCGTAAAGCTGACGCTGCGCAACAGGCGCATCATCAGCGACAAGGCAAGCAGCGCGGACAGAAACGCAAAGAACGCAGCAACAGCACTGTCGAACGCCAGTTGGGCATTTGCCTGGCGGATGACCTCTGTGGACAGCAGCGCTCCGGATGCCAGAATCGTGGGTATGGACATCAACATCGCGATGCGTGCACCGTCTTCGCGGCTGTATCCAAGCTGGCGCGCCCCGGTGATCGTGATCCCGGACCGGGATGTTCCGGGGATCAGCGCCAGGACTTGCCACAGGCCCATGATCATCGCATCGCGCAGGCCCCAGTCAGAGGTTTCTTTGCTTTGCGGCCCTTTCTGGTCCATCCAGTAGAGCAATATGCCGAACCCCAGCATCGTCCAGCCGATGACCGTCATTGAGCGCAGAGACTGGCTGAGCCCGGTTTTGAACAGGATCGCTCCGACAATGACGGTTGGGATCGTGGCCAGAATCAGCCCCAGGGCCAATCGGGCTTGTGGTGTATCGGTGCGCCCCAAAAGAGCCTGCGGCAGCCCGGAAATCGCCATTTTCACATCAGACCAGAAATACAGAATTACGGCGCCCAGAGTGCCCACATGCACAGCGACATCGATGGCCAACCCCTGATCGTCCATACCGGTCAGGCTGGGTAAAAGTATCAGATGACCCGAAGATGAGATCGGCAGAAATTCGGTAATTCCCTGAATGACTGCTGCAAGAATCAACTGAAAAAGACTCATTTACCTGCCCGTGCTGCCGTCACGCGTTCTTTGTGATCCCTGCGTATAAGCGCGGTAAGGAAAAGAAAAGGATGCAAATAGGTCCGAATCGGAACTAAAATCCTGTATTTCTCACTGGCCATCGGTGGAATCCCGCAAAGTTTTTGAAAAAAGGTCAGCACACCTGACTTTTAATCCCCCTACGCATCTTTTAAAGAGGCGCGACCAAGCCAATTCATGGAGTCTGACCCGTGGCCAAGCAACCGATGCTGAAATTTGTGCAGATCGACCGAGTAATGCCGGAAAAACGGGCCGCAGATGCCCGCACGGAAGACTTTGACGAAATCTATGCCGAATTCGCTGCTGCCAAAGCTGAAGAACAGGCCAGCCGCTGCAGCCAATGCGGTGTGCCTTATTGTCAGTCGCATTGCCCGCTGCACAACAACATTCCCGACTGGCTGAACCTGACCGCAACGGGCCGTCTGGAAGAGGCCTATCACACCAGTCAGGCCACCAACACCTTCCCCGAGATTTGTGGGCGCATCTGCCCACAGGACCGCCTGTGTGAAGGGAATTGCGTGATCGAACAATCCGGGCACGGCACTGTTACCATTGGCTCGATCGAGAAATATATCACCGACACAGCCTGGGAAAAGGGGTGGGTCAAGCCGGTCGTACCGGGTGCTGAGCGCCGCGAAAGCGTCGGCATCATCGGCGGCGGCCCTGGTGGACTGGCAGCGGCGGACATGCTGCGCCGTGCGGGTATTCAGGTCTCCGTGTATGATCGCCATGACCGGGCAGGCGGACTGCTGATGTATGGAATTCCGGGTTTTAAGCTGGAAAAAGACGTTGTTCAGCGCCGCAATGACCTGTTGGTTGATGGCGGGGTTGAGTTTGTTCTGAATTGCGACGTGGACGCCGCCAAATTCGCGGAAATCCGTTCCAAACATGATGCGATTATCATCGCAACCGGCGTTTACAAGTCGCGCGACCTGTCCATGCCTGGCAGCGGTTTGACGGGTATTGAAAAGGCCATCGACTTCCTGACAGCCTCGAACCGCAAAAGCTTTGGCGATGAGGTCGAAGATTTCGACAATGGCCGTTTGAATGCCGAAGGCAAAAAAGTTGTCGTGATCGGTGGCGGTGATACCGCGATGGATTGCGTGCGGACTTCGATCCGTCAGGGTGCGACCTCGGTCAAATGCCTGTATCGCCGCGACCGCGCGAACATGCCCGGATCGCAGCGCGAAACGCAGAATGCCGAGGAAGAAGGCGTCGTATTCGAATGGCTAAGCGCACCAAAGGGCTTTACCGGCGATGATCAGGTTTCCGGCGTTATGGTCCAGAAGATGCGTCTGGGTCAGCCCGATGCCACTGGTCGTCAGGCCCCCGAGTTGATCGAAGGCGCGGATTATGTCGAAGACGCTGATCTGGTGATCAAGGCGCTGGGGTTCGAGCCCGAAGACCTGCCCACCCTGTTTGGCCAGCCTGACCTGCCCGTGACCCGCTGGGGCACTGTAAAAGCAGCATTCGAGACCGGCGAGACCGAGATGGACGGGGTCTATGCCATCGGTGACATCGTGCGCGGTGCCTCGCTGGTGGTCTGGGCGATCCGCGATGGGCGCGACTGCGCCGACGCGATCCTTGACCGTTTCAACAACACGGCTGCGGTTGCAGCCGAATAAGCCCCGCGACAGGAGGGACAGAGATGCCCGAATTGCAAGGCCAATGTATGTGCGGCGCGGTCACAGTGACTGCCACCCCGGCGAAAGAGTCGTTGGGCGCGTGCCATTGCGACCAGTGTCGCCGCTGGACTAGCTCGATGCTGATAACGTTTCCCGCGCAAGAGGGGTATGCGGCCCTTGGGCCGGTTAAGACCTTTACGTCCTCGGACTGGGCGGAACGTGCATTTTGCGCCGATTGCGGATCGGCCCTGTGGTACCGGATTACGCTGCCGGGTGAAATGCAAGGGCATACCCAAATGGCAGCAGGCCTGTTCGACGACACGGACAATCCGCTGCAACTGGAACTTTATATCGACAAAAAGCCTGACGGGTACGCGTTCGCAGGCGAGCGTCGGCAGATGACCAAAGCTGAGGTCGAAGCCATGTACGGCCTGCCGGAAGAAGGAGACAGCCAATGACCAAATATGATGCCGATTGGGTACGGGCCGAAGAAGCCAAACGTCAGTTCATGGCCGAAAACGGTCTCTATTCCGAGAAAGAAGAGCATTCGTCCTGCGGTGTGGGTCTTGTGGTCTCAGTTGATGGCAAGCCGTCACGCAAGGTTGTGGATGCTGGCATCGCCGCGCTCAAGGCGATCTGGCACCGCGGCGCGGTAGATGCGGATGGCAAGACCGGCGACGGCGCGGGTATCCATGTGCAGATCCCGGTTCCTTTCTTCTATGACCAGATCCGTCGCACCGGGCACGAGCCCAAATTGGATCAGCTGATCGCGGTTGGTCAGGTCTTTCTGCCCCGCACCGATTTCGGTGCGCAGGAACAGTGCCGGACCATCGTGGAATCCGAAGTGCTGCGCATGGGTTATTATATCTATGGCTGGCGCCACGTTCCGGTTGATGTCACCTGCCTCGGCGAAAAGGCCAACGCGACCCGGCCCGAGATTGAGCAAATCCTGATCTCGAATTCCAAAGGCGTGGACGAAGAGACATTCGAGCGTGAGCTTTATGTCATCCGTCGCCGCATTGAAAAGGCTGCCGCAGCGGCCGGGATTTCCGGGCTGTATCTGGCTTCGCTGTCGTGTCGTTCGATCATCTACAAAGGCATGATGCTGGCCGAGCAGGTCGCGGTTTTCTACCCCGATCTGATGGATGAACGGTTCGAATCCGCCTTCGCCATCTATCACCAGCGCTATTCGACCAACACCTTCCCGCAATGGTGGCTCGCCCAGCCCTTCCGCATGTTGGCCCATAACGGTGAGATCAACACCCTCAGGGGCAACGTCAACTGGATGAAAAGCCATGAAATCCGCATGGCCAGCGGCACCTTTGGCGATTACGCCGAGGATATCAAACCGATCATCGCTGGTGGATCGTCGGATTCTGCCGCATTAGACTCTGTATTCGAAGTTCTTGTACGCGCAGGCCGCTCGGCCCCGATGGCGAAAACCATGCTGGTGCCCGAAAGCTGGTCCAAGCAGGCGGTGGAATTGCCGCAGGCCTGGCGCGACATGTATTCTTACTGCAACTCGGTGATGGAACCCTGGGATGGCCCTGCCGCGTTGGCCATGACCGATGGCCGCTGGGTCTGTGCCGGTCTTGACCGGAATGGATTGCGTCCGATGCGTTATGTGGTCACTGGAGATGGTCTTGTAATTGCAGGCTCCGAGGCCGGGATGGTCCCGATTGATGAGGCCAGCGTGACCGAAAAAGGCGCGTTGGGCCCGGGCCAAATGCTGGCCGTGGATATGAAAAAGGGCAAGCTGTATCGCGATACGCAGATCAAGAACAAGCTGGCCCGCGCACTGCCATTCGGCGATTGGGTCGGCAAGATCAACGATTTGGACGAGTCTCTGGCTGGAATCACCGAAGCGCCGATCTATGCGGGCGAGGAGCTGCGTAAGCGTCAGATCGCCGCCGGATATTCGATCGAGGAACTAGAGCAGATTCTGGCGCCAATGGCCGAAGATGGCAAAGAGGCACTGGCTTCAATGGGCGATGACACGCCATCGGCTGTTCTGTCGAAACAGTACCGTCCGCTCAGCCATTTCTTCCGCCAGAACTTCAGCCAGGTGACCAACCCTCCCATCGACTCGTTGCGCGAATATCGTGTGATGTCGCTGAAAACCCGGTTCGGAAACCTGAAAAACGTGCTGGATGAAGACAGCAGCCAAACCGAAATTATCGTGCTGGAAAGCCCGTTTGTGGGCAATGCCCAATGGGAAGCACTGGCTGAAAACTTCAATGCTCCATTGGCAGAAATCGACTGTAGCTTTGAAGCCGGACAAGGGGCGCTGGGCGCAGCTTTGGCCCGTATTAGAGCCGAAGCCGAAGAGGCCGTGCGCTCGGGCGCGGGGCATTTGGTGTTGTCCGACATGAATTCGGGTCAGGGTCGCGTGGCGATGCCGATGATCCTGGCAACAAGCGCAGTGCATTCGCATCTGACCCGCAAAGGTCTGCGCACCTTCTGTTCGCTGAACGTGCGTTCGGCGGAATGCGTTGATCCGCATTACTTTGCCGTTCTGATCGGGTGTGGGGCCACTGTGGTCAACGCCTATCTGGCCGAAGATTCTCTGGCCGATCGTATTGATCGCGGATTGCTGGATGGCAGCCTGACCGAAAATGTCGCGCGGTACCGCGAGGCGATTGACCAAGGCCTGCTGAAAATCATGGCCAAGATGGGGATTTCGGTGATCTCATCCTATCGTGGCGGATTGAACTTTGAGGCCGTGGGCCTCAGCCGTGCCATGGTCGCCGAATTTTTTCCCGGTATGACCAGCCGGATTTCCGGCATCGGTGTTACCGGCATTCAATCCAAGGCCGAAGAGATCCATGCAAAGGGCTGGGAAAGCGGTCTGGATGTTCTGCCGATCGGTGGTTTCTATAAGGCCCGTAAATCAGGCGAGACCCATGCGTGGGAAGCGACCTCGATGCATATGCTGCAGATGGCCTGCAACAAGGCGTCTTACGAGCTGTGGAAGCAGTATTCGGCCAAGATGCAATCGAACCCGCCGATCCATCTGCGCGACCTGATGGATTTCAAACCGCTGAGCAAGCCGATCCCGATTGAAGAGGTGGAATCTATCACCTCGATCCGCAAACGGTTCGTGACGCCGGGCATGTCGCTGGGGGCGCTGTCGCCCGAGGCGCACAAGACGCTGAACGTTGCGATGAACCGGATCGGTGCCAAATCCGACTCGGGTGAAGGTGGCGAAGACCCGGCACATTTTGTGCCGGAACCCAATGGTGACAACCCATCGGCCAAGATCAAACAGGTAGCCTCGGGCCGGTTCGGTGTGACTGCAGAATACCTGAACCAGTGCGAAGAGCTGGAAATCAAGGTTGCCCAGGGTGCAAAACCCGGTGAAGGCGGTCAGCTGCCGGGCATGAAAGTCACCGACCTGATTGCGCGACTGCGCCACTCGACCAAGGGCGTAACGCTGATTTCGCCGCCGCCGCACCACGATATCTACTCGATCGAGGATCTGGCGCAGCTGATCTATGATCTGAAACAGATCAACCCGCGCTGCAAGGTGACCGTGAAACTGGTGGCGTCGTCTGGCGTTGGCACGATCGCGGCAGGTGTGGCCAAGGCAAAAGCGGATATTATCCTTATTTCGGGTCACAATGGCGGTACAGGCGCATCGCCCGCGACCAGCATCAAATATGCCGGTCTGCCGTGGGAGATGGGTCTGACCGAGGCGCATCAGGTTCTGGCGATGAACAACCTGCGCGACCGTGTGACGCTACGGACCGATGGGGGCCTGCGCACCGGGCGCGACATCGTCATGGCCGCAATGATGGGGGCCGAGGAATTCGGCATCGGCACCGCCGCCCTGATCGCGATGGGCTGTATCATGGTTCGCCAGTGCCAGTCGAACACCTGCCCGGTTGGCGTATGCACTCAGGATGAGTCCCTGCGCGCCAAGTTCACTGGCAACGCGGACAAGGTCGTCAATCTGATCACCTTTTACGCGCAGGAAGTGCGAGAGTTGCTGGCCAGCCTTGGCGCGCGTTCGATTGATGAGATCATCGGCCGGGCCGATCTGCTGGCTCAAGTCAGCCGAGGCTCGGCGCATCTGGATGATTTGGACCTGAACCCGCTGTTGATCACCGTCGATGGCGCACATGATATCAACTATGATCGTGACAAGGATCGCAACACTGTGCCGGATACTCTGGACGCAGAGATTGTGCGCGACGCAGCGCGTTTCCTGAAGGATGGTGAAAAAATGCAACTGTCATACGCGGTGCAGAATACACACCGGACCGTGGGAACGCGCGTTTCCAGCCATATCGTTCAAAACTTTGGGATGCGGAACACGTTTCAAGACGACCACCTGCATGTGAAACTGCAAGGCTCGGCAGGTCAGTCGCTGGGGGCCTTTGCCGCTCCGGGCCTGAAGCTGGAAGTGTCGGGTGATGCCAATGACTATGTTGGCAAGGGTCTGTCGGGCGGAATGGTCGTTGTGCGTCCGCCACAGGTCAGCCCGCTAAAGGCAGACGACAACACCATCATCGGCAACACCGTTCTGTATGGCGCCACCGACGGTCACCTGTTCGCAGCAGGCCGCGCCGGGGAACGGTTCGCGGTGCGCAATTCAGGCGCCAAGGTGGTGATCGAAGGCTGCGGCTCGAACGGGTGCGAATACATGACCGGCGGGGTCGCCGTGATCCTGGGCAGTATCGGCGCCAATTTCGGAGCGGGCATGACAGGCGGCATGGCTTATCTGTACGACCCCGACGGCAAGGCGCAGGCGCTGATGAATATGGAAACGCTGGTGACATGCCCCGTGACCATTGACCATTGGGAAGATCAGCTGAAATCGCTGATCGAAACCCATATGGGTGAAACCTTTAGCCGCAAAGCCGCAGATATCCTGCAGCACTGGGAAGTCGAGAAGGCGAACTTTATCCAGGTCTGCCCGAAAGAGATGCTGAACAAGCTCAGCCATCCGTTGGCGGTCGAGGCAACAGCGGTTCCTGCTGAGTAATCTGAGGACCAATGAAAATGGCAACCCCGCGTCTCTTTTAAACCACGTGGGGTTTTCTTTTATTGGTCCTAGGTGGTCGTTTGCCTTGTCGAAACGGGCCCAATAAGCCTAGATTTCGTCACTTTTTGTTCGGAAGTTGCGGTTAGGCTGCTTTGCAGTCGTGCGAACGCGTAGGAGTCTGTTAGATGCCAACCACCTATCTTGATCAGTTTTATTCGTTTGACCCCGCGAATCCGCCACCGGGCGGTACATCGGTAGTTGTTGATAAATTCAACCTCACCGATGTGGATGACGATGGCGAGATCGACGCACCCAGCGGGGATACGGTAAACGGCCAGGATGTTACTTCGTCGTGGCCGGGTGATGTTGTTACGATTAACGTGACAGGCGTTGGCAATGTCACCTATACTGGCACGACCTTCTATCTTGCTGACGGAACCCGTGTCTTTACACCAACAGACGGGCAGGTTCTGCAACCGGGCACGTTTGTCTCATCAACCTTTGTCAACACGCAGGGGCCGCTAGATGTTGGCAATCTTGGCCCGCCCTGTTTCACCCCCGGAACGCTGATTGAAACGCCTGATGGCCCGCGTCTTATCGAAGATCTGAAGCCCGGTGATATGGTCATCACATCGGACAACGGTGCGCAGCCGCTGCTTTGGGTGGGGCGGACCACGGTTGAGGCCGAAGGCAAGCTGGCGCCCATCCGGTTTGAGGCTGGCGTGCTGGGGCTGGAACAGCCTTTGATCGTGTCGCCACAGCACCGGATGCTGGTCTCGGACTGGCGGGCGCCGTATTTGTTCGGCCATTCCGAAGTGCTGATCGCAGCGCATAGCCTGGTCAACGGGGATTCTGTTACGCGTGTTGAGGGTGGTCAGATCGACTATATTCATCTTCTATTTTCGCGCCATGAGATCGTCATTGCAAATGGGGCCAAAAGCGAAAGTTATTACCCGGGGCACGCGCTCTCTCAGTCTGACGCCGAGACAAAGGCTGAAGTTCTGGCCCTGTTTCCCGAATTGCAGACCCGCGATGCGGTCCTGCCAGAAACCGCCCGTCCCGTGATACGCCCGCGCGAGGCGCGCGCTTTGGCGATTTAATCCGTTCCAAACATCGCCGCCGCGTCGTATAGCAACAATATGGCAAAGAAAGCAGCGCGCAAATCGAGCAGTAAGAAAAGCAAGGCGTCGAAGGCAAAGAACCAGACACAATCGCGGATTCGCCGCTGGGTGACCCGCGCGGTATTGGGTCTGGTTGCGTTTGTTGTGGCGCTTGTGGTGCTTTTTTCTGTGGTGAATCCCCCGGTAACCCATACGATCTGGTCTGAATGGCGGCGGCTGGGCAAGGTTCAGCGCGATTGGGTGCCGATTGAACAGATCTCGCCCGTCATGGCGCGATCCGTGGTGGCGGCAGAGGATGCCAATTTCTGCCTGCACTGGGGGTTTGATGTCGATGCCATTCGCGATGCTTTGGAGGAAGGCGGTACACGTGGCGCCTCAACCATCACGCAGCAAGTGGTGAAGAATGTGTTCCTGTGGCAGGGGCGCAGTTGGGTGCGTAAGGCGCTTGAGACATCTCTCACCCCCGTGGTCGAGATTTTCTGGAGCAAGCAGCGCATTCTCGAGGTCTATTTGAACGTGGCCGAGACTGGCGAAGGTGTGTTTGGCGTTGAGGCCGCAGCCCAGCGCAACTTCAATGTGACCGCGGCCCAGCTGTCGCCAGTTCAGGCCGCACGTATTGCCGCAATCCTGCCTTCTCCCAAAAACAGGTCCGTTCGGGATCCATCGGTCCGCACACGCAGACGGGCTGCCTCGATCCTCGATGGGGCGGCCACCATTCGCGCAGATGGTCGCGCGGATTGTTTCGAGGATTGAAACCCAAGGCCCTGCAAGGCTAAAGCTTGAGTGTATTCACTGGTTCGATTGGAAGCCCATGGCGCGTTTGTTTCATGTTCCCTTGTCCCCCTTCTGCCGTAAGGTGCGCCTGTCACTGGCGGAAAAGAAGATTGAGGTTGAGCTGGTCGAGGAGAAATACTGGGAGAAAGATCCCGATTTCCTGCGCCGCAACCCGGCCGGAAAAGTCCCGGTTCTGCGTCTGGACGGAAAGATCATGTCCGAAAGCAACGCGATTTGCGAATATATTGAGGAAACCCGCCCAGAACCTGCCCTGATGCCCAAAACGCCCGAGGCGCGATATGAAGTGCGCCGGTTGGTATCCTGGTTTGATGACAAGTTCCATCACGAGGTGACATCCAAACTGGTTTATGAGCGCGTGAACAAGAAAGTTACCGGTCAGGGCTATCCTGACAGCAAAAATGTCAAGCAAGGTGCCAAGGCCATCAAGTATCATCTGGATTACATGGCCTGGTTGCTGGATCACCGCCGTTGGCTGGCCGGGGATCAGATGACATTGGCCGATTTTGCGGCTGCGGCGCATCTATCGGCGCTGGACTATATCTCGGACGTAGATTGGAATCGGTCTCAGGCAGTTAAAGACTGGTATGCCAAGATCAAATCCCGACCTGCTTTCCGGTCGATTCTGGCGGATCAGGTTCCTGGGTTCAGGCCGCCCACCCATTACGCAGATCTGGATTTCTGATAGGGTCACGTAAGGGGGGCAGTCTGCCCCCAATCGCGCCTTGAGACGCGATTTCCCCCCAAAGGTATTTAGGGCCAGATGAAGAGCGGATCGGGTTTAAAGGGTAAGTTGGTGGCGCAGGCGCTGAGCGAGGGCTTTGTGTCGTGCCGTATTTGTCGCCCGTGGGATGTCCCCCTAGTGCCCGACCGGCTTGAGGCGTTCCTGCAGGCCGGATATCACGGGCAGATGGAATGGATGGCCGAACGGACCCATTGGCGGGGCGATCCGGCAGCGCTCTGGCCTGAGGCGAAATCGGTGATCATGTTGGCAGAAAGCTATGCGCCCGAACATGATCCAACCGAGATTCTGGACCACCCCGAGAAAGGGGCGATCTCGGTCTATGCGCAGAACAAGGACTATCACGACCTGGTCAAGAAGCGGCTCAAAAGGTTAGCCCGCTGGTTGATAGCCGAGGCTGATGGCGAGGTGAAGGTCTTTGTCGATACCGCCCCGGTTCCGGAAAAGGCCTTGGGTCATGCTGCGGGGTTGGGATGGCAGGGTAAGCACACCAATCTAGTAAGTCGCGATTGGGGAAATTGGGCCTTTATAGGGTCTGTTTTTACAACTCTGGACCTACCTTCGGATCAAGCAGAGGTGGATCACTGTGGATCCTGCCGGGCCTGTTTGGCCGCCTGTCCGACAGACGCATTCCCGGCGCCTTATCAGTTGGACGCGCGGCGCTGCATTTCTTACCTGACAATCGAACACAAGGGGCCGGTTGATCAAGACCTGCGCGCGAAACTCGGCAATCGGATCTATGGTTGCGATGATTGCCTTGCCGCCTGCCCCTGGAACAAATTCGCAGTCAAGGCCAGTGACATGCGCTATGCAGCGCGTGAGGATCTGAAGGCTCCTCGGCTGGCGGAATTGGCTGGACTGGACGATCCGGAATTTCGAACGAAATTCTCGGGCTCTCCGATTAAGCGGATTGGACGGGACCGGTTTGTGCGAAATGTGCTGTACGCCATTGGCAACTCGGGCCTGCAGGGGTTGATACCGATTGCACAGGATTTGACAGAGGATCCGGATTCAGCCGTGGCAGATGCCGCGCGCTGGGCGGTCAAACAACTCTCCTAGGTGCCGCAAACAGGCTGGACGTGTCGGTGCAAACCGCTAAACCCAATCACAGCGAACAGGAAGGAGAACCCGATGGCGCTGGCTTTGGGGGTTGATACAGGCGGAACCTATACGGATGCGGTGCTGGTCCGGGATGAGACTGAGGTGATTGCTTCGGCCAAATCTCTGACAACACGAGCTGATCTGGCGATTGGCGTCGGCAAGGCGATTTCCGCGGTTCTGACGCAGGCTCAGGTGTCACCGGAGCAGATCTCAATGGCGTCGCTGTCAACGACATTGGCCACAAATGCGCTGGTCGAAGGGCAGGGTGGCCGGGTTGCTCTGATCTATATCGGGTTCAGGGAGAGTGATCTGGAAAAGCATGGTCTGCGGGATGCTTTGAAAGGGGATCCTGCTTTGGTTGTGGCGGGCGGTCACACGCATGCGGGAGCAGAAGCTGAGCCACTGGATATCCACGCGATTGAAGCCTTTTTAGACTCTAATTCAGGGGTTTCAGGTTTCGCGGTGGCCGGGCAGTTCGCCACCAGAAACCCGGCGCATGAACTTGAGGTCGCCCGCATTATTACTGATCGGACGGGTGCGCCGGTGACATGTTCGCACCATCTGTCGGCCAAGTTGAATGGTCCAAAACGTGCGGTGACAGCGGTGCTGAATGCACGGTTGATTGGCATGATCGACCGCTTGATCGGACGGGCACAGGATCAGCTTGTGACGCTAGGAATTTCAGCGCCAATGATGGTGGTTCGCGGCGACGGAGCGTTGATGAGCGCCGAACAGGCGCGGGATCGACCGATTGAAACGATTTTGAGCGGCCCTGCGGCCTCAATCGTCGGGGCGCGCTGGCTAACGGGAGCCGAGAACGCGCTGGTATCAGATATCGGTGGTACCACGACCGATGTCGCCTTGATCCGGGATGGCAAGCCCGCCATTGATCCCGAAGGTGCCAGGGTTGGCGGCTTTCGTACCATGGTGGAGGCCGTCGCAATGCGGACCCACGGGTTGGGCGGGGACAGTCAGGTACATGTTGTAACCGAAGGGCTGGGCGGCGGCATCTTCCTGGGACCGCGCCGTGTTTTGCCCGTATCTCTGATCGCGTCAGAAGCGCCCGACGAGGTTCACACGGCCTTGGATGCGCAGTTGCGGGCCCCAACTGTGGGTGAACATGACACCCGGTTCGCACGTCTGGTACCGGGTGTTCATGCCGAAGGTCTGGGGGCAAGGGAAACCGCCCTGGTGGATCGCTTGGGGCAGAAGGTCCTGCCGCTGTCTGATTTGCTTAAAACGCGGATGGAGACAGGCGCACTTACTCGTTTGGTGGATCGTGGAATCGTTCAGGTATCCGGCGTGACACCTTCGGATGCCAGCCATGTTCTGGGCCGTTTGGATGCCTGGGACGCAGAGGCTGCACGCAAAGCGCTGGAACTGGTGGCGCGAAAACGGATTGGCACCGGTGATATGCTGGCTGCAACACCGGATCTGTTGGCGCAGATGATCGTTGATCAGCTGACCGAACAGACCTCTTTGACCTTGTTAGAGACCGCTTTTTCAGAAGAAGCCGAAGATTTCGGCGTTCCGGCACCCGATCTGGCCCGGCATGTTTTGACGCGGAAAGGTCTGGCCGGGCATCGCGGTTTGGTGGCGCTGGACGCGGCACTGAATGTGGATGTGATCGGTCTTGGGGCGTCGGCCCCCAGCTATTACCCCGCAGTCGGGGAAAGATTGCGATGCCGCATGATTCTGCCGGAACACACGGGCGTGGCCAATGCGATTGGAGCTGTGGTTGGCAGGCTGACACTGCGCCGGGCCGGGACCGTCACCGCGCCATCCGAAGGGCGGTACAGGGTGCATCTTGAAGACGGGCCTCAGGACTTTAGCGATTCTGACGAGGCGATGGCGCTGCTGGAATCCATCCTGAGGGCTGAGGCGAAAGGAGAAGTGCGCCGGGCCGGTGCCGAGGATATCCGAGTGATCGTCGACCGGGATATCCGCACCGCCCGTATCGAAGCCCAGGAGGTCTTTGTTGAGGCAATGATCACCGTCGAGGCCAGTGGAAGGCCGCGGGTGGCGTCTGACTAGCCCCTGATCCGGGGCTAATCCTTACTCGGCCGCGTCGCGTTTGGGCAGAACCCAATCCGGGCGCGGGAAATGGCAGGTATAGCCGTTCGGGATACGTTCAAGATAATCCTGATGCTCGGACTCAGCCTCCCAGAAATCGCCAACGGGTTCCAGCTCGGTCACGACTTTGCCGGGCCAGATGCCGCTGGCATTCACATCGGCAATGGTGTCCAGGGCGACCTTTTTCTGGGCGTCATCGACATAATAAATGGCCGAGCGATAGCTCATCCCCATGTCGTTCCCTTGCCGGTTCACCGTCGTCGGGTCATGGATCTGAAAGAAAAACTCAAGCAGATCGCGATAGGTGGTCACGGTAGGATCGTAAAAGATCTCGATCCCCTCGGCATGGGTGCCGTGGTTGCGATAAGTGGCGTTGGGCACGTCTCCACCTGTATATCCGACGCGAGTGCGGGACACGCCCGGGCGTTTGCGGATCAGATCCTGCATGCCCCAAAAGCAGCCCCCGGCAAGAACGGCGCGATGTTCGGTCATTCGATCTCCTCCACATGAATCAGGAATTCGCCATAGCCTTCGGCTTCCATCTGATCGCGATGGACGAACCGTAATGAGGCTGAGTTGATACAGTATCGCAGCCCGCCATGTTCGCGGGGGCCGTCGGGAAATACATGCCCCAAATGGCTATCGCCATGTTTCGAGCGAACTTCGGTCCGGATCATACCCAGCGAGGCATCGTGAACCTCTTCAACATGCTCATGTACGATCGGCTTGGTGAAACTGGGCCAGCCGCAGCCGGATTCGTACTTGTGCGCCGAGGCGAACAAAGGCTCGCCCGAGACGATATCCACGTAGATGCCGGGTTCTTTGTTATTCAGCAGTTTGCCAGTTCCGGGCCGTTCGGTGCCGCTGTTTTGCGTGACGTGGTATTCCTCGGGCGACAATGCGGCGACGGCCTCAGGGGATTTGGTGTAACGGGTCATTGCTCCTCCGGACTTCTGGTGGTTCGCATAATAGATGGGCATTATTGGCGGAAAGCAAAGGGCGTTCTGCCGGGCTCGCGCAGTTGTGCAAGGTCAGACTGGTTTTCTGCCGGGTTGGCGAGACAGTTGCACCGCCAGAATGCCCAGTGTTGTGATAAGAACCCCGACCGCATCCAGCGGCCCCAGTTTTTCGCCCAACAAGATCGCGGCGATGGTGACACCAAAGACCGGGTTGAGAAAGTGAAACGTGGCCGCCCGGGTTGCGCCGATCCGATCCAGCAGCAGGAACCAGATGAACGTGGCCAGAAGGCCGGGAAACAGAGTTGTATAGGTGAAGGCCAGGACCAGCGGCACCGTCAAGTGGATATGAATCGTTTCGAATACCGGTGCTGCAACAAACAGAATGGCCGATCCGACCAGCATCTGTAAGCCAACCACCATCATGAAATTCCCGCCCGATGTCGCCCCACGCACTGCGAGCGTGGCAAATGTCAGCGCAAGCGCTCCAATGCCACAAAGCATGACGCCGAACAGATCAACGCCGTCGCCGATCCGACTGCTCATGATCAGAGCAACACCGGCGAACCCGGCACACAGGCCTACAATTCCAACTGGCCGTAATCTGTCGCCCATAAACAGCCAACTGGCCAAGGCAACCAGCAATGGCATGGTCGAGGCGATGATGGCGGCAACAGAGGCCTCGATTGTTTGCATCGCATAGAAGTTTAGGCCCAAATAAAGGGCATTTTGACATATCCCGAACAGGATGGTGGCATACCATTGTGACCGCGTCAGCCGCCAGCTTTGGCCCATCGCCCGTGCAATCACGACGCCAATCAAACCCGAGATCAGAAACCGCAGAGCCAGGGAAAACAACGGCGATGCGTCCGCCACGATGATCCGGGCCGAGGTGAAGGCCGAAGACCAGATAAACGCAAATGTCAGCCCCATGGCCATTGCGCGAAAATCCATCGCGACCCCCTGTTCAGATTTTCGCGCACTGTTGACCGAATAGGCGCGCGCCGCAAGCAGTGCTGTTTTTATTGATTGATCAGCCAATAAACTATAACAGCGTCATGAACTGACATTAATGGGAGGATTGTCGGTGCTATTGGAGTACATACTATCATTTGGCGTCTTGCTGGCGTTGGGCCTTGTTGCCTTCTTTGTGGTGAAGTGGTGGAATCTGCGGATCGTCGGCGTAACGCCGGTTCATCTGTTCACCTTCATCGCGATTCTGTTCACATCCGGGTTGGATGTCGGCCTGATCATGTTTCCGCTGACCGAATTCGGCGGCTATGCCGAAGACCCCGCCTATGCGTTTGCCAACCCACTGGCGATCGAATTCGGGTTCTGGGGCTTTCTGATCTGGGCGTTCTACTTTCTGACCGCGTTCTATTTCTGTGTCATCGAGCCGCGCGTGAAGTTCTTTGAAATCCCGCTGGTCAAGCTGATCAACAATGTGGTCATCATCGGCACCTGCGCTTTCACCGCCAGCCTGTTCCTGATCTACCTGCCCGGCTACCTGCCCGAGGTCGGAGACGGCGAGTCAGTGGTCACCACCTTCTATGTCATCGTGTTTGTCGTCATTCTGGCAGCGGCCTATTCTTCGACCGACCTGAAATACGTGCGTATCCTGTCGGTGGGCTCGACCTTTTTGTTCCTGGCACTGATCCTGGGCATGTGGGTTGCTGCGGGCATGGGCGTGAATGGCTTTGTGGAAACCGGAAGCAATGTTGGTGCCTATTTCACCAACCTGCACAAGTTTGTCCTGCCGCTGACAGATTATCACGCCTTCTACCTGTTCTGGTGGTTTGCCTGGTCGATCATGATCGGCCAGTTCACATCTCGCTTTGTAGGTGGGCTGAAGACCTGGCAGCTACTGGCTGCTCTGCTGATCTTTCCGTCGATCCCCTTGGCGATCTGGTTCACCGTTCTCTACTATTACCACCTGAACGGCATCAGCACCGCAGGCATCACCAACATTGCGATGGTGATTGTGGGCGTGACGTTCGTGATCAACTCACTGGATTCGTTGATTAGGCTCTATACGGACAACCTGAACATGACAGTCGCCCGCTTTGGTAAAGCGATCTATGTGGCGGGCAATGTTGTGCTGCTGTTCGTCCTGACCTTGCTGTTCCAAAGCCAGTGGTTGCAGATCCAGTGGATCGGCGCAGTTGTTGTCGGCCTCTATCTGGCCTGTGTGGTTTATATCCTGATCACCAAACGCAAAGAGGTGCTGAGCATAACTGGGATGCCCGAAGACCGTGATCTGGATTTCCACAAGGTCGAGACGGTTCACTGATCAACATCGACAAAAAGCTAATACGGGCGCTGAGGCGCCCGTTTTTTTGGCCGGCACTGTGTAAGCAATGCAGAAAGAGTCAAAAAGGCGAAACAAAAGCGACACGTGTGAAATCACAAACTTGCAATATCTTTTACTTATGTTGGCTTAGTTCAATCTTCACTCACTGAAGAGCTATCTTGAGGCACGCTCTTCCTTGGAGTTGATAACCTTAATGGTCCCTCAGGCGCGTTTTTCACCAATCGTGGCCACACCCAGAACAGACAGGACCTTGGCCTCGATCTGTTCGGCATTCATACCGGCAACCGCATACATATCCGCCGGGTTTGCCTGATCAATGAAGATATCCGGAAACACCATCGAGCGGTATTTAAGGCCCTGATCAAACACACCCTCATCGGCCAGTAGCTGCGCCACATGGCTGCCGAAACCGCCAATCGCACCCTCTTCGATGGTGATCAGCGCCTCATGATCGGAGGCCAGATTCAGGATCAGGTCGCGGTCCAGCGGTTTGGCGAAACGTGCATCGGCGATGGTGGGGGTGATGCCGCGTGCGGATAGGGCCTCGGCGGCTTTTTGTACTTCGGCCAAGCGCGTACCGAAAGACAGCAATGCCACGCGCGCGCCCTTCTGAATTATCCGGCCTTTGCCGATTTTAAGCACTTCACCACGCTCGGGCAGGTCCACGCCCACGCCTTCACCGCGGGGATAGCGGAAGGCGATCGGGCCTTCGTCGTGGGCGACGGCGGTGGCCACCATATGCATCAGCTCGGCCTCATCTGAGGCGGCCATCACGACCATGCCCGGTAGGTTGGCCAGATAGGCAATGTCAAACGATCCGGCATGGGTCGCCCCATCAGCGCCCACCAGCCCAGCGCGGTCGATGGCAAATCGCACGGGCAGGCGCTGAATGGCCACATCATGCACGACCTGATCATAGCCGCGCTGCAGGAAGGTCGAATACATGGTGCAGAACGGCTTCATCCCGCCCGCAGCCAAAGCCGCCGAGAACGTCACACCATGCTGTTCCGCAATCGCTACATCGAAACAACGTGACGGGTAGCGTTCGGCAAACAGGTTCAACCCGGTTCCATCGGGCATGGCGGCGGTGACGGCGACGATCTTGTCGTCCCGCGCGGCTTCTTCCACCAGGGTCTTGCCGAAGACCGACGTATAAGAGGGCGCGTTTGACGGTGCCTTCTTTTGCTCACCCGTCACAACATCGAATTTCGCGGTCGCGTGACCCTTGTCGCGGGCCTGCTCGGCTGGGGCATAGCCTTTGCCCTTTTTGGTCAACACATGGATCAGGATCGGGCCGGTTGCCCGTGCCTTGACCGTGCGCAGCACCGGCAACAGCTGATCCATGTCGTGTCCGTCAATCGGGCCGAGATAGGAAAAGCCCAGTTCTTCGAATAAAGTACCCCCTACGGCCATGCCCTTGAGCATTTCCTTGGCGCGTTTGGCGCCTTCGCGGAACGGTTCCGGCAACAAGGACACTGCGCCCTTGGCGGCGGCCTTCAGATCGTGGAACGGTTCTTCGGCATAAATGCGCGACAGATAACTGGACAGGGCGCCAACCGGCGGTGCGATGCTCATTTCATTGTCGTTGAGGATAACGATCAGGCGCTTTTTCAGGTGGCCTGCGTTGTTCATCGCCTCAAAGGCCATGCCCGCCGACATAGATCCATCGCCGATCACCGCAATCGCATCGCCCAGACCTTCGGGCGTCACGCCACCCAGATCGCGCGCCACGGCAAAGCCAAGGGCCGCACTGATCGAGGTGCTGGAATGCGCCGCGCCAAACGGGTCGTAGGGGCTTTCGCTGCGCTTGGTGAACCCGCTCAACCCACCGGGTTGGCGCAGGGTACGGATCCGGTCGCGCCGCCCGGTCAGGATTTTATGCGGATAGCACTGGTGCCCGACATCCCAGATGATTTTGTCACGCGGCGTATCGAATACCGCATGCAGCGCGGTGGTCAGTTCCACCACGCCCAGACCCGCACCCAGATGCCCGCCGGTGACCGATACGGCCGAGATCGTCTCGGCCCGTAATTCCTGCGCCACCTGATGCAGCTGCGCGTCCGAAAACTGCCGCAGGTCGGCCGGGCGGTTCACAAGATCCAGCAGAGGAGTGTTCGGGCGGTCAGACATATGGCGCGTTCCTGGCTTAGCTGTCCCGGGCAATAACGAAGCGGGCGGCGTCCTTCAAGGTTTCAGCCGACGCGCCATAGCCTTCCAACGCGGCGCAGCCCTGTTCCACCAGCTCCGCGGCACGGGTTCTGGCGGCGTCGAGGCCCAGCAGAGACACAAACGTGGCCTTTCCCGCCTCGGCATCCTTCTGAAGGCGCTTGCCCGCAATTTCGGCGTTACCCTCTATATCCAAGATGTCATCTGCGATTTGAAAAGCAAGACCAAGGGATTGGGCATATTGGCGCAAGGGCGCAAGATCAGCTTGGGCCAGACGCGCGCCGGCGCATGCAGACCACTCGATCAGCGCTCCGGTTTTTCCTGCCTGCAAATGGGTGATTTCTTCCAGCGTCAGCGGAGAGTCTGCCGATTCCGCCGCGATATCCAGCGCCTGGCCCAGCACCATGCCCTGCGCTCCGCTTGCCTGCGCCAGAGACAAGGCCAATTCCGCGCGAATTTCGGCGGGGCCAATTTCGGGACGGGTGCAAAGTTCGAATGCCAGCGTCTGCAACGCGTCGCCTGCCAGAACCGCGATGCCCTCATCCCATTTCACATGAACTGTCGGGCGCCCGCGACGCAAATCGTCGTCATCCATGCAGGGCAGGTCATCATGCACCAGAGAATAGGCGTGCAACGCCTCGATCCCCGTGGCAGGCCAGATCGCACGCGCTGTATCCACATCATGCAGCCGCGCGCTTTCCAGCACCAAAAACCCGCGCAGACCTTTGCCGCCTTGCGTGGCATAGGCCATCGCCTGTGTCACATCCAGATCGTCCAGCGCGCCCAGAACCAGATCAAAATGGTCCTGAATCAGCGTTGCATCCTGCGCCAGTCTTTCGCGAAACATTTACTGACCTTCGACAACCGTCGTCCCGGTCGGTTGACCATCGGCGTCCAAGGTGATCGCGGCCACTTTTTCCTCGGCCCGCTTCAGTTCATCCTCGCAGCGTTTCTTCAGCGCTGCACCCCGTTCATACAAGGCGATGGACTGGTCCAGCGCCACATCGCCACGCTCCAGCTGGCCGACAACGGCCTCAAGCTCTTTCATCGCCTGTTCGAATGTCATCTGGTCAACGGGTGTATCTGTCATCGGGCTGCCTTCATCAACTCTTCCACATGGGCACGTGTGGCCTCGGCCAAGGCTTTCAGATCATACCCGCCTTCCAAAGTCGAGACGATACGTCCCGCGCAATGCTCATCGGCAATCTTGCACAATTCGGCAGTGATCCAGGCGAAATCTTCGGTGGCCCAGTTCAGATTGGCCAGCGGATCATCCTGATGGGCGTCAAACCCGGCAGAGATTATGATCAGCTCGGGTTTGAAGGCGCGCAGTCGCGGGAAAGCCAATGTTTCATAGGCGGCGCGCATCTTGGCGCCGCCGGTTCCGGGGGACAGTGGAATATTCAGGACGTTGTCAAAGGCGCCGGTCTCGTCGGCGCGGCCTGATCCCGGCCACAAGGGCATCTGTTGGCTGGTGATCACCAACGCGCGCGGCTCATCCCACAGCAAATCCTGCGTGCCATTGCCATGGTGTACATCGAAATCCACCACAGCGACGCGGCACAGACCGTGATGATCCAACGCGTGTTTCACCCCCAATGCGGCGTTGCCGAACAGGCAGAACCCCATGGCGGTTTCATTCTCGGCGTGATGGCCGGGAGGGCGAATGGCACAGAACGCATTTGGGGCTTCTCCGCCCAGCACTAAATCCACGGCTTTTACCACAGCCCCTGCAGCCCTATAGGCCGCATCTACAGATCCCGGCGACATGAATGTATCGCCGTCCACTTGCCGGAATCCCTCTGTCGGGCGACTTTTGCGGATGTCGCGAATATGGCTTTCGGGGTGAATACGCAGCAGGTCATCATCGGCTGCAAGCGGCGCGGTCACACGATCCAGGTCCAGCCTATCCAGCGCATGAAGGATATGTTCCAGTCGCGCGACTTGTTCCGGATGCCCCTCGGGTGTCACGTGCCCAAGACAATCCGCATGGGTCAAAAGGGCAGTTTTCATCACAATCCCCTGTTCATCTGGTCAAAATACCTTCGCCGAAGGCAAAGAACCGCCACGCAGCGGCTCAATCAATCCGGTGCCAGCATGTACCCGGCCCCGCGCACGGTCTGCAGGTACCGGGGTTGTTTCGGGTCTTGCTCGATCTTGCGTCTCAGCCGTGTGATCTGCACATCCACGGCACGCTCCTGCGCCTGACCCTTATCACGGCCCAGATCCTCGACCAGCTTGGCGCGACTGATAGGGGCGCCGGGTTGGGCCGAGAAGATCTTCATCAGCTGGCTTTCCGTTGCGGTTAGGCGGACCGTTTCTTCGCCCCGCCACATCTCACCGCGCTCAACATCATAGCGGATCGGGCCGAGATGCAGAATCTTGGTTGCGGCATCCTGTGCCGGGGTTTCCGGCATCCGGCGCAGGATCGCATTGATCCGTAACAAAAGCTCTTTGGGCTCGAAAGGTTTGGCCAGATAATCATCGGCCCCCGCCTCAAGCCCGGCGATACGGTGTTCGGTTTCGCCCCGCGCCGTCAGCAACAGGATCGGGGTGGTGTGGGTCTCGCGCAGGGCTCTGGTCAGGCTGACACCATCTTCGCCGGGCATCATCACATCCAGAACGATCATGTCGAAATCCAGCCCCGACAGCACCCGACGTGCATGGGCCGCATCCCGCGCCGCGGTCACCAGAAACCCGTTTCGCATCAGGAATTTCTTGAGCAGATCGCGAATACGCTCGTCATCGTCAACGATCAACAGATGGGCGTCCATATCACTCATGAGGTCGTATCCCGCAATTTGGTATAGGCATGACGCATATCAGCATCCATCATTGCTTCAAGCACTTTGCGAAACCCAGACACCGCTTCTGGGCCTGCGTCCTTATAGGCCGCGCGCATCCGCACGCGCTGGGCCTCGGACAGCCTGGTTTCAAGCGCCCTCCCGGCTTCGGTCAGAAACAAGTGCCGTTCGCGCTTGTCCACCGTACCGACCCTGCTTTCGACCAACCCATCGTCAATCAATGTCCGAAGGACCCGGTTCAGAGACTGTTTCGTCACCCCAAGAATAGCAAGCAAGTTATTGACGGTCGTCCCCGGCGCGCGATTTATAAAGTGGATAGCACGGTGGTGTGCCCGCCCATAGGCCAGCTGTGTCAGAATGCGATCCGGGTCCGCCGTGAACCCGCGATAGGCGAAAAACATCGCCTCGATCCCCTGCCGCAGCTGTTCATCCGTAAGAAACAACAGGCTTTCTCCGCCAAAGGCCTGGGCGGGGCGGGTATCTGACATATTCTGCCTCATTCGTTACACAGGTCCGAGTTTATGTCAGCGTTGTTGACATTCCAAGAGCGGACAGGTATCGAATCGCAGTTTTTGCGCAACTTTATGTCCACTTCGGACCTATATTGCGCAATAATCGGAATATTCAACCCAGGCAGGGAGGTTTCGCATGGCGGGGTATGATGATCGTGACGGTGTCATCTGGATGGATGGAGAACTTGTGCCCTGGCGCGAGGCGAATGTCCACATTCTGAGCCATGCGATGCACTATGCGTCTTCGGTCTTTGAGGGCGAGCGGGCCTATAACGGCAAAATTTTCAAAAGTCGGGAGCATTCTGAACGGCTGGTCGCCTCGGCCGAGGCGCTGGACATGCCGATGCCCTATACGATCGACCAGATCGAAGCGGCAAAGGAAGACGCGCTGAAGGCAAGTGGCTTGCAGGACGCCTATGTCCGTGCGCTGGTCTGGCGTGGTTCGGGCGAGGATATGGGTGTGGCTTCGGCCAAGAACCCGGTCCGCATGGCCGTAGCGGTCTGGCCCTGGGGTGCCTATTACGGCGACGCCAAGATGCAGGGCGCCAAGCTGGATATCGCGGAATGGAAGCGGCCCAGCCCCGAAACCATCCCGGTCCATGCCAAGGCGGCTGGGCTTTACATGATATGCACCATTTCCAAGCATAAGGCCGAGGCCAAGGGCTGCTCGGATGCGCTGTTCATGGACTGGCGTGGTTATGTTGCCGAGGCGACCGGGGCGAACGTCTTCTTTGTGAAGGACGGCGAAGTTCATACCCCGTTGGCCGATTGCTTTTTGAACGGGATCACCCGCCAAACCGTGATCCAGATGCTAAAAGACAAAGGCATCACGGTGCATGAGCGCCGCATCAAACCCGAAGAGATGGCTGATTTTGAACAATGCTGGCTGACCGGTACTGCGGCCGAGGTCACGCCTGTGGGCCAGATCGGCGACTATACGTTCGAAGTCGGTGACCTCACCCGCGAAATCGCCGCAGATTATGAGGCGCTGGTCCGCGCCTGATCTCAGATTTGAGACAGATAGAGCCCCCGCGATTTCGCGGGGGCTTTTCTTTGCCGTTCATTCGCATTTCATTGCAGATCGTACAGGTAACTGGACGAACGCGTGGCGGGGTGTAGGTTACGGTAATGTTAGACCTTCTCAGCGATATCCTCACCCGTCTGTCCTTGCGCGGGACGTTTTACTTCCGCACTTCTTTTACGCCTCCGTTCGGAATTCAGGTTCCAGCCTTTGAAAACGTCGCCCGGTTTCATTTTGTTCAACGGGGTGAGCTTCATGTTTTCGTCTCTAATACAGGGGAAACTCTGCGTTTGAAGCAGGGTGATCTGATCCTGATTCCCCATGGTACGGCCCATGCGTTGCTGTGCAACGAAGTCAAGCCGTTGGACGCTTTGCCTCTGGAGCAGGTGCTGGAAGATGCGGGTTACACCGGGGATGGGGTTTTGATCTATGGCGGAGAGGACAAAGGTCGTGACACGCAACTGATCTGCGGCCACTTCTCGTTCACCGGCCCTCCGGGTCGACAAGGTACCGGGCATATGTTGCTGGATCGGTTGCCGCCTTACATCCTGATCGAGAATTACGGTGAAGAGGCTGGGGCCTGGTTCGAGTCCACCCTGCGCATGATCGGATCCGAGGTCAGCGGCACGCGTATCGGTGGCGACCTGATCGCGTTGAAACTGTCCGAAGTGCTGTTCGCGCAGGCCATCCGTGCTTATCTTGAACATCAAAGCCCAAGTGACTCGGCCCTGGCAGGATTTGCAGATCCGCGAATTTCACGCGCGCTGACCGCGTTTCACTGCGCACCAGCGGAAGAATGGAGCGTTGAGACCCTGGCCCGAGAGGCCGCTATGTCCCGCACGGCCTTTGCCCAGCTCTTTGCTGAAAAGATGGGGGCCACGCCCATGCAATACCTCACCGATTGGCGGATGCAGATCGCCTGTCAGGGATTGGTCGAAAGCCGCTGGAACGTTTCCGATGCGGCGGCCGAGGTGGGGTATGCCTCTGAGGCCGCGTTTTCCCGCGTGTTCAAGAAACAGATCGGTCTGTCACCGGCGGCTTATCGAGCCATGCATTGATCCTCCATCATTCTGAACGATCTGCAAGGTTTCATGGACGATCCAGAATTAAGCGTTCGACCTACTTGTCCTAGTTTGAGATCATCTCAAACAAGGAAAGGAAAATGCAATGTCTCTCCGTTTCGTTACCCGCAATATTCATGCCTACCTCGACTACCCGGTTGCCATCGCCCTGATGGCGCTGCCGTTTGTTCTGGGGTTGGGTCAGTCCAATCCGATGGCCCTGTGGCTGTCGGTTGTGACCGGCATTGCAGCCTTTGTTCTGACCGTATTGACCGATCATCATCTGGGGATTTGGAGGGTATTGCCTTATCGCGTCCATCTGGGCGTCGATCTGCTGGTCGGGGTGGTGTTTCTGGCTGCACCCAGCCTGTTTGGGTTCCAAGGTCTGGATGCGATTTTCTATTGGCTGAACGGCGCGGCGGTGGTGGCGGTCATCTCGCTCAGCGCGCCAGAGCAAGAGGCGTTTGCTTGAACAGGCACATGCCCTGACGCCTCGATACCTTTGCTTCCCACTCGGAAAACAAAGCCGCCCGTTCAAACAACGGGCGGCTTATCGCGGTGACCTTGATAAAGCGCTCAGAAATCCACGCCGCGCTGGGCTTTGATTCCGGCCTGAAACGGGTGCTTTTCTTCGGTCATCTCAGTGACCAGATCAGCATAGTCACGCAGCGCCTCCGGGGCGTCGCGGCCGGTCAGGAACACGCTGGTCTTGTCGGACCGCGCCTTCAATCCGCCAATCACCTGATCCACCGTCAGATATTCATACCGCAGGGCAATATTGATCTCGTCCAGCACGACCAGATCATACTCACCGCTTTCCATCAGTGCCCGGGCCTTGTCAAAAGCGGCGTTGGCAGCAGCGATATCGCGTTCGCGGTCCTGAGTGTCCCAGGTAAAGCCTTCGCCCATCGTGTGCCAGGTGACCAAGTCGCGCTCTTCAAAGAACCGCCGCTCACCGGTTTTCCACTTGCCCTTGATGAACTGTACGACGGCAACTTTCTGACCCCATCCCAGCGCTCGGATCACGACACCAAACGCGGCCGAGGATTTGCCCTTGCCCTTGCCGGTATTGATCAGCACCAGACCACGGCCCGGGTTGACGGCCTCGGACACTTTTTTGCGGTGCTTGGCCTGCACCTGCTGCATCTTTTCTTTGTGATCCTGCGCGTCGCTCATTCGGGCACCTCTGTGATTGTTGGGCCCAAACTAGGGCAAGATTGAAAAAGGTAAAGTCACGCTTTGTGATCGGTCAGGGACCGGGCCTTGCCGCGTTCCAGCCCCAGCTGGTGTTCGCGCCAGATCACGACCACATTGCCCGCAATCACCAACGCTGCACCCAACAGGATCGCAAGCGTCGGCAGCTCATCAAACCAGATATAGCCGATGAATATGGCAAACAGCATGGTGGTATAGTCATAAGGCGCCAGCATTGAGGCCTGACCAAAGCGATAGGACGAGGTGACCAGAATCTGTGCAACACCGCCGATCAACCCCATTATGATCATGATTAGAGCCTGAATAAGTGTCGGCATGGTCCAACCCCAAAACGCGGTCAGAGCTGAAAGCAGAGTAGCGGTCATCGAGAAATAGAACACGATCGCGGCCGGGTGATCCACCTTGACCAGCTGCCGGATATGGATCTGAACAAAGGCACGGGCGAGTGTGGCCGCCAGCACGCAAAGCGCGCCGATCGTGGCTGCCATCTCCATCTGGGTGGTTCCAAGCCTGGGCCAGACCATGATCAGCACGCCCAGCAATCCCAGCGCGACGGCGCCGATGCGGATCATGCGAATGCGCTCACCCAGAATCAGCGCGGCCAGAATCAGGGTGAAGATCGGGGTGGCATAGCCAATCGCGGTGACTTCGGGCAGTGGCAACAGGCTGAGGCCGGTAAAGGTCAGACCCATGGCACTGGTGCCCAGAACGCCACGCCAGAAATGACCCATCGGCTTTTTGACGACAAAGCCTTTGGCCAGCTCTCCGCGCCAGATTAACCAGACGATGATGACCGGAATGGCGAAGAGCGACCGGAAAAACACCAGTTCACCGGGAGGGAAGTCCTCGGACAGTGCTTTGACCAGTGCAGACATTGAGGTGAACAGAACCAACGCGGCCAGTTTCAGGCCCACGGCAAGCATGGGTCGATGGGAAGTCAGGGATTGTGCCATTGGCCGGGAACCTGAGCCTTTGACTGCGAAAGATCAACGATTGGATTGTACCAATCAGGCAGATTTCCACGTGTCGGGCAGGGGTTGGCCGATCTCTTCGCTGAACGCCTCAAGAAACCGGATCATCCGTGCCACACGCGCCTGTGCCAATTCGCGCCCGTTGGGCGTCAGCATGTCTGCCGGCAGGCTCAACAGTTTGGCCTTCCAGTGGTCAATCGAGAATTGCTGATCGTTCAGATCACGGGCGCGGGCAAAGGCATCCTCGGCGTCATACAAGTCGCGCCCCAATGCGCCAGCCACTACGAAGGTGCGCGCAATGCCGATGGCCCCCAGTGCATCAAGCCGATCTGCATCGCGTAGGAAGCGGGCCTCGGGTGTTTCTGGCGGTATCCCGGCCGAGAAACTGTGTGCAGCAATGGCGTGCTGGATGGCGTCGATCTCGGGTCGTGAAAACGTCAATTCCTCCAGAATAGGCTCTGACTCAGCAGCAGATCGGCGTGAGGCCAAGTGGCGGTCGGGGTCATCTTTGGGCAAGTTGACCAGGTCATGAAGATAGCTTGCCGCAAGCAGAACCCGAATATCTGCTTGCGTGTCCGCGATGGCCTGTACATTGATCCAAACGCGATCCAGATGCGCCAGATCATGGGCAGGATCTGTTTTCATGCGCTGTGCGACGATGCCGCGCAGCCGGGTGCGCAGCTCAGCCGATATGGCCACGGTTCTCGCCGATCTGACCCCGGTGCAACAGCAGGTGGTCAAGGATTACGCAAGCCATCATCGCTTCGCCAACCGGAACCGCACGGATGCCGACACAAGGGTCATGGCGGCCTTTGGTGATGATCTCGGTCTCTTCTCCGGACTTGGTGATCGTTTTGCGCGTGGTCAGAATCGACGAGGTCGGTTTGACCGCAAAGCGTACGACTATATCCTGCCCGGTCGAAATCCCGCCCAGTATGCCGCCTGCGTGGTTCGAGCTGTATTGCGGGCCATTCTGCCCCATGAAGATCTCATCGGCATTGGCCTCGCCCGTCAGTTCGGCGGCGGCCATGCCTTCGCCGATCTCAACACCTTTGACTGCGTTAATCGACATCATCGCTGCGGCCAAATCAGTGTCTAACTTGGCATAAACTGGTGCACCAATCCCGGCAGGGACACCACGCGCGACGACCTCAACAACTGCCCCGACCGAATTGCCGGACTTGCGTAATCCGTCCAAATAGGCGGCCCAATCCTCGGCGGCTGTCGCATCGGGCGTCCAGAATGGGTTCTGTTCAATCTGCGACCAGTCGAAATTGGTGCGGTCGATTTTATGCGGGCCGATCTGGGTCATGTACCCGGTGATTTGCACATTCGGTGCGATCTGCTTGATCGCTTCGCGGGCCAGGCCCCCGGCGGCAACGCGCGAGGCGGTTTCGCGCGCCGAGCTGCGGCCACCGCCGCGATAATCGCGGATACCGTATTTTTGCCAATAGGTGATATCAGCATGGCCCGGGCGGAACTTTTCCATGATATCGCCGTAGTCTTTTGACCGCTGATCAGTGTTCTCGATCATCAGCTGGACCGGAGTTCCGGTCGTCTGCCCTTCGAACACGCCGGACAGGATTTTCACCTGATCGGGCTCGCGCCGCTGGGTGGTGTATTTATTCTGTCCTGGTTTACGCTTGTCCAGCCAGTGCTGGATCACCTCTGCGTCGATGGTCACCCCCGGCGGGCAGCCATCAACAGTGGCACCCAAGGCGGGCCCGTGGCTTTCACCCCAGGTGGTGACGCGGAAAAGATGGCCAAAGCTGTTCATCGACATAAGGCGTGCTCCTTCTGAGCATCGTGATTAGCGGGCAAGGCCCGTAGCCTCAAGCGGATTTGCGGTTGGGGCCCAGCACCCCAACCCTTTCCGGTCAGGCCGCCGAGGACAGCTGCGTCCGCATGGCGGTGATTTTCAACGCCGCCTGTGCCGCCTCGCGCCCCTTATCCACGAAATGCGCGCGGTAGATGGCATTGTGGTGGTCCGTCTCTTGATACTGGTGCGGCGTCAGCGAAACAGACAGAACCGGAACGCCGCTATCCAGACCTGCGCGCATCAACCCGTCGACCACAGCTTGCGCCACGAAATCATGCCGGTAGATGCCGCCATCCACCACAAAGGCCGCGCATGTCACAGCTGCATAGCGCCCAGTCTGGGCAAGATCGCGGGCCAGCAGGGGCATTTCGAACGCGCCTGGAACGTCGAACACGTCCACCTGATCGGCGGGTATCAATTCCAGAAACCCGTCGAGTGCACGGTCGACAATATCGGCATGCCAGCTGGCCTTAACAAACGCATAGCGGGTGTGTGTCATCAAGATCTCCTTCCGGTTTGGTGGTCTGCTGGCGGTTGCGAAAACCGGTTCCCACTTTTCGCTGCCAGCACGACATGACACGTCACCCAAGGCGATCACGAGCAGGCGCGCGGGGTTACCGGCACACTGCACGTTCTCTTTCATCCGGACTGTAACCGTCGGCTCTGGCCTCTCACCAGATCTGCTGACACCCCGAAAAGGGGCCGCTCGCGGGCTTACGGGTCATCGCCCGCATACCGCCGGTGGGGAATTCCGCCCCGCCCTGAGAACGAGGCGCACCTTGCCAATAGGTGCGCGGTTCTGCAAGAGCTTTTGCAGGAGGACCGCCATGCACCCCAATCCCGCCTTCCGCGCCGAGGATCGTGACAGTCATATTGCTTTTGCGCGCGAGCGCGCATTTGGTGTTTTGGCTTTGTCAGCGGACCAGGGGCCTTTGCTTAGCCATGTGCCGTTTCTGTTGTCAGAAGATGGCGCAGAAGCCTCGCTGCATCTGGTGCGGTCCAATCCGATCGTCCGGGCATTGAATGAACCGCGCACGGTTCGAATCGCTGTATCGGGGCCTGACGGATATATCTCGCCCGACTGGTACGGGATTGAGGATCAGGTGCCCACTTGGAACTATGTGGCGGTGCACCTGACCGGAACGCTTTCGCTTCTTCCGCAGGACGCGTTGCGCGATTTACTCGATCGTCAGTCGGATTTTTATGAGCGCCGGTTGAACCCCAAGCCACCCTGGAGTGCCAGCAAGATGAGCGCGGAGGCTCTGGACAAGATGATGCGCATGATTGTGCCCTGCAAGTTGCAGGTAGATGACATTCAGGGCACCTGGAAGCTGAACCAGAACAAGCCGGACGATGTCCGTCTAGCCGCCGCAGATCATGTGGCGGTAGACGGGTTCGGAAGCGAGACCACTCACCTCGCCGCGCTCATGCGGTCTAGGTGAGCGGACGGGCTGGTCAGTTGCTGAAGGTCGCCAGATAAGCGGCGACATCCTCAGCCCCTTTTTTCAGTTTGACGCTCATGTTCGGACGGGCGGTTTCGTCATCCAGATAATCCCTCAGGAAAACAATCGGGTCCTGCGAATATTCGACGATGTTTTCCTGTGTCCAGACCAGCCCTTCCTGGCCAGCACGGATCATGTCATCGGTGTACATCCCGATTGGTAGGCGTTCGCTTCCGTTCAGGTAATCGGTTTCTGTTCCGGCCACCCGGCCTACGACCCCATAGAGATTCGGCCCGGTGATGCCGCCTTTGACCAGAACTTTTCCATCTTTGATAATTGCATGGCACGAAGAGCACCGATTGTAGAGGCTTTCCCCCTTTGCCGGATCACCGGCGGCGGAGGATTGCGATGAAAGAGTCAGGGCGAAGGTCAGAGTGGCTGTAAAAAGCTTTGGCATGGAAAAATCCCGTTAAGGTTGGTCCTGTTACAGGCCCTTGGGACATTCCAGCCAAATGTGCAATCGAATTGAGACTCGTCTAGTGTGTTGAAAAATATCTATTTTTAACTCATTATATTAGCCGAGGTGGATTCAATCGAAGTGGATTTTTGCGTGGCAAAATCAGGTCAGAATTTTGCAGATCTTCGCCGGTCAACAGTCTCCGGTTCTGTGTTGTGAGGGTGTTTTCGTTGCCTGGTTGCCATCCGAATCACTCCCTGTACCACCCGCGCGGCAGGGCAAACGTTCACGGGTAATCCGGCCCATCCCTTGAAAAAAACGCCTTTCGTTGTGACATGAATGCCAAGATGCGGCGTAGTGCGCGCCTATGACCGCTGGACGAACCGATTTCTCCCGGATAGATAGCCGCGATGAGACGCCGCTTTGATGCGGTGCTGATGCATGTTTGCCCGGTATTGCCGGGCGCCGGAATCGGAGAAAACCTCGTGTCCCACGCAGAAGACCACGAAGGCACCCGCAGAGATTTCCTCTACTACGTCGCAGGCGGCGCAGGTGTCGTTGCGACGGGTGCAGCCGTATGGCCCCTGATCAACCAAATGAACCCCTCGGCAGACGTTCAGGCCCTGTCCTCGATCCGCGTGGATGTGAGCGGTGTCGAGCCCGGAACCCAGCTGACCGTCAAATGGTTGGGCAAACCCGTGTTCATCCGTCACCGCACCGGTGTCGAAATCGACGAAGCGCAGAAGCAGGACGCCGATGGCGTGGATGCCCTGCCTGACCCGCTGGCCCGTAACTTCAATTTGAATGCTGATGCACCGGCCACGGATGCAAACCGCGTGATGCCGTCGCCGGAAGGCGAAGCCGCAGGTGCCTGGATCGTCCAGATGGGCGTCTGTACTCACCTCGGTTGTGTCCCGCTGGGCGATGCTGGTGACTTTGGCGGCTGGTTCTGCCCCTGCCACGGCTCGCATTACGATATGGCTGGCCGTATCCGCAAAGGTCCCGCACCTGAAAACCTGCCCGTTCCGCCCGCTGAGTGGACGGACGCCAGCACCATCAAACTCGGCTAAGGGAGACCCAGATGTCCGGAATTCCCCACGATCACTATGAGCCGAAGACAAGTGGCGAAAAGTGGCTGAACAGCCGCCTGCCCATCGTCGGCCTGATCTATGACACCCTGATGATCCCAACCCCCAAGAACCTGAACTGGTGGTGGATCTGGGGCATCGTCCTGGCGTTTTGCCTGGTCCTGCAAATTGTCACCGGTATCGTTCTGGTGATGCACTACACTCCGCATGTTGATCTGGCCTTTGCTAGCATCGAGCACATCATGCGCAACGTGAATGGCGGCTATATGCTGCGGTATCTGCACATGAACGGCGCATCGCTGTTCTTTGTCGCGGTATACATCCACATCTTCCGCGGCCTGTTCTATGGCTCGTACAAAGCCCCGCGCGAGGTTACGTGGATCATCGGGATGCTGATTTATCTCTGCATGATGGGCACTGCCTTTATGGGCTATGTTCTGCCCTGGGGTCAGATGTCCTTCTGGGGTGCGACCGTGATCACCGGCCTGTTTGGTGCGATCCCGTTTGTGGGTGACGCGATCCAGACTTGGCTGCTGGGCGGACCGGCTGTGGACAACGCCACGCTGAACCGCTTCTTCTCGCTGCACTACCTGCTGCCCTTTGTAATTGCGGCGCTGGTCATCGTGCATGTCTGGGCTTTCCACACCACCGGCAACAACAACCCGACAGGTGTTGAGGTTCGCCGCGGTTCGAAAGCCGAGGCTGAGAAAGACACGCTGCCCTTCTGGCCTTACTTCGTGATCAAGGACCTGTTCGCACTGGCGGTCATTCTGGTTGTGTTCTGGGCGATTGTTGGTTTCATGCCGAACTATCTGGGCCACCCGGATAACTACATCGAAGCCAACCCGCTGGTAACACCGGCACATATCGTGCCCGAATGGTACTTCTTGCCGTTCTACGCGATCCTGCGTGCCTTTACCGGCGAGGTCTGGGTTGTTCAATTCGCCAGCTTCATCACCGGCGGCATCATTGACGCCAAGTTCTTTGGTGTTCTGGCGATGTTTGGTGCGATCCTGGCTATGGCTCTGGCGCCGTGGCTGGACACGTCGACCGTACGTTCGGGTAAATACCGGCCGATGTTCAAATGGTGGTTCTACCTGCTGATCGTCGACTTCTTTGCCCTGATGTGGCTGGGTGCGATGCCCGCAGAAGAACCCTATGCGACCTTCTCGTTAATCGCATCGGCCTACTGGTTCGGCTATTTCTTCGTGATCCTGCCGGTTCTGGGTGTCATCGAAAAACCCGATGCACAGCCGGAAACCATCGAAGAAGACTTCAACGCGCATTATGGCAAGGCTGACGCCGATGCCACGCCGGCCGAGTAAGAAGAGGGACCGGAAACATGTTCAAGAAACTTGCAATCGGTGCCGCGTTTGCTATCGCACTTGCTCCTGTCGCGTCTAACGCGGCAGGCGGAGGCGAACAGCATATCGAGGACTTCCAATTCTCATTCGAAGGCCCGTTCGGAACCTGGGATCAACACCAGTTGCAGCGCGGCCTGCAGATTTACACCGAGGTTTGCGCGGCCTGTCACGGCCTGCGCTATGTGCCTCTGCGTGACCTCGAAGCGCTGGGCTATTCGGAAGACGAAGTCACCGCCTATGCGGCGGGCAACTTTGAAGTGTTCGACCCCGAGCTGGACGATTTCCGCCCGGCTAAACCCGTTGACCATTTCCCCGCCAATGATGGCGTTGGCGCACCCGACCTGAGCCTGATGGCCAAGGCGCGTGCCGGTTTCCACGGCCCTTACGGTCTGGGGATCAACCAGCTGGTCAACGGCATGGGCGGCCCGGAATACATCGCCTCGTTGCTGGATGGTTATACCGGCCACGAAAAGGAAGAAGCGGGAACGGTTCTGTACGAAAACACCGCCTTCCCCGGTGGTTGGATTTCGATGGCGCCCCCGCTTTCGGATGAGCAGGTCGAGTTTGCCGATGGCCACGCAAATGACGTCGAGCATATGTCGGAAGACGTTGCAGCCTTCCTGATGTGGACGGCTGAACCGAAGATGATGGAGCGTAAGTATTCGGGCTTTGTCGGTGTTGTCTTCCTGACGCTTCTGTCGGTCCTGCTGTACCTGGTCAACAAGCGTCTGTGGGCAGGTGTTAAAGGCAAGAAGAAACACTAAGCGCTTTTTCAGAAAAGTTAGAAACCCCCGCGCCACTGGCAGCGGGGGTTTTTTTGTTGCTTTGGGGTGGAAGGGGCCAGCCCCTTCTTGGCCTGCGGCCAATTCATCCCCGAGGTATTTTCGGCCAGATGAAGAGGCGGATCAGGCGCTGAGCTGCGTATCCGAGCAGCCGGTGATCGTCGCGGTCACGATCTGCCCTTCGGATTGAGGGGTTTGGAACGTAACTTCGGTGAACTGCTCGGTCCGGCCCATATGCGGGTTTTCCATCAGGATGTGATGTATCTTGCCAACCTGCGCGGTCAGGTGCTTGGCAATCTGCACCTCGCCAGCGGCACGCAGACGGGCGGCGCGGGTTTTGATGACATTGCCGTTGACCTGCTGCGGAATGCGGGCAGCGGGTGTGCCTTCGCGTTTGGAGTAGGGGAAGACATGCAGCCATGTCAGATCGCAATCGGCAACCAGCCTTAGCGAGTTTTCGAAATGGGCCTCGGTCTCGGTCGGGAAACCGGCGATGATGTCAGCGCCAAAGGTCATCTCAGGGCGCAGCTCGCGGGCCTCTTGGGTAAAGCGGATCGCATCGTCACGCAAATGGCGGCGTTTCATCCGCTTCAGGATCAGATCATCGCCATGCTGCAGCGACAGATGCAAGTGAGGCATCAGGCGGGGTTCTGTGGCAATGGCCTGCATCAGGTTTTCATCGACCTCGATCGAATCGATCGAGCTGATCCGCAGGCGCGGCAAATCAGGCACCAGTTTGAGGATGCGCATAACGAGATCACCCAGCTTTGGCTGGGCAGGCAGGTCAGCCCCCCATGAGGTCAGGTCAACGCCGGTCAGAACGACCTCATTATAACCCTTATCGACCAGACGCTTGATCTGGTCCACAACAACGCCCGCGGGGACGCTGCGCGAATTACCGCGGCCATATGGGATGATGCAGAAGGTACAGCGGTGGTCACAGCCATTCTGAACCTGTACATAGGCGCGGGAACGAGTGCCAAACCCGTCGATCAGGTGGCCAGCGGTTTCGGTAACCGACATGATGTCATCAACCTGGACGGCCTCGGTTTCACCAATGAAATCCGCCGCCATGCCTTTCCAGGTTTCGGGTCGCATCTTTTCAGTGTTGCCAATGACGGCATCGACCTCTTCCATCTGGGAAAAGGTCTGCGGTTCTGTCTGCGCAGCGCAGCCGGTCACAATCAGCCGGGCATTCGGGTTTTCGCGGCGCAGTTTGCGGATTTCCTGCCGGGCCTTGCGCACTGCCTCGGCGGTCACGGCGCAGGTGTTCACCACCACTGCATCGGTCACACCGGCCTGTTGCGACAGCTCTTTCATCGCCTCGGTCTCATAGGCGTTCAGGCGGCAGCCCAGCGTGGTGAATTTGGGCGGGTTCATCCCAGCGACCTCAGGAATTCCGGCGTCAGCAGGCCCGAGAAGACATGGGCGGTAGGGCCGGTCATCCAGACGCCATCGTCGCGCCAATCAATCCAAATCGTGCCGCCGTCCAGCTCGATCCGAACATTGCGTCCGGTCAGGCCGCGCCGGGCTGCGGCCACGGCCGTTGCGCAGGACGAAGAGCCAGAGGCCAGGGTGATGCCAACGCCCCGTTCCCATACGCGCATGCGGATATGATCCGGACCGATCAGCTGTGCCACTTGTACATTGGTCCGTTCTGGATAGAGCGGATGATATTCATACCGCGCGCCGAACTCTGCCAGCGGAATCGCCTCGGCATTGTCGACAAAGAAGGTGCAATGCGGGTTTCCCATGCCGGTGGCGGTTGGGGCGCCTTCGATCGGCAGTTCCAAGGTGTCCACGTCTTCGGTCAATGGAATCTCGTGCCAGTTCAGCTGCGGCAGTCCCATATTAACCGAAGTCAGCCCGTCCCCCGCATCGCTTGCATACAGCGTTCCCCGCTCGGTGGTGAGCGTCAGGGTCTGTTTGCCGGTTTCCTCCATCAGAAACCGCGCGATACAGCGGGTGGCATTGCCACAGGCGGCCGAGGTCGAGCCATCGGCGTTGTAGAACACCAGATGGGCATCTGATGCGCCATTTTCGATGACGGCGAGCTGATCAAAGCCGACCCCAAATTGCCGATGCCCAATGGCTTGGGCCAAGGCTGGAGTCACCCCGACCTCATGCGCGCGCGCATCCACAATGACAAAGTCATTGCCCAGCCCATGCATCTTCATAAAGGGCAATCCGGTGTTCTGAATTCCTTGCATGGCGGGCATATAACGCCGCGCGGAACCGGAATCCACCCTATGGCGCAGATTCGTGAAAAAAGGGGTTGACCCCCCTGCGCCACCTGCCTAAGTAGGCCGCCTATCGGGACGCCGTTTCGAAAGAAACTACAGGCGTAGCGCGGTGTGAAATAAGGTCTTGAACCCTGTCGGGAAAATGCCTTACAGAGCGCCACGGATCCTAAGGATCCAAGACAAAGAGTGGGCCGTTAGCTCAGTTGGTAGAGCAACTGACTTTTAATCAGTGGGTCGCAGGTTCGAATCCTGCACGGCTCACCACTTTTTTCAAAGAGTTAGAGGAATTCCTCTCTTTGCTCCGCATAGCATGGCTACCACCGGGCTACCACAGTTTGCTATTTCGCTTGGATATGTGCGGTTAGCCATAATTCGGTGCGCCTAGGTAGACGAAGTCGCATGCTGGTTTAGATGACGGCGCGGTTAGAAGGCCACCAAGCGGCCCTTCGCCGCGCTTGCAACATCGAACACGACAGATGGCAGCAATGCGCAGATAGTGACCTTTGCAAAGCTTTTGGATCGGCCCTTAGGAGACATTCGTAGTGGGTATTGGCGCTGTCGCGCAGCTTTCCAAAATCAGGCATTCACCTGTTAAAGCGCTTAAGCTTGCCTCCCAAACTCTGCCAAAATGCATTCTATCTGAGGATTTATCTCGAATCGAGCTTCACAAACGGCATCGATTGAAGAAATACGTTCAATATCGGGGAAGCGAATTTCCAATGGGCTTGGCTTTTTGCAAACAAAGGGTTCCCGATACTCGTCGAATTGTTGGGCCGTCAAGTCCAACACCAAATTGTCCATTTCAACCCAATAGTGCCAACGGTCGCAGCTGGGGTTGTAAGCTCGTACAATCTGCAATTCCAGGAGGGGATTTGCATTTCTTAAAACTGAACCCAAGTGAACTGCAACAAGCTCACAACAGTTCCAAGGGTAACCATGGATGAACGGGCTATTTATGTCCCTACAATTTGCTGTGAGTTCTCTGCCTGCAGCGAGCGTAATCTCTGTTGCAGCTTTAATGTCAAACATAAATTAACCCTGTACTAAGACCTAGCGGCCCAAAGCAGTCTCTCGGCCGATCATTCAGTTTCAGCGGCCGCAGCATACAAAGCGGACTTTCCTTGAGTTTGGTCAAGATAGGAAAGAATGCATTGAGCCAATTCCTCATGGATCTCTCTTCGGCTCCGACCGCCCGCATCCTGGCATAGCGGGTCTAGTACACCTTCCCTTTCTAGAATTTCAGGGCCAAGTTCTTTGCATTCTGCAAGAAAGCCGAAGTGCGTCGCGTCGCGGCGGGTTCAACGAACGGGCACGCAACAAGCGAAAGCGCTAAGACTTGATAGGCTACAAAAAGTGCGACCTGATCAAGGATCCCCAAGTTCTGACAATAGAGAAATCTTAGCTACTCTTGGCGAGATCCGCACTCTCCCTAGAACGCTGCACCGATCGATCAGTGCGCTGTTCGCCGAATTTCAGTCGCTAATATATCGACCTCGTCTAGGGTGAATAGTTTTGCTTGTGCCTTTACGAATTCATCTCTCAGGCTGTCGACAAATGAGTTCGATTGATCGCCAAAATCACCCACAACAACCAGTCGATGCTCAAACGTCTCTGCAAGTGCACGGCCTTCCAACACACGTTTTCCTGCTTCTGCCAAGCCACGTTCAGATTCATCAAACCGAGCGGCATCAATGAGGTTAAAAACGCCATTTTGATAACCGTAATCAGCCTTGACGCTGACACCCCACTTTTCAATCCTGACGGCTTTTGGTCGCCGTTCAAGTAGTGAAAGAACGCCAGCATCCTTGAATGCTGTCGTCAATCGAGTGCTCACGCGTTCAACTCTAACATGTTTGACTTTTGCCTCGACGAGATCAGAAAATAGGTTCGCCGCAACCTCAGATGCGTTCTTTCCGCTTACCGGCAGAACGGGTGTGATCTGAAACATGCCCGCTCTTTTTGAATTGAATTCTTCAGATGAAATACTGAGTTCGCGCCTGCCAAATTCGTATTCTACACGATCAGAAAAATCTTCTAGGGCCACCTTCAGGAAAGACGGACTCGCGTCGCCAAAAAACTTTCTTACCCGACCGAAATCAGAGCTAAGCTTACTCACGACTCGTCTTTGCTGCCTTTCAAAGACCAACACGCCGACATTGACAAACTCGAACCGTTCGGGACGCGGGCTAAATTGCACAATGCTATAAGACAGATCAATATTGTTCATCACGCGCCCTCCTCTTGGAACAAGTTCATTTCGTACTGATCGAACAGGGCCGATGGGAGCCAAGTTCCTAGTTTAGACCCCCTCTCGAATATACATGACGAAAGACGGTTTGCCAGCGCTTGGGTCATCCCCCATGCGCGTGGCACTTCTTCACATATGCCTTCGATCGCTTCTAGGTCAATCTTGTTGACTGCCGCCAGAGCGTCTTCAATCGACTTCCGTGTCAAGAAGGGCTCAAATTGCTGAAACAGGCCATAAACTTCCTGTTCGTCGATCCATGACTGCTCGAGCTCATCGTCTAGTGTAGTCTCAATAAAAGCATGAGTGTGGTCGATAACAAGAAGTTCCACCTTTCTTTTGTCCCGTCGCAAGAGGACGTTGTCGAAATTTACGACACCATACCCCTCTACCCCTTCCTCTGAAAAGCGATCCTTATTTCGTGTCCAAGTGTCCAAAACAACGAGTTTGGCAAGATCTTCCGGATGCCGGAGCTTTTGCAGCAGCCCAGATTTGGGCGACAACGAAACGGCTTCTTCCCAACGAGAAAAAAAGGCCGGACCAGATACAACTTGTAGGAGTGGATGTCCCGGAAGTTCTAAAGTTGGGATGTCGGCGACTGCAAAGTCCGGCGTCTGCAACCCAATACAATTTGCCAACTCGGTGCCAACCAGTTCGCAGATTAGAGCCTCTAGGCCTTGCGGGTTGCCGATGTATTTGACTATTGCCGTTCCATCATCTGTGACGGCAGAAATGGGTTTTGTACTTGTATCAAGTACTCGGGTAACACGTTCAATCGATTGAGGCTGCCATTTTTGTCCTGCAAACACAGCCCTATCCACTTCTCAATATTTCTGACCTCAGCACCAAATAAATCGGATCCCTACTGGATGACTTGAAAGATAGTGAAATCATACCTCACAAGTAAAGCAACTTGAGTTTGGCGAGTTGCCGCATGTCGGCTGCCAACGTAGCTGTGCCGTTTGCTCGCGCATACAGCGAATGTCCGTAATCCGCTCCGACTTGCTGAATGATGATGACCGCTTTGGGCTGACAATGGCCTAATGAGTTGCCATTTCACAGCGCCTAGCAATGCTGACTCAGCCATCCCAAAACTGCATACATGTCAGTTATTTCACTGATTCTTAGTTTCACCTCGCGCTGGCCAGTGATTTCAGCTGTTGGAAAGGACATAAGTAGTTTCTCTGGCTCTATAATGAGATCAGAAAGCGCTGGACGTCGAAAGTACCACAGCACCCAGGATTGGTTGAGGACTGCTGCAAAATACCATTTGCCGCCGAATTCCAAACGCAATTCGCGAGAGATGTAGCCATGACTGTGGGGACGAACGGTCATGCCGCACGGCAGCTTTGCATGTGCCAAGAGACGATAAGCTACCCTCGTTGTCTCGTCGCAATTGTCACTCAGTTGTTCTTTGAGTTGTTCTTGATCCAGTAGCATTTGGGAATCCTCCGGCGCACATAACTCTTTCTGATCCTCCGGTTGCTTTTCAAGGTTGCTTCGAAAGCGTTCCTAAATCCTCCAAAACAGCCGTTAGTTTTGTTCTTCGGTGTTCGGGACAAGGGTGCTTCCTTGTTCCAGGGTCTTCTCTGTTTGGAGCGACGCCCAGCGTCAATCCGTGCGCTGCCTTAATATCGGCGATCCAACATGTCTTAGGAGTGAACCCAAAACGTCTCTTAGTTTCTTTTTGTATGTCTCGGTAAGTGGCCATCCAAATTTCTTTCTTATGAACTGTTAAGGTACGGTTTCCAAAAATTTGTCGCAATGGTCCACGCCAAATTGTGCGTAACGTCCGCTTTGGGCTGCAAGCAGCCTTGTGCACTCGCAGCTAACAGGTCACTTGGCTATGGCCGGTCAGGGCTCTTATCATCTAGTCGGCGCATCCAGCTAATGATGGCTGGATCAATCCCTGGCACCCCTGATCCAGTTTGTATCAGTCGTTGCTAGTCCTGATTTCGAACGGTTTAGGGGACGAATGAAAATCAACCTTGCACTCCGGACATACCCTGTATGTAAGTACCTCTAAAGTATCGGATACGGGATATCACAATGCGTTCTTTTTTTCTTTTGGGCTGCTTCGTACTGGCCGCGTGTAACACCACAACAATTTCAAACTCTCCTGAGCAGCCTAAACCCGAGGATCTTTCGTCATCGCCTACCGCCGTTAAAACACGAGCCATTGCTTTCAGCGCAGAAGACAACGGGGCGCCGGTAGCAGCAAAATGCACTGTGCGCGGACCGGAATTTGACAAGTCTTTTGTAACACCTGCAAGGCTGGATATTCCCGTTGATTCATCTGGCCGTGCCTTGATTTCCTTTGTGAGCTGCGATGCCGGCGGGAAGCTTGCGGAGGCAAATGATATTCCGGGACCACAAACAAAAACTGTCAAAGCCAGATTTGGCGGCTCTGGTCTCTTTGGAGACAAAGCAATGCTATTTGGTCCAAGTGGCAATACGGTTCAGTATTTCGTCCGAAACACAGAAGAAGGCGTAATACGAGTGGGGCGCGCACCTGAGCCGTAGAATCAAGCGCACTTCGCGCACTGGCCGATTGTTTTCGAATGTCCGGTCAGTGCGGTTTGCTACGTGCCGCACATGCAAAAGACCGAAGCTCGGTCGACGGCAGCAATGGGCTCGTAGCTTCGGCTAAAATGCTTGCTCGTCGAGCGATTTGTTCAGTTCTTTCTTTGATGCTTCTCCGTGGCTGACGTAACGTCTGAACAAGACACTGCAAACGACTTCTTGTAGTGTTTTCCGCAACTCTTGAAGCTTTCTGTCGTCAACTTTTTTCCCTTCCTCTTGGCTTCTCGCCAAAGCATTTTCCAAAAATTCGAACTGCCGTTTGCTTCCATGTACGAACGCACTGCGCACTGCGTAAGCTGATCTCATAACATCGTGGATTCGTACGCGTGCTTCCTTTTCTAAAGGGTACAAAAAGTAAGCCAACCGATGGCTCAACCTATAAGTTATCTCTGGTTGCTTGTCCGGATTGAACATGGCTTCCAAGGCAATCATCAGATCCACGATTGCGTCGTCATTCTGTGAACGGTTGATAGCTCTCATCAAACGTAGCGAAGCCAAATACACTTCCGGGTGCCGTCGCTCAAATACCTGTCCAAATATTGTTTTCAGCTGCTCGATACTGTCTCCCGAACATTCGAATACTCCATCCATACCTCTTAGATAGCTAGGCTGAACAGTTTGACTCGCAAACCCGTAACCATACCCCCCAATTCCAGGTTGTTTGATGATCTGAAACGGCTCAAAGCTCTTGACCGAGGCTCTCGACACAATCGTCAATGCCGCGAGTGCCGAACGCATCTCCTGGGCAAAATTGGCCTGGTCCTCGTAGCTCTTACCAAAGTTTGCATTGTCAGATTGTTGTTCAATATAGAATTTGCTCGTGGACCAATCGCAAGCATACTTATTACTCCTGGAATTCTTGTAGCTTGATCCATTGTACGCATCCAGCAACGGCCTTGACGAAGTATCGTTTTCGCGCTGGTACGCTTCAATTTCTTCGTTTGACCAACATTTCTCCCCTTGAATACATCGACCGATCGGGCTTCGGATATTATCCTCTCGAACGATTAACAGGTTGTTGGATAGAAAAATTTTGGCTTCCGGAGACGCAAAATTCTCCAAGCGAGCAATCTGGTACATAAGGCCACTGTCGTAGACCTGTTCCACTTCGGGTATTTTGATATCAGGTGACCACATTCGGGCACTTTGCGGGTGAAGCAAAAGCGCGTCAACACAGGCGTCTGATGAATTCGCCATAATCTCGAAAGGTTAACGGGCAAACACCCAATGGACGATCAAGAGGGGGCTTAACAACGGTTACCCTGCCATGAATGACTGCATTTGGCGGTTCGCAACCCGCTGCATAAGCGAGAACGTGAAGCCAGTTCAATGCCTGCAAAGGGCTCCTTTGACCGATGCTGCGGCATGCATCAACGTCGGCTTCTCTGGCATCTGCCAAAAACGTGACAGAAGAAAATCGGGTTTCGCCAAGGGTTTGTGGCACGAGATTTTTCAATGCTTGCGGGCGCATTGCCGTCAGTGACAAAAACGGCCGTTTTGGCCGAGGTGTTTTGACAAGGGGATTGTGTCCGAAAGCGGATGTAGTGGATGGCTCCTGCTCCACCGTCATCGAAAGTGCCCCGGGTATGAGCACATTTTCTAGTTGAACAAAGACGAAAGATACACGCATACTATTGAAAAACGAAGGAACATCGAGGGTGCAGTGGCACACAACAAATTTTGGGAATCCCTTTTGCTTTGTAGCACGCGAAGCGTGCAGCCTGTCGCGGAGCATTGGAATGTTGCGCAATCCGAAGGATATGTAGCCTTTCAGGGTACAGGTCGCGACCCTGGGCACCTGCCCAAACTCTCGCAGGCTCTACTTCCGCAATTGAAAAGTTGCCTCGTCGCTAATCTGAAAGCGCTACAATTGCGAAAACTCAGGTTCAGCGAGATTTTAGAACAAGTATAAATGATTTTCTGCGGGATATTTAGCGATGACAAAAAAACCAATGATTTGGATCAGCCGTGCGATGGTAAGCGTTTCAAGCATCAAGGGGTTTGATCAAGATAATTATCTTGAAGACAACGAATTTTCTGTCGATGCCATGAAGCGGAACAACGTTGGGGAGCCTTTGCCGGAAAATCGCTTTCCCAAAGAAATGTACGCGGAATACAAAGACAAAAAGGAAAAAAAACAACCCGACCTGTTCAATGCGGGCGGAACTTGGACGGTTTCTGCAGCATGCGCCGCTGTTTTGCGCGAGTTCGATCTGGGTGACGGAAATCTCTATCCAGTCAAACTGTTTCAACACGATCGCACCACACCGGTTGAGGGCGAGTACTTCTGTCTGAACTTTGGGGCGCAAAAGACAGCAGTGCTGACTGATCAATCACCGCGCATCACAAAGCCTTACCCAAATTATGATATCTGGCAGCCGCCCGGCGCAATGCAAGACAAGGACATCGCCGTGAGCGTGTCTGCGTTGGATGGGCCGGACATCTGGATGGACACACAAATGCGCGACGCGTTTTTTGTGAGCGACGCATTGGCACAGGCGTTGCGTGCGGCGAAGGTCTCACGCCCGTTCAAGCTGCGTAAGTGCATCGTGGTTTAAACCCTTTCCATCACCAACCCAATACTATTACTCCGAGGTTTTTCCCATGGCGACTCCGTTCGGCTTCAATATCCATCACATTTTTCCCGCGGAACTTTTTAAAGACAAAACAATCAGAGACGAACTGACTAAGCTCTTTCCAAATGACCCGGTGACATTTTTCCAAAATGCTCAGAGCAACACCATCGCGTTGTTCACAAATCCGCAAACAGCGGCCCTGGTTCAAACAGGAATCATCAATAGCGGCACCAGTAACCCGTTTGTCCAGGCTGGTTTTGGAGGCTCTCATCACTTGGGCAGCCACCCAGCTTACAACGAGTTTGCAAGAGAGACGCTTACCGACATACTGAAGAATCCTGACCCAAGTGTCACTGACGCGCAAAAAATCGACGCAATTTATGGTCTGCATCGGTTCATGAGCGATGTCTCAAAGGGCACAGTCAGCCATGATGGTTCGGCGATCTCTGTGACGGGTAAGGCAACCACCGAAAATGACCAAAAGTACAAAGATGCCTGGGCTGCTCGGCAAGCTGAACCTGACTTTCAATCTAGCAATGACGCCTATAAGTCCGGGTTTGACGGAACGCAGGTGGATGTAAATACCAGTTACAACACACAATCGGCCCTGAACACCGCTGAGAACCTGATATCTGTTGTTTCCGACAATAATATCCTCGGAACAGATCGTATCGATCATTTTCAAGGTCAAATCGACAGCGTTAAAGCATCGATTGACAGTGGTTCTCAGACGTACGCGGGAGCAATCAGGGCTGTGACCATCGCCATGGGCCACGAAGTTGGGCAGGCAACAGGTACCGGTGACACTACGTCTTTTGGCGCGCAATTGTCTTATGCGTTCGCACAAGCCACTTCGGCGGCAGGTACATTTGGCGCAGACGAGACCGGAGCTGTGTCTCTTGCGAGCTTTGATAACGGCATGGCGGCAATCTCCAACCTTGCAAATTCGCTGGGTCAACAGCTGAACTCTCTACCCAGCAATTTGTCCGATCTGGGAGCAGCCACGCTTAGTACACTGGTAAGCTCGTTCGACTCAATCATCGTTGGGGTCGGCGGCGGCTTCATTGGTGATACCGCAGAATTCCTCAATCTGGCCTATGACTCAATCAAGAAGGGTTTAGATACAGGCGACTGGAGTGATTTCCATGGCAACATCGCTCAATTTGGGGTCGCCCTTGCGGTAAGCGCAGTTGTAATCACTGGAACAGTTGCCCTTGCGGCCGCAGTTTCACCTGCGCTGGCAGCGGCAGTGGCTTTGGGCTGGGCAGCATATGGAATTGCTGATGGGGTGAGTAACATCGTCGAGCTGGGAGGAAAAATCTACCAGGACATCGTTAATGGGTACTGGCATGATTCCGTAGTTGAGCCAGCGTGGCAATCTGTTTTGGATCTATTTTTCAACGACCCAGTTAATGACCCCTTGGTATTGGACCTGGATGGTGACGGCGTCGAGCTGACGAGGTTGGAGGATTCCGAAGCGCAATTTGATCTGGACGATGATGGGTTTGCCGAAACAACGGGCTGGGTGGCCCCGGATGATGGGCTGCTGGTTCTGGATCGAAACGGTAACGGTGAAGTTGACGGAATAGGCGAGCTTTTCGGGTCGCCGACAGCAACAGCATTTGAAGAACTTGCTGAACTGGATAGCAATGGTGATGGCCTGATAGATAGCCAGGACGCGCAGTTCGCGGATTTGCAGGTTTGGCAGGACTTAAATCAGGACGGGGTTTCTGACGTGGGCGAATTGCAAAGCCTCACGGACGCTGGAATTGAATCAATCTCGCTGGCATCGCAAACAGCGGGCCATTTTGTAAGTACCAATCAGGTTGTCGCGACATCGACCGTCACTCATACCGACGGGTCGACATCCGAGGCTTTTGAAGTCTTGTTTCGACTGGATCAGGCCGAAACAGTGTTTGAGCTGCCTGAGGGTTTCGCGTTCGACGCAGAGGCGTTCCAACTACCTTGGTTGCCTGGATTTGGTGAGATGGCGCCAACACCTGCAGCGTTCACGCAGGACCCCGAGTTGAAGGCGGAAGCGAAGGGTTTGATTGAAGTGGCTCGAAGCCAGGGAATGGACACGTTTCAATCGGCGTTTGAGGATTTTCTGGTGAGCTGGGCGGGCGTAGAAGATACCAAGTGGTTGTCCGAGGCTGGCTTTGTGCAAATCACCTATCTGTATGACGAGGACAAGAAGCTCGCTCCAGGGTTTGACCCGTTGTCCGGAGCTCCTAACCCTGACTTCTATATCTTTGACGTCATCGGCGACCAGCAATTCGATTTTGATGATGTAAACAGCATAGCTGAACAGAATGACGTGGTGCGTCCAAGCTCGGCATATATGCCCGCGTTTACGTTGATAAATACCCTCCTTCTGGACGGTACACCACAGGAAGGGGGCATTTCCTTCCTCCCTGTTCCTCCGCGAATTATCAACGATGGTGGCGATGGAAACGTAGATATTCTTGATAGTGGGCCATCAGTTGTTGGCGGTCGGATCACCGGGGGACCTAGCAATCCAATCATGCTCGACTCAAACCGTGATGTTCAAGATCTTGATGACCAGTATGTCCCCGACTTGAGCGCCGAGAAATTTGCTGTGATCCAAAAGCTCATGGGGCAGGATTATACCCGAGCTGAAAACTCGGTAGCCCATGACAAGATAATAGTCGGAGTTCCGGGCCCTGATCTGATACCTGTTTTTTCCGAGCAATTTGATGCCATCAGAAGCTATTTTGAAACCCGTTTCCTCGTACAGTCTGTACAAAGCATCATTCTGACTGAAGGCGAAGATGCGGACTTAGGCTACTTAGCTCCTTTTGAACATATTGGGTACGACGTCTTCAACGATGTGCTCTTCGGTGACGGAGCAAAATTCGCTGTCGAATTTGTTGCGCAATACGTGGACCAGGGGTCAGAGGCGGTTCGAATTGCTTTGGAAAACCTGAAGCCCTATCAGGCGGAGTTTGGCTACCTCCCAGCCGCGCTTGTGGATTCATCGCTGCCGGTAACTGAGGCACAGCTTGAAGCCATTTTTGACGTAGTTCTGGAGGTGGGTTCAGATAGTGCAGACACTCTGTCTGTAGACGGGGACGCAATTCTTGTTGGCAAAGCCGGAGATGACACACTTCAGAGCACAGGTGGCTCGAAGATTTTCCTGGGTGGCACGGGTGATGATACGTTAGAGGGAAGCTCACTTGCTGACACGTATGTGTACAGGCTCGGAGACGGAAATGATACAATCAGCGACTCCAGCGCCTACGGTGCGGAGAAAGACAAGCTGATCCTCACAGACGTTAATGCGGCGGATGTATCGTTTTCGCAGAATGCGGGCCAGGATCTGGTGATCACTTTGAGCAACGGCGAGACCATCACCGTAACCGATCACTTTACCGGCAATTTCTGGGGGCTGGAGCTGATCGAATTCGCCGATGGCGCGATATTCGATGAGCAGGCTATCCGCGACAAGTCCGTGTCGGATCAGAAGGCCTCCGGCGTGGTCATGGGGTCCGCATTTGTTGAGAACTACGTGCACAGCCTGGGGGACGGATCTTACACGATCAATGACTCCAGCGCCTATGGTACGGAGAAAGACAAGCTGATCCTCACAGACGTTAATGCGGCGGATGTATCGTTTTCGCAGAATGCGGGCCAGGATCTG
>NZ_JBXWQK010000016.1:0-18419 GCF_059612345.1 Ruegeria sp. CDSA020
AAGCTGGCCTCCATCGCAGATACCGGCTTGAATCACGATCAGCGGGCGCTGTGAATCCCTTTTGTCAACACGACCTAGTCAGAAATTCGATTCATGGTTCCGTGATCAGTTGAATCAATAAATCAGTCAGAGAATGAGGCCCTATAGTATAACGATTTTTCATAGCTCTCCCTTAAGGAGCGCAGTTGCCGTGGAAAGTCAAGCCGCTGAGGCATGAAATTTCCGTCTGACGCGAAAGATCACGAGATGCGCGCGTTCGACAGTGCCGCGCCCTCTTCAACGCGCGCTCAATGTCGTTCAACCAACCCGCTCGTCGTTGCCCAGGCACTGATCCCTCACCTCACCGCCGGGCAAACGTCGCACGATCCATCCCCAGCCGCCTAGCCGCCTCGGAACAATTCCGCCCCGCCTTCTTAAAGACCTCAACCAGTTCCGCTTCGCTTGGATGCCCCACATGAGCCGGAAACCCCAACCTGCGCCTCTGCTCCTGTATCCAATTGGCATCAACCCCATGCTTCCGCGCGATCTGGATATCGGAAACCTCTGCCTCAAAACCCTTCTTCAGCAGCGCATCAAAATCAAACCACTCAAGCGCCTCCAGCAACGCAGCCCGCCGGGCAGGGAAGGCCTCCCTCAGCTCACGCAGCCACCGTTACAATCAACTATGGAGATTACTGCCGTGAGACCGAAACAATACTTCCCGAGTTTTCACAATACTCCACTGCGCGCCTAACGATGGATTCACGCAGTGAGTCCCTTACGGCATTTTTGTTCAACAAAGTTCCAAAAGAACAAGCTAAACACCGTAATATTGGGATTCTAAAGGGAACATACTTCTAATATGATTTCGAGATTCGCACCCCAATTTTGGTAGATTCTTGTCGTATGATTCATTCGTACGAACCTCTGAAACTCTGGTACCGATGACCTCGGATAAAAACTTTGCTAGTTCAGCTGCGTTTTCCAAGCGAAAGATGTGGTCTACCATCAACTCCCCGTTCGAACCCGCGGCACGCGCCTCTAGGCTAAGTGGCGAAAGGTTTTCCACCGATATCCAGCTCGGCCCGAGCTCCAACCATTCCTTTCGTATAGCAAGCTTGCCAGTACATACCCACGTTTCAAAATCAAGCGGTGCTGAAGCATCCCAGCCATTTGTGAAGGTGTATCGGCACAAAATATCTGGTTTGAAATATTTCCAATATGACCAGAGCATCTCGATTGGATCACGAACTGTAATTATGAAAGATAACTTTGAAACATCGTGCCTCCGTTCGCACAGATATTGGGCAAGAAATGGACCTGTGATATGAGGATGCAGCGATGGAAGCTGCCCGGCAGTATCAACGGCAATATCCCCAGGGGCAAGGTGAGGGTCGATCATGCGACGGAGACTAGTTGACCCACATCTTGGCTTGGACAACGCGACAAGATTCTTCGACAGCAAAGCTCTCATGATTTACCGGGAAAAATGCTACTAGGTCGATACAATTCCAGTGGCACGCCGACACTCCTAAGTTTCACGATTTTTAGGTACTCTGTAGCAATAGCAGACCGAGCAAGCAAGTTTTTGCAATGCTTTGACAATTTCACTGGCAAAGACAAATGGCATCGAGAGAAAGATAACAGAGTACCGAGTGTGTCAGCCACGCTCATCCCATCGTGGGTAACCATAGACATCAAAATCACGGGAGAAAAGTTCATTAACCAAATCTACGTGTTCCTTGGCATAAAACCGCTTCAATTTTTCGTCAGCTTTAGTTGGGCTAAATCCGACATCCGCTTGCGTTGGAAATTCGAAATCTGCACCCATTTGGTGTAAGGCGATTTTTGCGTCGTGGGCCATATTCTCGAAACGACCTAGAAAATCAATCTTAACAGTTGGATGCTGCAAAATTTCACACTGCGGTGTCCAATGTTCATCGTTTGCATAAAACGATTCTTTCCTCTTCGCTTTAATCCATTCTAAGAATGTAAGAAAATCGACCGTATTCGGAGCGTAGATATAATTTGCGATCCTGGCCCGGAAACCCTTTGGCCTATCGAATCTTTCAAACCTGATAACATCATCGAAAACTAAGTCGAAATAGTCTTTGCTTTTGGGTGAATCTACTCGTCTGTTAATGCTATCAAATTTGTTCAAATAGGCCGAAAGTATGCGAGAATAAGGATCGCGAACAAATGCCATTTTCTTAACATCTTCGTTACTCAGCACTTCGGAATCTTCTTTGACTGTTCTGTCAAGAAAGTGAAACCCCGATTTCTCTCTATTGTGTGCTATGTTCTTTCGATTAAAGTCTTCATGCCCTAATAGTCTTCGAAGAACAATTTTCCAATTCGTGCATGCGACTTTTGGCACATAGCCAAAAGCGATTTTTTTACTTTCCAAGTAAATGAAATTCTCATGAACTCTTGAGTTCATTCTACCCTTCCGCTTGCTCCTTAGCATGACATTAACCTATAGGCGGGTGAAGGCTCTTCAAATTTAATGCGTTTCTTCCGGTTTTCAGCTAACATTATTCAAACGCTTCCTTCTTCTCTGCACCCTCCAAAGATCATTCCAATAGGAGAAACGCCAAGGTGAACATAGTGCGACAAACCACCATTTACGCTGTTCTTTGACAATCTTGAGTTCATATTTCTTACTTCTATACCGCTTCGGCAAATAAAAGTAGATATCTCGCGAAGCGTTTACCGGTATTGATGAACCTCTCAATATTATGTCTTCCAAACGCGCAATTTTTTTTAGGTTCATTTCCACTATTGAAGGATGCACGTAGTCGACAAGGCTTGACAGATTATTTTCCGCTTGAATTTCTTTGTTTCGAGCAAAAACAACGGTGCTTTGCATTGTATCCCAATCGCTGAAACTTTCATTCCAGACTGCGGGTCGAATAGGGTCGAAAAGACAAAAATTCTCAACGAGAAATAAAATTCCCCAAAAGCTTGGCCATGAAATCATCAGGCTTTCGTTCAGTTGAAACGAATTCGGTTTAGGTGTAAAAACAACAAAGTTGGCGTATTTTGCTATGGCTTCTACACTTCTCTGAGCTTCGTATAGTGAGTCTGCTGGAACTCCAGCAGTTACATGAATTACTCTATGTGAAGGATCAAATTCGCCTTGTTGGGAAACTACTTCATCCAATTGATCAAATGTTGCGATGGCAACGTTGGCAAACCCTGCTTTTTGGTACGCCTCAGACCATTCAACAGGCTTGTGTCCTTCAATGATTACAACTGAAGTCGAGCGAACGGGCCGCATCGACATAACTTGCTCTAGGGCAATGTCTCTTACTTTTGCATCACTCATTTGGAAACCATGGCTGGAGAGGGCACTGCTCGGATTCTGAATCTGGCTGCCTTGGGAAAGTATTTCGCGCGCCTGGAAGGGTCAAAAATCCACTCCCGAAATCTCAAGCATTTGGTTGACAGAAAAATAATGGGCCACTTCAGTAAATGAACTCCAACTGCTGCCTAGCAATATGGGCGCGCGGGCAAGCAACAGCATATCTGCAAGCCCGTAAACTAGTTGATCCTCTGATCGGCTGTAGTCGGTTCTAGGGAGCCAAACCGCATTGTCTGAGTATTTTGAAACGAAGGTCTCATATGCCTCTGCGTTGTCTGAAGCGAGGAATATACTGAGACTGCTGGATTCCATTAAAAGAGAATCCAATCTCTTAAAAAAGTATCCATAGTGAGACCTGTCTCTGGCCCGCCTAATCATTTCCTCTTCGGACTTTGTCCAATCACCGGGAACATCTTCTTCCTGGCGTTTCGTAGCACCCCCACTCATTCGGATGTGAACTGAGACATCATTCGGGGACCGTACGGAATCAATAAGCTCTTGAACTCGGACAGCGGGCTTTAGAGCGCGGAGAAATTTCCTCTCTTGATCGATCGTTTTGTGGTCGCCAATTATTCGGTACGCCGACTTCACAATGACATCTTGTGCCTTGTGAATTTTGGGCTTTGATAAAAAAGAATGCCTGACTGATTTGTCCATCAAATCCAGCTTTAGGGCGTTATCATAGTTTTCATTTAGATCGCTTTCAACTGCACCTTCGAATTCGAATAAGCTGGAAAAATTACAATCACAGTGTTCATCCCGTATCCACCGAATGACGAGTTCGCGTGAGGTCGCTTCAGCGTAAACTGCAGCCGATCCAATTGCCCTCAAACGGTTTCCCAAACCGTGCTGCGCATCGATTATCAGTTTTGGCCGGGAGTTGATGTGCTTTTGCGGTTGCGGTATCGACACCAGGTTCTCATTGTCTGACGAAATAGACCAAATTGCGTCATTGAGATCCAGAGTCGCCAATGCATCGTCCACAGACGATAACGGAGCGGTAATAACCGACGACCCCAATCTGGATTCCAGGGCTTGAATAGCGGCTTCTGCGCGTTCGGTTCGTGATCCAATCAGAGATGGATTTACGCCGAATGGTTGGCTTCTCCGTACTGTCGTCATGGCCTTGGCTTCTGTCAGCGAATTGAACTTGGACATAGGAGTGGAGATGTCCCACGGGGATGCTGATGTCGCCAGAATTTTGTTCAATTTAATCCAGAATATGGGAAGTGCCTCAATTTCATCCCATGCACACAAAAACTCCTTCTGGGAAGGTGCAACACGTCCGATATCCTCATGATCGATATGGCGGATTGTTTGTGATGCTACATCTTGCCTTGGAACACCCGATTGCGTGAGGCGTTCATAAAGATCATCGTCATCCCAACCGTATGTAACAATCCGTTCGTTGAAACCGTTGACGGCAAGTAGTTGATCTCGACCAACGGCAAAAAGCCCGTTCACATGTGATTGTCCTTCGGCTGCGGATGTCCAGTTTCCTGCAATCAAGAGTTCTTCGGCTAAATCGTTTTCTTCGAAAAATGTCGAGCTGAGCAGCACATCGCTGTCTACTTTGAGAATTATTGACCTGGAGGTCGCTCGAAATCCAAGGTTGTAAGCGTGCGAAAGTATCCAACTCCCTTCGTCTTCAACTCTTACTATTCGCACCCTCGGATCTTCAATGCCAGCGTCTCTCAACGTGACAGAAACCGGATACGTAGAAGACCAATCAACTATGACAACTTCGTCGACTTCATCATGGGCTAGCCAAGTCGGAATCGTTTCGGTTAAATGTGCGTTTCTATTCATGCAGCATGTAACCAATGAAACACCCTTTTGAACGCCGCAGTTGGTCACAAATCCTTTGTTAGAAGATGCCACTCTTGGCAGTTCATTTCGTAGTTCGGGGCGCTGAAGTAGTCCGACAAAAGTCGATGCAATATCCTCTCTGGACTTAGAATTCCTTTTTGACAGTTGAGTGCGAACCATACTTTGAAAGACAGCTCTTGCGTCTGACGGTTTATCCTTTAGAGACGCCTGAAGAGTATCCAATTTTATTTTTGAAGTATTCATTTCGCTTTCCGCGCATAGTCCAACATAAATTCGCACTGAATGTCATTTATTGGTATTTTGACATTATGTAAATTTTGTAGCTGCCCCGACTGCGGATCTTGCAAACTAACCCACAACCCCGAAGCTCTTGCTGGCACCTATCGAACTCTAGCGAGCTTTACAATACACCTGCAAGACTATGTTTGGTTCTGTCAGGCTTTGTTGCATGGATCATGACTTAGGCGAGTTTACCCATTACTCCATCACTTCAGATGACGCGCTCATACATCGCACGACCGAGACCTGTCATGCGGTTGAGCGCCTTTGCCGCTACTTTCGTTTCGGCGATTTGACGGCCAAAATCACGCGCTTGCAGGCCATCACCTATAACCTGTTTCCATCTGCCGATTTGAGCTTCAACCTGTGATCGCTGGTTGATCCCGGTTCGATGTATGCCGTCCTGGCGCCGACAGCGGCAATCCAGTCCCGAACGGCCCGTGCAACAAACTCAGGGCCGTTGTCTGAACGGATATAGGAAGGTGTGCCTCGCAGGATGAACAAGGCGGTGGTTGATCGGTTTGCGTCCGTTCGGGGCACGGACTGCAAGGATGAACCGTTCAAAAAACGCCCACTCCTCGTCCGACATTAGGTTTCTTGCCAAGCTGGCCTCCATCGCAGATACCGGCTTGAATCACGATCAGCGGGCGCTGTGAATCCCTTTTGTCAACACGACCTAAGTCGTTGATTTCTTTGGGCAGGTCCACTCCTGCACGGCTCACCACTTTTTACATAACACCAAGGCGTTACGCAGGATCAGATTGAAGCGAACGTATAGCCACACCGCATGTGCGATGATCTGCCGAGGAGAGCCGTGGCGATTGTAGCTGATCGGCGATGGCTTCTTCGATGTCACCTTCGTCCAATTACGGGTGTGAGAATCCAAATGGCAAGTTGACGGGACAAAACCCTTCGAACTGCAGAAATCACTCTACGTTCGAGGGTTTGCGATTTCTGCCGACCTCTGAAAGTAAATGGTGCCTCAAGAGGGACTCGAACCCCCGACCTTGTCCTTACGAAGGACCTGCTCTACCAGCTGAGCTATTGAGGCAAGCGAGGCTCGTTTAAACCCTCATGCGGGTGCTTGCAAGCGGTGAAACCCCGGGTTTTCTGACCTCAGAAACACCTGTTTCCGCATTTCGTTATCACCGCTCATAGAGGGTCCGGTTCGCACTGGAGAACGTAACCGGGTTGACTTCAACCGTATAATTCCATAATTCATGAAATATGGATATTAAAGCAACAGAACAACTGGCGACTTTGGGTCACCCGCAACGGCTTTCAGTGTTTCGCATGTTGATGCGACGCTTTCCTGACGCTGTCCCGGCCGGAGAGCTTGCCTTGGGGCTGGGGATCAAGCCCAACACATTATCGAACTATCTGAACGCGTTGCGACAGGCGGGGCTGGTCCGGCAGAATCGGTCTGGTACCTCTTTGCTCTACTCGATCGAGATGCAGAATGTGCAGCAGATGCTGGATTACCTACTGAACGATTGCTGCCGCGGACGCCCCGAAATCTGTATCCAGTCAGGCTGGGAAAGCGACAGATCAGCGGACCGAAAATATAACGTTCTTTTCCTGTGCGTTGGCAATTCCGCCCGTTCGATATTTGCTGAATCTATCCTTCGCGCGCTGGCGGGTGAGCGTTTCAACGCATATTCTGCGGGAACGCAGCCTTCATCCGGGCTCAACCCTATAGCGGTGCAGGTCCTTAAGGACAAAGGGCATGATGTTTTGGCTCTGCGCTCGAAACATATGTCAGAATTTGCCACCTCTGACGTGCCCGAGATGGATTTTGTCTTTACCGTCTGCAATCAGGCCGCGAATGAGGAATGCCCGGCCTGGGATGGCCAGCCGATCAGCGGTCACTGGGGCGTGGTCGACCCGGTCATGGCGGCAGGCACGAAGGCTGAAAAAAGCCTGGCCTTCCAGAACGCCTATGGTTCGCTCAGGCGCAGGATCGAGGCCTTTACCTCGCTGCCGGTCGAAAGCCTCGACCGGATCGCCTTGCAATCTGCTGTCGACGATATTGCCAGAACATCTGACGAGGACATGACATGACAACCTACGCCGTGAATGGCCTTGGCCGGATGGGCAAGCTGGCCCTGAAACCACTATTGGAGAAAGGCGCAAAGATTGCCTGGATCAATGACGGGATCGGTGATCCAGAAATGCACGCGCATTTGCTGGAATTCGACACGGTTCATGGCCGCTGGGAAGCAGATTTTGACTATGACAAAGACAGCGTCACCATAGAGGGTATGCGCTTGCCGTTTGTCGGTACCCGCGACCTGAACGCGCTGCCACTGGACGGGGTCGACGTGGTGATTGACTGCACCGGCGCCTTCAAAACCGAGACCAAGCTGGCGCCATATTTTGATGCAGGCGTCAGGAAGGTTGTCGTCTCGGCACCGGTCAAGGATGGCCCGACCGCCAATATCGTGATGGGCGTGAACGAAGGCACATATGATCCGAGCGCGCATCACATCGTGACGGCTGCGTCCTGCACCACCAACTGCCTGGCGCCGGTGGTCAAGGTGATCCACGAAAATCTGGGCATTCGGCACGGGTCGATGACCACGATCCATGATGTGACGAATACGCAGACCATCGTGGACCGACCCGCCAAAGACCTGCGCCGCGCGCGCTCGGCCCTGAATTCGCTGATCCCAACCACCACCGGCTCGGCCACGGCAATCACCTTGATCTACCCCGAGCTGACAGGCCGGTTGAACGGCCACGCGGTCCGGGTGCCGCTGCTGAATGCCTCGCTGACCGATTGCGTGTTCGAAGTGGAGCGGGAAACAACCGTCGAAGAGGTCAACGCGTTTTTCAAAGAAGCCGCCGATGGAGATTTGAAGGGTATTCTGGGTTATGAGACCCGCCCTCTGGTGTCGACCGACTATACCAATGATCAGCGTTCTTCGATCATCGACGCCCCGTCGACGATGGTGGTGAACGGCAGCCAGGTAAAGATCTACGCCTGGTATGACAATGAGATGGGATACGCGCACCGTCTGGTCGACGTCGCGCTCATGGTCGGTGCCGCGCTGTGACCCAGCGGCCCGAAGGTTTGTCGGCCTATATCGCGGTCACGGCAGCCTATTGGGCATTCATGCTGACCGACGGCGCCCTCCGTATGCTGGTGCTGCTGCATTTTCATACGATGGGCTTCTCTCCGGTCCAGCTGGCTTATCTGTTTGTACTGTATGAAATCGCCGGCATCGGCACCAATCTGGCGGCGGGCTGGCTAGCGGCTCGGTTTGGGTTGACCTCGACACTTTATGCGGGGCTTGGCCTGCAGGTGGGGGCGCTGCTGCTGCTGACTCAACTAGACCCTAATTGGGCAATTCCTGCCAAAGTGGCCTTTGTCATGATCGTTCAGGGTGCCAGCGGCGTGGCCAAGGATCTGGCCAAGATGTCATCGAAATCCGCTGTGAAACTGCTGGCTCCGACCGAGGATGGTGGCCTGTTTCGTTGGGTGGCCCTTCTGACGGGGTCCAAGAATGCCGTTAAGGGGTTGGGCTTTTTGCTGGGCGCAGGTCTGCTGGCCACGTTTGGTTTTAACTGGGCGGTTCTGGCCATGGCCAGCGTTCTGGGCGTCATCTTGATTTCGGTGATTTTGTTCATGCCGCCGGGCCTGCCCAAAGGGCGTAAAGGCGCAAAATTCTCTGAGGTTTTTTCGAAATCCCCCAATATCAACTGGCTGTGCCTGTCCCGCATGTTTCTGTTTGGCGCGCGCGATGTGTGGTTTGTGGTCGGGATTCCGATCTATTTCTATGCGGTATTGTCCGACGGGTCCGAAACCGGGAACCGAGCGGCCTTTTTCATGATCGGGACATTCATGGCGGCCTGGATCGTCCTATACGGCGCAGTTCAGGCCAGCGCCCCAAAGATCCTGCGCGCCTCTGACCGGTCCGAGCCCCAATTAATCCGCGCCGCGCGCGATTGGGCCGTAACCTTGTTCTGCGTGCCTGCCGCCCTGACCGTCGCTGTGGCTTTGTCCTCGGGGTCCGCCACTTGGTTGACCATTACGCTGGTGATCGGCTTGCTGATCTTTGGAGTGATCTTTGCCGTGAACTCTTCGCTGCATTCCTATCTGATCCTGTCCTTTTCTCAGGCCGAGCGGGTCACGATGGATGTCGGTTTCTATTACATGGCCAACGCGGCCGGCCGATTGCTGGGCACAGTGCTGTCTGGCCTCACTTACCAGATCGGTGGTTTGGCAATGGTTCTGGGAACAGCCGCAACAATGGTCGCTCTGTCCGCCATGGCCTCGGACAGGATGCAGGACCGTTTGGCGGTGGGTTAGCATTCTCACCAAGCTTGCTCGCGAATGCGGCATGGACGTCATTATTTTTGCGGATGAATTCTGTGACGGGGCAAGTGGAATTAGCCCCTACATGTTACGCTATCCGGCAGAAACGCTTTATTGGCGATGCTGCAGGGCATTTCAACGGATCCAATTTGTTGTTTCAAAATCTCAGTGGCACACTCGGGAAGCGCGCAAAGCCACGCGTTCGAAAGCTCACTGAAGCAAAAGACTATTTTGATTGGTACCCAAGCAATAAGGCTTGCAGTGGTTCGTGGCCGACCGCTCAGCCTTAACAATCCGATGTCACTGCCCGGTGGCATTTGACCTGGAATGCCACCACTCGAGTTGCATGAGGTCCGAGCAGCAGCATTCCTTGGTCGGGTAGAAGTTAATGTCACACCACCGTGGCTATTCTGCAGCGTTCGAAACCGTCGCTTCTGCGTACATTCCCTTCACACGTTCCTTTGTTGGATCGAAATGCGGGAATGGCACGATCTTGGCTTTCAACCGCTTTTGTTGGCCGTCCAGCTGCCCGATTTCGATGTCCGCTCCAACGATGGCATGGGTAACCGAAATCCGACCCAAAGCGATGACCTTGCCGAGGATGGGTGATTTCATCGCGCTGGTAATCTCTCCGACCTGCGCTTTCCCAACGCGCACGCAGTCACCGGGTGAGGGGACAGTACCCCCTTCGATCTCAAATCCAACCAGTTTGCGGTGTGGGTGGGCCTTGCGCTCCTCTATCGCCGCCCGCCCGATGAAGTCGTCGGTCTTTGATTTCAGCGGCACAGTAAAGCCGATGCCGGCCTCGAACGGATCGGTCTGATCGTCGAATTCTGACCCGGCAAAGATCAGACCGCCCTCGATCCGCAACATGTCCAATGCGGCCAGGCCCAAAGGCGCAATGCCATACTCTTGGCCCACCTCCCAGAAACGATCAAAGATTTCGACGGCATCCTTGGGATGGCAGAAGATTTCATACCCAAGCTCTCCGGAATAGCCGGTCCGAGAAATTACAACAGAAGTCCCCTGCACATCACCAACCCGCGCGACCGAAAGCCGGAACCACGGCAGTTCGTCGATCGTTGGTTGCTGAGGCGGTGTCCAGAATATCTTGGAAAGTATGTCGCGGCTATGCCGCCCCTGAACTGCAATGTTGTGCAACTGGTCCGTAGAGTTGCGCACCCAGACATTCATATTGCGTTTGAGCGCCTGTTCCTGCAGCCACAACCCGCTGGTGTCATTCCCACCGATCCAGCGGAAGTTCGTCTCACCCAACCGGTAGACGGTGCCATCGTCGATCATACCGCCGTGCTCATAGCACATGGCCGTATAAACGACCTGACCAACGCTCAGTTTTTTCATGTTGCGGGTCACGCAAAGCTGCATCAGTTCTTCGGCGTCAGGTCCCACGACTTCGTATTTGCGCAGCGGGCTGAGGTCCATGACAGCAACCTTGTCCCGGCAAGCCCAATATTCGGCAATCGCGCCATGATTGGTCATCGTGTTGGGCAGCCAATAGCCATTGTATTCGACGAAATCACGGGTGTGCCGTGCAAAGCAGTCGTGAAATGCTGTTTTCTTAGTTTCTTCCACATCCGCCTCCGCAGATTTTCTATAGCCATAGGACCGCTTGAATTCCTCGGTCGCCTTATAGGTTCGCACTTGAATGTCTGTTGGATTCCAGCCATTTGCCGGGTCGATATCGCAGGGACAGCCCGTGCTGACGCAAACCAGATCGGTCAGGGCGCGCAGCAGGACGAAGTCACCGGGTCGCGACCACGGATCGTCCATGCCAATGGCGTTGGTGTCATCCAGCATCGTGTTGAAAAAGAAGTTGATCGCTGGCCAGCCACCGCGCGGCTTGATGCCATATTGGTCCAGATCCTTGTTGATATTGTCCGAACAATTCACATGGCCGGGATAGCCAAGGTCTTCGTAATATCGCGCCGTACAGGCCAGACCGAACGTGTCATGGCGCCCACAGGTATCTTGAACGATTTCGATCAGAGGCTCTTGATCTACTGACCAGTACTTTGAGAAAATCCCGGGTTGAGGATACAAGCTGCCCATCAGGCTGCGTGTTGTTGTCGGGTCGATTTCACGCTCGATCCCCTGATCCAGTGCGCGGCGGCTGAAGGCCTGAAAATCGGAACACTCTCGGCCACGAATATCGACGATCTGGATGAATTCACCGGCCTTCACTTCATATGAGTGCGCATTTCCCGGCTGAATATTGAAATCCTTAAGCGGATCGGCCAGCGGATCGGGTGGTCCGACATCGGGCTTTTCCAATCCGGGCGCTGAGCGCTGGATGTACAAGATGATATCCGTAGGAGGGTTGTTGTCCTCGGGGCGCATAGCCTTGCCTGGTGCAGCGACAATCAAAAGACCATCGCTTTCCGCCACGAAATGCACCATGTCGCCGGGGCGTGACCCGTCAGCGAATGCCCGGATTGCGTCGCCTTTTCCGATGTCGAAGCCCGCGATTTCCAATGCACGCAAAACTTTCTTGCCAGATGCTGATCCATTTGCGAGGGTTGCGATCAAACCTTCGGGCCGTCCATGCCCCTGTGTGCCCAGCATGGCTGCATCGGAGCTTCGGTCAGGAGAAAAGAAGACCATCTCAGCCGGTTGCATCCCATCGCGGTCCAGTAGCGTGATGGTATCGCCCTTGGACACCGGTACCGCGCGCGACCCCATTCCGGGGATCGGGTGGCGTTCCGTTCCATGCGGCAGGATCGGAAGGCCGGGGGCCAGAACCCCGCTGCGTTCGAATGGAACTTCGAAGACCGGCTTCACATTCATAGTGTGTTTTCCTGAATGGCTTCGGTTGCACCACGATGGGTAACCACCAAGAGGCATCCCGCCTCGGTTCGCGAATAGTGGCTGAACCCGGCAGCAAGGCTGACAAAATCGCCGCTGCGATATCGAAACCCGTCGTGGTCGGTCAGATCGCCCTCAAGCACAAAGAACTCTTCCGGCCCGTAATGGACATGAGGGTTCGAACGTGTGCCTGGCGCCATCTTCATCAGATAGCTGCCTTGTCCGGTTTCTTCATCGAAACTGATATTCTTCCACCAGACCTGCGCATCGGGCAGGCCGTCCATCCGCATCCGGACAAATCCGGGGTCATCGAAGCGGATAACGGTGCGTGCGCTCTGCTGTTGGGCCATCTTAGTCGAGCCCCAACCGCTTTTTGCGCTGATCAGCCCAACTGCTAATCGCCATGTCGAAGGTAAGCGCCATCAGCGAGACATTCATGCCGAGCACAAAGTTCTTGCCCAGTTCGGTACCTGCCAGAGTTCGTTGAAGTTCCTGCCCCAGGTCCTGCGTTCCAATGAAGGCCGCGATAATGACCATGAAGAAGGCGAACATGATGGCTTGATTAAACCCGACCGCCATAGTTGGCAGCGCCAGAGGGAACTGAACCGACATGAGCTTTTGCCGGCGGGTCGAGCCGGACATATCTGCTGCCTCGGTCATTTCCGGCGGCACGTTGCTGAGGCCAATAATAGTGTACCGGATCAGCGGGACGGCGGCGAAGATCAGAATCGAGAACACAACCGCGACATCATTGACCCCGAACAACATGATCGCAGGGATCAAGTAAATGAAGCTGGGGAAGGTTTGCGCAGTGTCGCAAGCCAGCAAAATGCTCTTGGACCAACGCGCGGACCGCGCAGCGACAACGCCCAGGGGGATACCGATCATGGTTGCCAGCGCAACGGCCGAGATCACGGTATACAAAGTAATAACCGACCGATCCCACCAGCCCGAGAACGCGACAATCGTAAAGAAGACTGCTGCGTAGATGCCCGGCTTTCGGCCACCAACCCAATAAGCAAAGGAAACAACCAGCAGGATGAACGCGGGAGTTGGAATGGCGAGTAGCGTATTCCGGAATGGAATCAGAACCTTGACGTTCAGAAACCAGCGTAACCATTCGGTTGTCCCTTTGATCATGTCGATGGCCAGGAACGACTTGATAACCACGTCGATTTCTTTGCCCTGGCTGAGATGCTGCTTGCGGCCAATTTCGGCCAGGATCGGGAAGACCTGAGACAGCAGAGTGAACCCAACAAACAGACCCAGTGCGACCAGCGAAATCTGGTGGCGCTTCCACCACGGGGTGCCGCGTTCGAAGTGCACTGGCTGTTTGACGACCCAGGCCTTTGACATCCGATCCAACGTGACAGCCAGAAGGACGATGGTTACGCCAATCTCGAAAGAACGGCCCAGCTTGAAACTACCCATCATCGCCAGCAGTTTCGCGCCAAGACCGGGCATTCCGATAAAGGCGGTCAGAACAACCATCGCAAGACACAACATGATCACCTGATTGACGCCGACCAGAACCTCGGTCCGCGCGGCTGGAACGTAGACGTGGCGCAACATCTGCCATTTGGTACATCCAGACATCTGGCCTGCTTCGATCACTTCGGGGCTGACTTTTTTCAAGCCCAGAGTGGTCATCAGGATCATCGGCGGGATGGCAAAAGTAATTGTTGCGACGGCCCCAGCTGTCGGTCCGACCTTAAAAAAGATCACTGCTGGCAAGAGATACGTAAAGAAGGGCAGGGTTTGCAGCACGGACAGCATGGGTTTCAGCATCCGCTCGAACCAGCTGTATTTCCAGGCGGCGATGCCTAGTATCAAGCCCAAAAGAAACGCCAGCGGTGCGGCAACCACGATGACAGACATCGTCTGCATGGCGATCTTCCACTGCCCGATCGCGGCCGTCCAGATGAAGGTTCCCGCGCCTAATGCGGCCAGACGCCAACCACCTACGGCGTAGCCGACGACGGCTGCCACTGCGGCGATTGCGGACCATGGGATCGGACCTAGATTGGGCCAACGGCGCTTGCCTTCCAGAAGGTTCGCTGACGTATCCAGCAGGAACTCGAGCGGACCTTCGGCGATAAATCGTGTGACATAGATCAGGCCAAGATCATTTTGGATAAAGTAGAAGACTGCATCCAGAACCTGCGCCGTCGGCGGAATCGCGGCTTCGGGGATGCGGTTTAGCCATTCGGGCAGAACTCCGACAGCTTTGGCAACGATCAGCACGAAGGCGGCGGCCAGAAGTGTAGTCAGGACTCTGGTTTTTCCCCACGTCCCGTCTGAAGTGTCCGGTACTTCGGTGGACAGCGCCGCCATCATTCAGCTCCAAGCAGAACATTCAATGCGGCGTCACGTTCCAGAACACCGGTGACAACGCCATTGTCATCCGCCACCGGCAAAAGAATGCGGTTATCGTTGACAAGAACCCGCGCCAGTTCGTGAATGGTTGATCCACCATTGATTGGTGCGCCCTCCAAGGCATGACCGTTCACAGGTTTTGCCAGGCCTTTGGCATGTACGACCCGGGCCTTGTCGACATCTTCGGTAAACTTGGCCACGTACTCGGTGGCAGGGTTCATCACAATCTTGTCGGGGGTGTCACATTGTTCGACCGCGCCGTTGCGCATGATTGCAATCCGGTCTGCCAGACGTAGCGCTTCGTCAAAATCATGCGTGATGAAAACGATGGTTTTGCCCAGCATCTCTTGCAATCGCAGGAATTCATCCTGCATTTCGCGGCGGATCAGTGGATCAAGCGCCGAGAATGGCTCGTCCAGAAACCAGATATCGGGTTCAATGGCGAGCGACCGGGCGATTCCGACTCTTTGCTGTTGGCCGCCGCTCAATTCCCGTGGGAAGTATTCTTCCCGACCTTCAAGGCCCACCAACTTGATGACTTCCAGCGCGCGTTCGCGCCGATCATGACGATCTTGTCCGCGCATTTCCAACGGAAAGGCCACGTTGTCCAAAACCGTGCGATGTGGCAGCAGTCCGAAAGACTGAAACACCATGCCCATCTTGTTTCTGCGTAATTCAATCAGATCGCGCTCGCTCAGGCTCATGAGGTCCTGACCGTCAACCTCAATCGTTCCGCCTGTAATGTCGTGCAGGCGCGAAAAGCAACGTACCAGCGTCGACTTGCCTGACCCTGACAAACCCATGATGACCAGCATTTCGCCGCGGCCAACCTCAATCGAGACATCCTTGACACCGGCGATATACCCATCTGCACGGATTTCATCAAAACCGCGGCCAGCGGGCATGGACTTCAGGTAGCTCTCTGGCGAGGGCCCAAACAGTTTCCATACATTTTTGGCTGAGATGACAGGCGCTGTGGCGGACATGGCTGCCTAACTTTCTTGTTGAGCGCGGCCTTGCATCGATCAGATGGTCAAGGCCGCGCCAGTTTCGGTGGATGTAGCCGGGATTATGAGCTGCAGGAACTGATCCAAGGATCGACGACAGCGCGGTTGGCGTCCAGCCATTCTTCGGCGGCTTCTTCCGGTTCAAGCTCATCAGTGTCGACCAGCTTCGCCATCTCAGCAATCTGCGGATTGGTGAAAGAAATCTCTGTCAGGGCGCAATACGCGGCCGGCCATTTGTCTTTCATACCATCCCAGGCTGCCTTTTTCAGGTAACCTTTGGCGGGGTTGCCGCAATCATACAACGCATTCGGGTTAGGACCCTTGGCCGGGTCTTTGTCGCATCCGTCTTCCCATGCTGGGAACTCAACGAACTCACCAGGCCAGACGGCTTCGGCAAAGTTTGGCGTCCAGTTAAAAACCAGTACCGGCGTTTTGTCGGCCTCAGCCGCGCCAATCTCGGCCCAAAGGGCTGCGGCGGAACCCGCATTGATCACGGTAAAGTTCAGATCAAGTGCTTCGGCGCGTTCTTTACCATGCTTCAACCAGTCAACTGGACCATCCAGATACCGACCCTTGTCGCCGGTTTCGGCTGTCGCGAACAGGTGTGCGCAGTCGTTCAATGCATTCCAATCTGGCAGGCCTGGGCAGGATTCCTTGGTCCACATGGGATACCACCAATCCTCACGTGTAACGGCGTCATGATCGCCTGCGTCATGCAGGCCACCTTTTTCCAATGCCGCCCTGTAGGACGCGCCAAACGCGCCTTCCCAGACTTCCATCTCCAACGCCACATCGCCCAGGCGCACCGATTCATAGACCGCCTGGCTGTCGGTGGTGACGTATTCGACGTTGTTGCCCATCTCTTCAAAGATCAGGCCGACAACGTTCGACATCACGATCTGGCTGGACCAATTGTGAATTGGAATCACGATCGGGTCGCTGCTGTCTTCTGCAGTCGCCCCTGTTCCCGCTACTGCTGCCAAAGTTGCAGCAGAAAGGAGGTTTGTAAGTTTCATGTTTGCTCCCTGAGTGATGTTCATTTTTTAGGTTGTGGACTCTTCCGGCCCCGAATTTGTGCATTCTGCGCAGAATCGCCCCAGACGCAGAACAGAAATTTGAGGGTCTTTGACCATAAATTCTTGAGGCTAACCCGACTTTTTGCTATCTTAACAATTAGTTGCCTGATCGATTGCCAGCAGATGAGGCCAAATGTTTTTCGATCGCTATAACGTCCAGTTCGGGAATCTGCTCTGAAATGCCAAAGAAAACTTCAGTCACAGGGAAAGTCCTTCCGCCGCTCGACTATTTGTTGGCGTTTGAAGCTGCCGCAAAGGCGCAGAGCTTTGCGCAGGCCAGTAAGGTTCTGAACATCTCTGAAACGGCGATCAGCCGCAAAGTGCGGTTGCTAGAGCAACACTATGATGTGCCGTTGTTTGTGCGAGGGCACCGATCTGTTTCGCTTACCCAACAAGGGGCCATCCTGCTGGCAACCGTGGAGAAGTCGCTGGACCTGATGCGGGATGTCAGCCGGGATATGCTGGCCAAACATCAGGCCAACACGGTATCGATCTCCGCCACCAACTCTGTTGCTTCTCTTTGGCTGATGCCGCAACTTCGCAAGTTCAACAAATCAAATGGCCGCATCCGTATTTCGCTGGTCTCTTCTGACAGCGACGCAGAGTGCCTGTCGGATTCGATGGACTTGACGATCCTGCGTGGAGATGGCGATTGGCCGGGATACGAGGCACAGCTTTTGTTCGGAGAAACCGTATTTCCGGTCTGCAGCCCAGAGTATCTCAAGAGCAACCCCAAAGCGGCAGATATATCTGCGCTGCCGGAACTGGACCTTATTGAAGTGGCCAGTGGCCATGCAGAGTGGATGACATGGCGCACTTGGTTCAGCGGCAATGGAGTATCGACGTCCTCGATGGAACAGGCAGTGGAGTTCAATACCTATCCGTTGTCAGTGCAAGCAGCTGTCGATGGACTGGGAATTGCATTGGGTTGGGCCCATCTTGTTGATCCTTTGCTTGAAAGTGGCACTTTGGTCAGACCGGTTCTGGGCGCATCAGTGCGAACACAGTCCGGATACTACCTGTTAAAAAGGCCTCTTCACAAAGCTTTCCCAGAGCAGCGCATCGTTGAAGATTGGTTGCTTGGTCTCAGCGCGGGTCGGAAAAGATACGCCTGATTGCTGTGGCCAGCCTCTGTTTCCTTATGATGAATCCAGTAGCACCTCCAGGGAGTGTTAAACTCGCATATTGACCCTAGGGAATAAATATTTACTTTAAAGAAAAATATATGCGAATCTGGTTCGGCTCTTTGCCGTTCTGGTTGGAACACTATTGGCCTATTTTATGCAGGGAGACCGAAACCCAATGAGCTATAAATCTGACATCGAAATTGCGCGTGAGGCGAAGAAGAAGCCGATTCAGGAGATTGG
>NZ_JBXWQK010000017.1:0-13536 GCF_059612345.1 Ruegeria sp. CDSA020
CATACGACTTTCCGCAACCAGATGGTTTCCGATATGAAGGCAACTGGCACGGTTGTCGGCACGGAACGGGACGAGACCTATGTTCACAACTCGGGTGACGGGTCTTATTCGATCACCGACTATGATCGCTATCAAGGCGATGACGAGTTTGTATTCACTGACATCAGTTCTACAGACGTCACCGTTGCACGTTTGCAGTCTGATCCAAACGATGTAGTTCTAACGCTCTCAAATGGCGAGCAGATCACATTCCTGGATCAACTGGTTTCAAGCAATCGCTATGGTGTTGAAACCATCGAGTTCGCGGATGGTGTTGAGTGGACAAGGAGCGATTTGCTCACGGCCCCAATTGTTGATGACAGTTTGGTGTTTGTTTGACCAGCTAAAGCCACTGCTGAGAAAGCCGCGACGAGCGCGCCCGGTGTGGCGCCCTCGTTGTGAGCCCTTGGGCTGAATCTAAACCCGCCCCCCTCACCTAGGGCAATTCAGAGGTTGTGTCCTTCTCCACGATCTCTGTCTCTATCGATTTCCCGTTCCTGCTCAATCTCTTTGTCGTGATCCTGTTCCGCCTCACGCCCGTCATCCAATTCCAACATCTCACGCGGCTTGTTCAACACACCTTCCAGCCGATCCCGGATTGACGATTTGTCCTTGCCATCATCGCCCTCATCCAGTCCAACCTCTTCCGACCGGCCCAGGGTTTCGCGCAAACGTTCATTGACCTGGTGCAAATCTGAGGGATCTTTGACGCCCCGTCCACTGGCCTCGGGTTTGAGCTACCCCCAGAAATTCGGACACTGACGTAAGCTATGATTTACTGTCTGCTGGTCTTCGACGAAGAGGAGATCAGAGATGCCGAAACGGAAGAACCACTCACCCGAGTTCAAGGCGAAAGTCGCGCTCAAGGCTTTGAAGGGTGAGCGAACTGTTGCAGAGCTTGCCAACCAATTTGGCGTCCATCCCAGATGATCCACAGTTGGAAACGCGCTCTGCTGGAAGGCGCGTCCGGCGTGTTTGAACGAGGCGGAAAGAAGTCCCCAGAGATCGACGAGGAGCAGGTGAAAGAACTGCACGCGAAGATCAGGGAGCTGGCCGTCGCCAACGATTTTTTGTCACGAAAGCTCAAACCGTGGATCGGCAAGTGAGGCGCAAGATGATTGAGCCTGCCAATACCAACCTGTCGATTGGCAAACAGTGCAAGTTGCTGTCGATCTCGCGGTCATCGTTTTACTACTCGCCCAAGGGCGAGACGGCGCTGAACCTGATGCTGATGCGCCAGATCGACGAGCAGTTCTTGGATACGCCGATCTTTGGTGTCCGCCAGATGACCTGGCATCTCCGAAACGGCGGGCACCTTGTGAACGAGAAGCGCATCCGACGCTTGATGCGGCTGATGGGCATGATGCCGATCTATCAGAAACCAAACACCAGCAAAGCAGCGAAAGGGCATAGGACCTATCCCTATCTATTACGTGGCCTACGGGTGGAGCGCCCCAATCAGGTGTGGTGTGCCGACATCACGTATTTGCCAATGCGCAGGGGCTTTCTGTATCTGGTCGCGATTATGGACTGGCACACACGCAAGGTTCTGGCGTGGCGTATCTCGATGGACGGCAAGGGTCGGTTCCTCGACAACATCTTCGTGGAACGGCTCTGGCGGTCCCTCAAATACGAATGTGTCTAGTGGCCGGACAGGAGCAGTCGTTGGTGCATCGTGCAGAATCCGTCAATATGGGCTCGCAGCTGACGGTCGGTCATTTCACTCAGACAATTGACGGGCACCTAGAGTCAAAGGTCCGCAATGGGCTGTGACCTGCCGAATGCACCCACAGCGGCAAAGTCACTCGGCAATGGCTGATAAGGGCTCCAAACGACTTGTTCGGGCTCGCCGCGGAGAATGACCGCAGCGAGCCCGATTTCGACAAATTCTGCGCTCGGAACCAAGGGCGATCACTCCATACAAAGCAGACGCCTGGGCCAGATATAGTACCTTCGACATCAGGGAAGTGATGGGATTTCCGAACTGCGTATTGAGAACGAATTAAATGCCGGTCGATGCGATGATAGCTTCAGCGATGGAAGCAATGGTCGTGTTATCCTTCATCGCCTTTTCACGCAGGCGTTTATACGCGTCGTCTTCACCAATGGACCGGGTTTCACAAAGGATCGTCACCGCTTTTTCAATTGTGCGGCGCGCTTTGAGAGTGTCGTCCAGCGATTTGATACGCTGCTTCAATCGGGTTTCATGCCTGGCAATGCTGACGGCAGTGGCCAGCGCCGCTAGAACACCAAATACCCTGATTGGCTTCGACATGACCCCATGCACGTGCAAGCGGCCAAGTTCAGTCAGAATCTCGGGTGTTTCATAGGCAATGATTGCGATCCGGGCGATGTTTTCGTCACCTGCCATCCAAGCATAGGCGGTATCATCTTCTTTCTTGCTAACCGGAAACAACACGACATCGGCGCTCTCTGGAAGGACATCGGGCGCGGGCCAAATCGTGTCGGTCTGACACCCAATCCTCTTCAGATGTGCGAGCAACTTCCCCCGGTCGTCGTCGGGCGGGTGAATCAACAGCAAACGCATTCTGCGCAGGCGGCGCAAAAGGTTCTGGTCAATGGGCGCAGAACCCTCGCTCATCCTGTGGCTCGGTTGTTTACAGTTCGATCATATGACACCAGGTATGGATCGGGTGCGATTGGTGTCGGGCTTTTCCAGACCACCTCGTAATGACCTTGATCATTCGACAGCCCGACCATTGGCCTCAATGCAAAATGGTTGGTGTCCAGATCAATCGATAGGTCGCCGCTCGGCGACTTCAAGACTGCACCCGACAGAGCCGACAAAATGCTATCTGTATCTGATCCGCCAGCAACTTTGGTCGCATTCGCGAAGAAATGGACGAGGGCATAGGTTACTTCTGAATAGACGCTTGGCTTCACGGCCTGACCAAATCGGTTTTGAAACGCATCTACGAATTTCCCATTTGCGAGAGACTTCATAGACGCAAAATACGGCGAAACGGCAAGGTGACCAGCGCGTGACGAGGCGTTCACTTTGTCCAATTCAGATTCCGTTGTTGTCAGAGAGGCGATCGGTGGGCGTTCCGGTAAATTTTCACCTTCATCATAAGCTGAGTAGAGCGTAACGCTGTCCTCGCCTACGACCGTCGATATGATGACATCTGGCGCATGTTCCAACGCTCGGTTCAATTCCAGTTGGACTTCATCGCCAGACACGCCAAAGTGGAAGTATTTTTCCGCAACGACTTCGCCGCCACTATCCCCCAGGAACTCCTTTACAATTCGATTGATCTCACGGGCATATAAAGTGTCCGATCCCAGAAGTGCGATCCGGCGACCATGATGTTCGAATATATACTCAAGGAGTGGGATAACCATCTGGTTGGGGACCGCTCCGCCATAGATGACATTGGGTGTGTATTCAAATCCCTCGTAAACCGAAGGGTAAAACAAAACACCATTGAAGCGCTCAATGACAGGCAGAACAGCTTTTCGGCTTGAAGACAGGCAACATCCTATGATGCAATTTGCCTGATGTTTCAGTAGCAACTCGGCGGCCAGCTCCGCATAGCGCCGGTCGTCTCCTTTTGGGTCTAGGATAATGGGGTCTAAGTGGCGGCCACCGACACCGCCAGCTTCATTTATTTCTTCGCAGGCCAACAACACACCTTGAAGATGCGCGTGTTCTGTGACGGCCATTGGCCCAGATTGCGAGAACAACACGCCCAACTTCAGCTTTTCTTGCTCCATACTCACATTCCTTTCAACCCGCTTGCCTCCAATGTCTTGACCATCGCCAATAGCTTTTCATCCTGACCGGGCCGACCCATAAACATCATCCCAATCGGCAAGCCATCTGTCGATACTGAAATCGGCACAGTCAGACATGGGAGACCTGCGAGGTTTCCGGGCCAGCAAAACCACGTCATACTGTCTTGTGTTGTCACTCGGACGCCACCGAACTCCTGCCAATCATCTCCATGTTTTGGGGCAGGAACCGGCAGCGTCGGCAATGTTAGCACATCCCAATCGCCCAATTCTTGTAAGAGGTGCCGGGTAAACTCTGCTCGGAGTGTCTGTGCATTCAAGACTTCTACTCCGGTGAGCTGCATACCAGCTTCCAAGTGAGCTTGCGTGACAGGGGAATACCCGGCGCCGTTCTGTTCAAGAAGCTCCTGATGATAGGCTGATGCCTCGCTGTGCAATATGGCCTCCCATGCCGCGAAATAGGCTGGCATGTTCTCCAGAACGACGTCATCTCGGATGATTGCCATCCGGTCGAATGCCATCGTGAGAGCGTGGTCCACCTCTTCGGATCGTTCTAACCATTGGCCAGTCAGGTTCCTGATCCGGATCGGGCCTTCATGGTCGTAGCTTGTAAATGGTCTGGCCGACTGAGTGGCAGCATCCTTGGCATCGTGGCCCAGGAAAAAGGGAAGCATCAATTCAAGATCATCCAGAGATGCAGCCATCGGTCCAGGCGCGTCCAGAGACCAACTGAGCGGCAAAACACCATAACGAGAGGCGCGTCCATAGGTGGGCTTGAAGCCGTAAATGCCACATGCTGATGATGGAATGCGAACCGATCCACCTGTATCGCTGCCGAGCGCTCCGCGAACAATGCCCGCCGCCACGGCTGCCCCGGAACCACCGCTGCTGCCGCCTGTTATATGTTCGAGGTTGTGAGGGTTTCGAGTGGCCCCAAAGCATGACGTGGTGTTGGTCGCACCATAGGCCCATTCATGCATATTGGTTTTGCCAAAGATCACTGCGCCGGCTGCACGCAGGTTGGCGATCACCGTTGCATCCACCCCTGAAGGCTCAGCGGGGCGGGCGTCTGAACACGCTGTGGTCGGGTAATCGCTGGTCAGGTAGTTATCTTTGACGGCGATTGGCAATCCATCAAGAGGGCTCGCTACCATGTTGTTTTCGCGCCGAATGTCCGATGCCCTGGCCTGTTCAAGAACCACATTTGGATCAAGCGCGACAAAGGCATTCAGGTCTTTGTGATGCTCCGCAGCTTCCAAAGCGGCCTGTGCCAGGGCCACGGCCGTTGTTTGGCCCTCTGCTAATGCCCGTGATTGCTCGGCAAGTGATTCATACGCCTTTTTCATCGTATGCCTCCGGTGCGAAACTATGTGCAGGCTCGGAAAACACAGGTTTCTGTCTTTTATCCAAACCTTCGCGGATGCGTTTCAAGGTTGCTTGAATGCGCTTTTTTTGATCGTCGGAAAGAGTGCAATCTTTCATCTCACACCCCCAACAATTCTTGTTGCAGCTTTTTGTCAGCACGTAGGCTGTCCCGATCCGTTTCCATCCGGATCGAGCCTTTCTCCATGACGTAAGCACGTTCGGAAATCGACAGACAGAAATCGAGGTTCTGTTCGGCAACAAGAATTGCAATCTCGTGTTCTTGGTTGATCCGCTTCAGAACGCCGGCCATCTCGTCAATGATCGAAGGTTGAACACCTTCGGTCGGCTCATCAAGAAGTAGGATTTTCGGACGGATCGCGAGAGCGCGCGCCAGAGCCAAAACCTGTTGCTGGCCACCGGACAAACCGCCTGCAAGATCATTTGCTTTGGGCTGCAAGAGGGGAAAATCCTCTAACATCTCAGCGACAGTTTCCTTTGGATCGAAACCATTTGATGCGGCCGCGACGGCGATGTTCTCGACCACAGACATCCGTGGGAAAACGAAGCGGCCTTGCGGAACATAGCCCAACCCCAAACGCGCCCGCTTTGCTGGCGACGGTGGGGCAGTTTCCCCGGCAATCTCAACTGCGCCAGACGTCGCCTTGATAAGCCCTGTCGCGTATCGCATCAGCGTGGATTTACCGACCCCATTGCGTCCAAGCAGCGCGACGATTTCAGCAGCTTTCACCTCAATGGATACGTCTCGAATGATGGTGGTTTTTCCGTAACCGCCAGTGGCGTTGCTGATCTTAAACATGCTCACCTCTCCCCAAATAGATGTCGAGGACAGCATCGTTTGCTCTCAGCGTGTCGATATCCCCTTCTGCAAATAGCTTGCCTTGGTGAAGAACTGTGACGTGCCCCTCCAAAGTGCGAACGAACTCCATGTCATGCTCCACAACAACGACAGTGGTATGCTTGGCCAACGTGCGCACAAGCAAGGACAGCTCACGGGTTTCTTCATTCGTCATACCTGCGGCTGGCTCATCCAAAAGAACAACACGCGGTGCAAGACAGAGCACCATACCGATATCGAGCCATTGCTGTTGACCATGGGACAGAGCTGAAGCTTGAACGGCTTTCTGCCCTTCCATGCCAAGCATCCCAAGGATGCGAGACGCTGTTTTGTTGGCTTCCGCTGTGTCTTTTGTGCGCGCAAAGGCGGCGATCCACAGATTTTCCATTACGGTGTTTTCACCAAAGACCTGGGGCTTCTGGTTCTTGACGCCCATCCCTTTGTGAACACGCTCGAAGATCGCTGCCTTGGTGACGTCATCCTTGTCGAGAAGGATCTTGCCGCCCTCGGGGCGATAAATGCCGACACAGGTTTTCAAGAACGAGCTTTTGCCCGCGCCGTTGGGGCCAATGAGTGAGTAAGGCTGGCCTGGCGTGAAGTCGCGCGAAACCTTGTTGACTGGAATAACACCCCCGAACTGCTTGAACGCTTCATCGGTTGAGAGATTCTTCGCGGGTCCGGCCTGCGCGGCCGCCTCTTCAAGAATGCTGTCCAGTACCTCGGTATCGATCTTTACAGCGCCCGCATTGCGAGCGGCATCGTTCGGATCAGGAAGGAATTTCTTCCAAAGGTTATCCAACGCGCCCAAGAACCCATTGTGCAAGAACATCACCAGGAGAATGAGGATTGCGCCAAGGATCAGGGTTGTTTGGCCGCCAGCTGCCCCGCCGCCGAGCCAAAATGAAAGACCCCCGATAATGAGCGCGCCCAGAAAAGGTCCAGCAAGCGTTCCCAGACCGCCAACCAAGACGTAAATCGGAACGAGAAGCGCCTCTTGAACGGAGAAGATCGATGGGTTCAGGTAGTTTGCCCACAACGCAAAGAGCGCGCCTGCAATACCTGCGATGGCCCCCGAATAGGCGAAGTTCAGTACCTGAACCTTGCGAATATCATAGCCCAGAAGTTCCGTTTTCTCGATATCAATGCGAACGCAATCCACGACCTTGCCAAAGTTGCTGCGCATCAGCCAACGCGTGAAAAAGTAGATCACAGCGCTGATAACTACGACGGCTGCGAAGGCGTCATTTGGGCTAAGCTTTTTAGCTTCAGAACCAAATCCCAGAATAATTCCGGGGATGTTAGAAAGCCCATTGTCGCCGCCGATAACCGCTTCGCCCACATCTAGCTTGAAGGTCTGCGTCACAGACCAAAGCAAAAGCGTGAACGTGTAAGACAGGATGGTGCTTTGCAGCTCACCCATGCGGGAATAGAAAATGACATAACCAAGGGCTGCGGCGATCAGAGCACCGAATATGGCGGCTGATGGCAGTGCCCAGACCAAGGTCATCCCAGTGGACGGTGCAAGGTTGATCGCAATGACGGCGCCAAAGTAGCCGCCCAATCCGTAAAAGGCGGTTTGTGCGAGACTGAGCAAGCCCCCACGCCCCCAAATGACATCTAGGCTTAGGCCCAGCAGGCCAAAGATGATCCATGATGTGGCGACGAACGCTAGGTAGGGATTTAAAGTGCCGGACAAAACCAGAGCGATTAATGTGGCAAGCGCTGGAAAGATCAGTCCTGCATTATGATGAAGTTTTTCAAACATATTGGATGGCCCTTACAGCTTGCGACGCCATTTGGCGGAAATACCCATCGGGTAGAGCCAAAGCAGAATAGCGGTCACGAGGAAGAAGAAGACATCGCCAATGACCGACGTCATGAAACTGGCTGTCACGGATGCACCGCCACCAAGGCCAAGGGCTGTAAGCGCGCTGCCTGTCAATGCAACCGGACCGGCGACGACAACTGTCAGGAAGCCTTTTACAGCAAAGAACAGGCCCATCGACGGTGTTGCTGGAATGATAGGGAGAAGGATCGCACCAGCAAATCCGGCGAGGCCAGATCCGATTGCAAAGGTCATGGTGTTTACACGAGACGAGTCGATGCCAATGGCCTGAGCCATCTGCGGTTGCTGGATCGAGGCTCGCGCCTTCATGCCATACACCGTGTGCGTCATCAGGTAGTAAACAAAGGCCAGCATCGCTGCCGCCACAAAAATCATCGAGATTGGGTATACTGCGAGGCTGAATTCACCGATTTTGAAGCTCCATTGGGGCATTCCGATGCCCGGAGACACGGTGCCAAACAACAGAACTGCAACTTGGTTGAAGACCATGCCAAGGCCCCATGTGGCCAGCATTGTATCAAAGAGCCGTCCATAGAGCTTTCGTATGATTAACAACTCGACGATTGCGCCAATCAGCATGGTCATGGCCACGGCAAATGGTATGGCCAACAAGAATGGAAGCCCGATCTGTGTTGCGGTCAGTGCAGAATAAGCCCCGACCATGATGAATTCGCCATGTGCTAGGTTGATGACGCCCATCAGGCCATACACAACGGCAAGACCAAGCGTGGCGATCAGCAGAATGGACGCGCTGGATAAAGACGACAGCAAAACTGTCGCCAGGAAATCGAGTTCCATGGAAACCTCCCAAAGGTGGGGGCACCCTTTTTCGGATGCCCCTTTTGTTATGTATTCTTAGCCTTCAGGCGTGAAGTGCTCTGCCAGATCAGGGTTGGCCACCAAGTCGCAGACCTCATTCTCGTAAGTCGGTGCAGAGTTCTCAAAGGTCTGGATGATATCGAAACCATTGGTTGCATTGCCGCTGGCGATATAGATGTCCTGACGCAAATGGTGTGAACCTGGCTCCAGCGTGACAGTGCCATTCGGCGCTTCAAACGACAGCCCGCTTTCCAATGCCGCAATCACTTCATCAGTGTCTGTCGAGCCAGCTTTGTTTGCGGCCGCAGCCCAGAGGTGAACAGCGTTCCAGACGTCTACCGCGCCCGCAACAACAGGGGTGTCAGTTCCATAGGCTTCTTCCCATGCGGCGAGGAATGCCGTGTTGGCGTCGCTTTCAACTGACGGGAAGTAACCCATCGCAGACACAAGACCTTCGCCTGCTTGCGGAGACACGACGACCTGCTGGTTGCCCGATCCATAGTTGGTTGAAACCACACCGATGTTCTCCTTCAAGCCCGCAGCTGCGAATTGCTCAAGGAAGCCAGTTTGCGCTGAACCCACAGGAAGAGCGACCACAACGTCTGGGTTCGAAGCTTGAATTTTTTGGATCGTCGGTGCGTAGTCCGTCACGGACAAGGCGAGGTAATCTTCGCCAACGACTTCAGCACCGAACTGCTTTGCATACTCGTGAATCCAGTGCCCGGAAATCGTGCCGAAATTGTAGTCAGGGGCCATGATGTAAACACGTGGGCCGTAGTTTTCGACCGCCCATTCCATCAGAACGCTCAACTGCTGTGACGCGGAAGAGCCGGTCACGAACGTCTGACGATCACAAGCACCACCCTCATAGAGCGAGGAATAGAAGTATGGGATGTTGGCTTCACGGAAAATCGGACGGATGGCTTCGCGCGAAGAACTGGTCAGTCCGGCAAACATTGCAGAGATTCCGTCACGCAGGACTGCGGTTTGTGCGAACTGAGTGTATTTGGAAAGTTCGGATTGGGCGTCATACCCGACGACGACAACTTCTTCGCCATTTACGCCACCGGCCTCGTTGACGCTTGCAACTGCCAGATCGAGCGCATTGTCTTGTTGAATGCCGTAGATATTCAATCCGCCGGTTAGATCGAAAATCGCACCAATCTTGACTTCGGCAGCGGCAGCGGAAGCCGTCAATGCGGCCGCAAGTGCCACCGCGCTGGATGTGAGGTATTTTTTCATTTCAGATAGTCTCCCTGTTTTGTTTTACAGGCTGAGCATCTGAGTGCTGATTCGACACAAAAAATCGCAACAGAACGAATGCTCAGCTGCGATGCTTGATGATGTCAGGTGCTTCGTTGCACCGGTAGAGCAAATCGAATCCGCCAACAAATGTCAAGCGCATCAGAAAGATGTAATCTTAACTGTATGAATTGTCACAAGAATATCGTGGCGTAGGTGTTTTGAAGATTGCCTTCGAAGTAAATTTCTGCCGCTTTGAGTCGTTAAGCAGACAGTTATTTAGATGGTCCGAACGGAAGCTCTGTACCGCTCATCTGCTTTTTGCCACCTCGTTCTGAACGTCCGGAATGCGCGGTTAGCGGCCCGCTGCGTGAGCGAACACTTAGGCGATGTCGAATGTCTGATAAGGGCTGTGACCTGCCGAATGCACCCACAGCAGCTAAGTCACTCGGCAATGGCTGGTAAGGGCTCATACGGCCAGTTGGTGCAAGCCGCAGAGAACGGCAGCGCTGAGCCTATTTTGACTGGCTTCCACTGCGCAGCCAATGACCGCTGTCGCGATTTCTCTATTGCTCGACCACCCCAAATTTGTCTGGATTTCTCATGATGTATAGCCAGGCTATTTTCCCATTTTCATCGGGTGCAAGCGTTGTGACGGAGTCCAGCAGCCCGAATTGATAGCGCAACAAGGCGGGTTTGGTATTCACTGTTGCTACCCGGGTCGTCCAGCCCGGTTCATGGCGTGCTTTTTCGTACAAAGCCTGGAACACCTGCAAAATCTCACTGCCACCTATCAATGGACGCCGCGCCGCGCGTTTTTTCGCTCCACCGTCAGAGATTGCCACGGAATTGGGTGTCAGCAATGACAGAGCGGCGTCGAAGTCTTCGGCCATGATCGCCATGAAGAAGCGTTGGCTCAAGTCCGCGACTTCTTCCGGAGTTGTATCGAAACGGGGGCCTGAGTCCTGCAACTTCTTTTGCGAGCGGCTGACAAGTTGGCGACAGGCGGCTTCGGTTGCGCCAAGGGTGTCTGCAATATCCGAATAGCTGGCGTCGAACGCCTCTCGCAGAATGAATGCCGCACGCTCTCGTTCAGTGAGCCGTTCCATGGCCCACAGCAATGCCAGCTCGCATTCCTGGGCAAGCTCAAACGGATGCACAGGCTCTTGCGATTCACCTTGAATCAGGGGTTCAGGAAGCCAGGGGCCGACATAGACCTCGCGTTGGCGATGCGCGGAACGCAACGTGTCGATTGCGATATTCGTAGCGACCCGGCGCAGCCAGGCCGCCGGGTTGTCAATCTGGGTCGTGTCGGTTGCTGACCATTTCAGCCATGTGTTTTGTACAGCGTCCTCTGCACCCGCTCGCTCACCCAGCATGCGATAGCACAGTGATGTCAGCTTTGGGCGTTCCGCTTCAAATATGTCTGCGACCGTGTTCATGATTGATGCGATACCATTACTGCCTCGCCCTCGACATTCACGCGGCCACAGGTTTGACCGAAGCCAATGCCACGTTTCAACACGGGGTATATCCGTCCGCTTGATGCGGCAAAAGAGGCTGCAGTGACCGCCGCCGCGCCAAAACGTGCTTCAATTTCCCGTCGTAAGCCGTCTAGTTCGGGGCCGTCCGCTATGGCCGCCTGGGAAAACCGGAAGCCGAGGCCGACATCCCCTGCCGCCATCGCTTCGCCTTGAAGGCAAAGTGTGAGTTCGTCCCTTGGAACGCCTGCCTCAAGCGCCATATCGACGATCAGTTGGACACATGGCCCGCAGTCACCGTCCAACGTCGATCCAAGCATTGCGCCAGCCCAGACGTATTGGGCGTCGTTAGGACCACGAAATTGGCTGTAAAACGGTAGCATAGACACTCGTATCCCCGCCGATGCCGAAGTATCAGCGATATGTCTCATGTAGCCCGTATCGTAATTGTATCGCGATCCGAACCGCTGAAAGCCCATTTTTAGAAGCGTGCGGATCATGGTGTTGCCCTTTCTGACTTCAGGGTGAGCGCGGAAATGAACCCGGCAAAAGCGGGTATTTGGATCCCTATCAGGTTGGTGAGCGCAATCAGATCCACCGGAGTGCCGCGATGAAGCCAGATCCAAATGTGAAACAGCGCATGCAGGACGAGCCAGGACGCGCCGCAGAGTCCGGCTGATTTGTCATGTTTGACACCGGCCCAGATCAAAGCCACTCCGCTTGACAGATAGGCAAGGGCGACATCCTTCGCAAAATGAAAGTTCAGTGGCCCTGTGTATGCGACCCCCGGAACCGTGTCATACCAGTGTTGCGTGGCGGTCCACATGTAGGCGGTTGTCAGAACTGAAAGCCCTCCAACCCCAATCAAAATTTTTCTTCGCATCTTATCTCCAAAACTGAGGTTCCAGATAAGACGATTCAGAACCAGAGTTTGTGACGAGCTTCAAAAAGCGGCCATTGGAGCAACTGCAGCGAATTGTTGCTTTTGTCCTGCGTCATCGCCATCTGCGTGCCACTCAGAGAATGTCCTATTTGCGTGGTTCGTGACCTGCTGCATGAGCGAAAGACCGAGGTGTGATCAAGGTCTGGTCAGGGCTCGGAGCGGTCATTCGAAATCAACGTTAGCGAGACGTCGTTTACCATCTCTTAACCGGGCCGCCGTCATTGTGCGTTTGGCACAGTAACGAGATGGGTGCGATGATGAAAAGTCAGATATTGGACCAACTGAAAGAGGTTATAGGCCGGGACAAAAAGAGGTTCGGCAAGTTGGTCAAATACGACGGGCAGAACGGCTTTTCAGAGGACGCGATGCAAGGGCTTAAGGACCTGGAGGCACGAACGCCGCCACCTGAAGTAGTCACCGAACCGGCTAACGCACCCGGTTATGTTTACCGAAACCGACTGTCGCCAAAGAACGCAGCAGGGGGCGGCTTGGTAAAGGGCGATGACGGGGCAAAACGCCCGCACTATTGGGGCCACCGTGAGCGATTGAGGCAGCGGTTCCTGAAAGGCGGCCATGACCCGATGCCCGAATATGAACTGCTGGAACTCCTTCTGTTCAACGCAATTCCTAGGATAGACGTCAAACCGCTGGCCAAACGACTTCTGGCGGAGTTCGGTGACCTGAATGGAGTTATTGCGGCCTCTAAACATCGGGTTCTTAAGGTGGAGGGGGCAAACGACTGGGTCTACTACCACCTCCGCATTGTCGAAGCCTTCGGGCACCGGATGGCGCAAGCCCAAGTGATGAAGCGGGATGTTGTGTCATCATGGGAAGCCCTGGTGACCTATTGCCGAACCGCAATGGCGCATCGTGAAATCGAGCAGTTCCGCGTTTTGTATCTCGACCGCAAGAATGTTCTGATTGCTGACGAGGAACAATCCAAGGGTACGGTCGACCACGTGCCGGTTTATCCGCGCGAGGTTGTCAAACGGGCTCTGGAACTGAACGCAAGCTCGCTGATTCTGGTTCACAATCACCCGTCGGGTGATCCGATTCCCAGTAACTCGGACATTCTCACGACCGAACGCATTCAGGATGCCTGCAATACCATGGGCATTCTAGGTCATGTTGACAAATGGCGGATCCAGAGGCGGATCGAAATGATATCTACGAAGCCAAGGAAGCTTTCGGC
>NZ_JBXWQK010000018.1:0-10218 GCF_059612345.1 Ruegeria sp. CDSA020
ACAGCCGAAAGCTTCCTTGGCTTCGTAGATATCATTTCGATCCGCCTCTGGATCCGCCATTTGTCAACATGACCTAGCAGCACCCGAATCGCCATACAAGAAAAAACGCTCTTGAGCGAACGGGTAATTTTTGTCTGCCGATAGATAATTATGAAAACACTACAAACATTGGCTCCAAATGGAGCAGCCATGTCGGAAACGGCAGGGCAGGGGACTTGTACGCCAAAAAAATGGATGCTTCTTCGGGCCGTTGAAGAGGCCAGAGAACCTCTTGGGGTAAAATCCACAACTCTCAATGTCCTGAGAGCGATGATTTCCTTTATGAGTGGGGATCAGATTTCTGCGGATCAGGATGATCATCATATCTGCTTTGCTTCCAACGTAGCGATCGCCAAACGAACTCATGTCAGCGTGCAGACTGTTGAACGCCATATCTCGGCGCTGGTTGAGCTTGGGCTTATCCGTCGCGTCATGAGCGCAAACGGTAAACGTTGGGCACGTCGGAACCGACAGGGCAGGGTGGTCACTGCAACTGGACTGTCCTTGATGCCTTTATCTGAACGGCACTCTGAGTTCATCCAGGAAGCCCAGAGGCACGCTGATCGAGTTCTCGAGTTCACTGTACTCCGCGACAAGGTATCGGCCGCTCTGGCGCGCCTCAGAGAGCTCGTAGCAGACGACACCGCGATCTCAGATTTGATGGCCACCGTGCGCAATGCTCTGCGTCGCAAACCAGAAGCAAATGTACTAGGCGAACTTCTGGCGGAGATCTCTGTGGAAATCTCCCAGATAAAACAGGCAGACACAGAAAATTTGAGGGCCAATGACCATGAAAATGAGGGGCACAAAGAGGACTCTTTGAATCCGATAGTTAAGAAAGAAAAACATTCTCAGGTTCAAGTTTCTCCAGATCAAATGGAGCGCAGCTTTCCACGTTTGTGCTCGGAACTTCGCTTTGCCCGGGATCAGTCGCATTGTGACCGGCTTATGGACGATATCGCCGAGTACCTACGATTTGGTCAGACCTGGTATGCTATGAAATCTACATATGGCCCAGCTCTCCGTTTCATGGTGCTCGGATATATCTTTCAACAAGCTGAGAACATAAAATCTCACCAAGCCTATTTGATTACTCTGACCTCGAAAATCGATCGGGGAGATGTGCAACCAACCGCATTGTTGGCGCATAGTTCAAAAATCCGCAGAAGTGCAGGGCATACCCATGATATCTCCTCACGCTCATGAGTTCAGAACAATAGGTGCAGTACATGCCATCGGTCTATTGTGAATAGAATGCCAATGTATTACATTGTACTACAATACGGAAACAGGTGATTGCGATGAGTACCAGCCCATATTCAATCCGTCTCGATGAAGACCTGAGAAAGACCCTGGAACGGGAAGCTGCGATCGAAGATCGACCGCCTGCACAACTCGCCGTACGGGCAATTAGAATGATGTTAGAATCCAAAGCCGCTAAACGTGCAGCCATTGATGCCGCTGTTGTAAAAGCAGACCAAGGCAAGTTCATCACGGCAGACGAAATGAATGCCTGGATAGACAGCTGGGATACCGAGAATGAACTTTCGGCTCCGGTAGCAAGCGGGCAATCCAATAGCCAATGAAGATTGTATTTCTCGAAGATACGGCCCGGGACATTCAATGGTTCCGTTACTACTACACGTCAGTTTTTCCTGAAGGCAGCGAAAGGGCACGAGCTCAGCTCAAAGCCATTCAGCTTACTCTTGCAGCCAACCCTTATGCAGGTCACCCGAGTGACACACGCCGAGACATACGGGAGCTCTCAGTGCCGCGAACCCCATTCACGCTGATCTATCGTGTAATGCCCACCCAGATAGAAATTCTGCGTCTATGGGATACCCGGCAGGGCGCGGATTACTGAAACCAGGAGTTTAAATTGGTGGCATCAAGCGGGCAGGGTAGGGGCGGGCAAGCAACCGAACCTACTCTGCTGTTAGATCGCTAGATTCTGAACAGGGGCGGAAATCGGACTTTCGCTGCGGTGGCGAACAAGGCCAACACTCTAGCGATAGCGGTCATTCATTGTAAGTATTAGGCTGATTGCGCTGGGTTAGCAGCCCGATAGAACTTGCGTCAGGCTCAACAGCACATTCCAAAGATGTTTGGTCGCACCAATACGGCAGTCGACGTTGCGATCCCCACAACAAGATCAAACATTTGAGAGCTCCTTGCTGCTTTCTTTTGCCAAGCGTTAAGCTGGCGTTGCAGATACCCTAGTCCGCAACATTTGCGTGGTTGACAGGATGAGTTTCTGTGAAAGGCGGGAAAAACCGTTGACCCGCAATTTGTTCATGCGGTTTTTTTTAAATTACTCGATACTAATATGTATGAATTTAGACTAGGGCAATGGGGCGAAAAGCCATCCGATATCTAGCTACCTATTCATCAAAGTATGCGTTATGCGTTGTGTAGATTGCCTGAATGGTTGGCGTCAAACGGTCAAGATGCGTACGAAGAACTTGATCCGCCGCCCACGCATCCCCGCTGAACAGGGCCTTTAAAAGAGATTGATGATCCAGATACAAATCATCCATTGCTTCTTTGCTGGTTAACGCCAGCATGCAAAGGCGGTCAACCTGCGCTTTGTTTTCGGCGATGATTTCAAACGCAAACGCCTGTTTGGCCGAGGCGCAAAGCTGTTTGTGAAACTGGTAGTCCAGATCATGGAACAAATTGACATCTTCTGCTGAGATTGCATCCGCCTGTTCACGAAGGTTGGCTTTTAATGCCGCGTCTACCGACTTGTCGCGATCTGACACGGCAGTGCGGATGACCTCCAATTCGACTGCGGCACGCACAAAGCGGGCATTCGCGATGAGCTGGCGTGAGAACGGTCGAACAACTGTCGCGCGTTGTGGCCGCACCAAAAGGAGATTGAGGTTGGAAAGTCGCGTGAAAGCCTCGCGCACAGGCTGGCGTGAAAACCCGAATGATTTCGCAACATCCGTTTCGGATATCTTTGTCCCTGGAAGCAGCTCCAGGCGGGTGATTTGTCCAAACAGTTCGTCAAAGACGACATCGCTACTCGTCGTACGTTCAAGGGTTCCCAAAGCTGCCATTTTTTGTTTTCCAACCTCTGTTTGGCGACATTGTGGCAGATCAGAGAGGGAATTAATAGAGTTAATTAGGATACTAGGTTACATTATATTCATTGTTCTAAAAGGAAAATATCACATATCTAAAGAGTATTTAGAAAATAGATGTTGACTAGTATCCCAGTTATCGTGTTGGGTGTGCCCATCAACGAGGGCGGAGCAAGTGTGCTAGCTGGGAGGAAATCAGATCATCCAAATTGGGGTGAAGGCTGATCTGGCGTGACCACTTGCAAGGTTTCGAACACGATCGCCGGTCAAAGACGACTGGAAGAAAACAAGACCTGAACCTGATCTGGGAGGATAGAATGTTCAATTTTTCACTAAAGTCTGTGGCTGCGACGGCTGTTTTGTTAAGCGGGGTTTCAATCGCACAGGCTGATGTCACACTGCGCGGGGCAAGCATGTTTGATGAAGAACATGCATTCACTAAGACCTTGCGCGAGTTTGAACGGCTGGTCGCGGAGAAATATGATGGCGAGGTCGAATTTGATCTGCGCCTGAATGGTGAGCTTGGGGTTGAATCCGATTACGTCACCTACCTCAACCAAGGTGTCGCCGTAGATTATACGATCCTTGCCCCGTCCAACATGGCGGTGTTTTCAGATTCCATTCCTTTGATGGATATGCCTTTCCTGTTCCGTGATCTTGAACACTGGGATGCGGTCCTTTCGTCGGATGCGCTGAAACCCCTTGAGGACGATCTGCGCGAAGCTGCAGGTATCGTGATCGTCGGGTATCACGGCGGTGGTGTACGGAATCTCGCCTCTGCTGAGCCCATCACAAACATGGAAGAGCTTGCAGGACATCGTATGCGCGTCATGGGGGCCCCAATTCAGGCCCAGACATTCTCAGCTGTTGGAGCGGCACCATCTGCCATTGCCTACAACGAAGTCTATAACGCAATCCAAACAGGCGTCATTGCCGGATTTGAGAATGAAGCGGCCTCGATCCAGAACCTGAAGTTCTACGAAGTTGCGCCGCATGTCTCATTGACCCAGCACACGATCACGGTGCGCCCAATTGTGATGTCAGCAAAAATCTTCGATGAACTGCCTGCTGAGTTGCAAGCCGCTATCATGGATGCCGGCACCGAGGCCGGTGCTTTTGGCCGCGCGTTGGAGAGCGGTCAGGACGGCGAAAAACTTCAGGCAATGATCGACGCAGGTCAGATCGAAGTGCATGAGTTCGAGGGTCGCGAGAAAATGCTGGAACTGGTTCAGCCAGTGCAGGACGCCTATGCCGAAGAGCTGGGCGCGACAGAACTGCTCAACAACGTTCGCGGAATGTGATCTCCCAGCTGACGGGCGAGTAAGTAATCAAACTCGCCCGTTGGCATAAATCCCGATGCGCTTGGCGCGTCACATTGCGATGTAGGGTGGAACATGCTTGGAAAATATCTGGATAGGTTCTGCACTGGGCTTCGTATATTGCTTGGCGTGATGATGGGGGCATTGGCGATACCGGTTGCGATGCAAGTTGTCTCTCGCTACACCGGTTTGATCCCAACTTATCTTTGGACCGAAGAACTGGCGACGTTCCTGTTCGTTTGGATTGTGATGATCGGGTCTATTGTCGCTGTTTGGGACGGCACCCATTTTGACGTTCGAATTACCCGCAACGCAATGAGACCGCTGCCACGTTTGTTCCAAGACGGCATCGTTCACGTTGCCATCATGATTTTTGGGGCGTTCTTCCTGTTTTACGGCATCGAATACACCGAATTTGGGGGCAACCAACGATCTGTAATGATGCGTGCAAACCTCGCGATCACGCACGTATCGGTCCCGATTGCCGGAGGGTTTTGGTTTCTCCTGTCAGGCTACCGGTTGTCCGAAACCATCGCGAAATATCTAAACCGAGAGAGCAGCCAGACATGATCCTCGATACTGCAACTGCCGCCACGATGCTTATTGCTGGCTTTCTGGTGCTGATTTTCATCCGCATCCCAGTGGCATTCGCATTGGGTTTGGCGACCCTCCCGGTTGTGTTGCTTGAGCTGCGGCTGACCCCGTTCATCGTGCTGGATCGGATGTTCCAATCCTATAACTCCTTCATCTTATTGGCCGTTCCATTCTTTCTACTGGCGGCCAACCTGATGAATTCCGGCAAAGTAACCGACCGGCTGATCGAACTGGCCCGTGTGCTAACCGGCTGGATGCCCGGCGGATTGGGTCATGTAAATGTCGCTGTGTCGATGCTGTTCGCTGGTATCTCCGGATCTTCCACAGCAGATGCGGCGGGTATCGGAAAAATCCTGATCCCAGCCATGCAGAAAGAGGGGTACGACACGCAGTTTGCCGTTGCTATCACGGCCTGCTCTTCGGTGATGGGGGTCATCATCCCGCCGTCGATTTTGATGATCGTTTGGGGCGGTGTCATGCAGGTCTCTGTCGGCGCATTGTTTTTGGGCGGCGCGATTCCGGGCCTGATGATTGGCCTCGCCTTGATGGCTACGGTCTATGGTTTCGCAAAAGCCCGCAATTACCCGGTGACGGCGACGCCGAACTGGGGTGAATTCTGGGCCGCTTGGAAAGGCGCCGCACTGGCCCTTTTGACACCGGTCTTTGTGATTGGCGGTATTGTAGGTGGTCTTGTCACACCAACTGAAAGTGCAATCATAGCGGCGGGTTATGCGCTGATCTTGGGTATGTTTGTCTATCGGACGGTCACTGTCAGAGATTTGGGTACGATCCTCTATGACACCGCACGATTTGCAGCCATCTCTCTGTTTGCGATCGGCACCGCCTCGGCATTCGGATGGCTACTGTCGTTCTACGATGCGCCGCGCCTGATTGTCAGCGTTCTGACTGCTTGGGAGTTCGGGGCATTTGGAACGGCTATCTTGATTGCCCTTCTGTTTCTTCTCTTTGGCCTGTTCATCGATGCAATCCCGACAATCATCATTCTTGGCACGGTTCTGATGCCGGTGGCACAGGCGGGTGGGGTCGATCCAATCGCATTTGCCATCATCGGTATCGTTTCGCTTGCCTTCGGGCTGGTGACGCCGCCCTACGGCTTGTGCCTGCTGATCTCAGCGGCAATTGGCGGCCTGAATGTTGTGCAAGTCCTGCGTGAGGTCGTGCTTATCCTTGCCCCAATGCTGGTCATCCTCATTCTGTTGGCGGCATTCCCCGAAATCATTCTGTGGCTCCCAAAGGCAGTTATGCCGGGGGCGTTCCGATAATGGCGTCTCAACTTGCGCTGTGAGCGCTCTGAGAGGGCCGCCAACTGAAACCCGTGACACAAGCGAAGCTGGCGCTTTGTAATAGGAAGGACCGACATGAAACTTGCAGGTAAAACCGCCATTGTAACCGGAGGAGGCCGTGATATTGGCCGCGCGGTTGCGATCAAACTCGCCTCCGAAGGCGCAAATGTTGCGATCAACTATTTTTCCAGCTCAAACGGCGCGGATGAAGCTGTTGCCGCAATCGAAGCCAACGGCGGTAAGGCGATTGCCGTGCAGGGCGACCTGAACAAGAAGGCGGATGTTGACGCGCTTGTGTATCGCACGGTCGAAACCTTTGGCGGCGTCGATATTCTGGTCAATAATGCAGGCGGTCTGATCGCCCGCAAAACCATTGCGGAAATGTCTGTTGAACATTGGGACGCCGTGATGAGCCTGAATCTGACCAGCACATTCCTGATGACGCAGGCTTGCCTGTCCAGGATGACGTCTGGAACTATCGTCAATCTCGCCAGTCAGGCCGGGCGCGATGGTGGTGGACCGGGTGCCGTCGCCTATGCCACAGCCAAGGGCGCGGTCATGACCATGACACGCGGTTTGGCAAAAGAGGTCGGCCCAGACATTCGTGTGAATGCACTTTGTCCTGGCATGATCGATACCGATTTTCACAATGTTCATACACCTGATGCTGGTCGACGCGGCTTTGAAGCCAACGCACCGCTAAAGCGTCAGGGTCATGTCGATGACGCTGCAAATCTCGTTTTATTTCTGGCCTGCGAGGACAGTGCCTTCGTCACGGGCGCAAACATTGATCTCAACGGTGGCATGCTGTTTTCCTAACAAGCAAGGAGAGAACCTGTGCCCAATTTCCCGATCGTCTCTACAGGTGAACATGTCACGCGGCAGGTGCTATCTGATCATCCTGACCTCATGGTTGTTGCCTTCCGGTTTCACGCGACCGGGGCGATTGGTGCCCTGCACAGCCATCCGCATGTGCAGGCGACCTATGTCGAAAGCGGTCGATTTCGGTTTACGTTGGGTGAGCACGAACAAGAGTTTGGCCCCGGTGAAAGTTTTGTCATCCCGCCCGGCCAAACCCATGGCTGCACATGCCTGGAACCTGGGACATTGGTCGACAGTTTCACGCCCCGCCGCGATGATTTTCTGTAACTGATATGCGTGTACTGGCAATCGGCGAATGCATGGCAGAACTTGCCCCATCTGAACGGGTTGGTGAATTCAAGCTTGGTTTTGCGGGCGATACCTTCAATACAGCATGGTATCTTGCACAAATCGCCGCAGATATCGACGTCAACTATCTGACGGCTGTCGGAGATGATGCGATTTCGCAGGATCTGCGGGCGTTCATGAAAGACAGCAGGATATCCGACACGCACGTCCAAGTCATTGCGGGCAAAACGATTGGGCTATATCTCATCCATCTCAGCAATGGTGAGCGCAGTTTTTCATACTGGCGCAGCGACTCTGCCGCCAGGCAACTTGCGGTCGACGAGATTGCACTCGGGCGGGCAGTTAAGGGCGCAGACTTAATCTACTTTTCTGGAATAACCCTCGCTATTCTCGATCCACAATCACGCGAAATGCTGTTCGATGCGTTGCGTCGTGCACGTGCATCCGGAACGACTGTTGCCTTTGATACAAATCTAAGACCACAGCTTTGGTCTACGCCGCAGGAAATGACAGACACAGTTATGAAAGCTGCTGCGCAATCCGATATCGTTCTGCCATCTTATGATGACGAAGCCGTATGGTTCGGGGACGGCGATTCAATTGCGACGCTGGATCGGTATGCAAAGGCTGGTGTCGATCAGATTGTCGTCAAGAACAGCGCGCAGCCTGTGGTTTTTCAAAAAGCAGGTCAACGTGGAGAGGTAGGCGTTGATCCAGCGACGGGCATTGTCGATACCACTGCGGCAGGGGACAGTTTCAATGCAGGTGTCTTGGTAAGCGTTGTTAGGCAGGATGATTTGGCAACAGGCATACGCAAGGGGTGTCGTCTGGCAGGCCATGTCGTCCGTCACAAAGGCGCACTCGTCCCGGTTAACTTAGATCTTGGTAAGGATGAGACGGGTTAGTGATACGTCTTGATCAAGGAGTAGCAAGATCATGAAACAGACTTGGCGCTGGTTTGGCCCTTCTGATGCGATCTCCATTGGCCAAATCAGGCAAACCGGTGCAACCGGCATCGTCTCAGCCTTGCACCATGTTCCAACAGGAGAGGTTTGGTCAGTCGAGCACATCAAAGAGCGGCAGCAACAGATTGAGCAGCCCGGAGGCGTTCCATCTGGATTGACCTGGGACGTTGTTGAAAGCGTTCCGGTGTCCGAAGCGATCAAATCGCAAACCGGCCCGGTAAGGCAACACCTTGAAATGTACAAGGAAAGCCTACGTAATTTGGCCGAATGTGGCATTCACACAGTCTGCTACAACTTCATGCCAGTGCTGGATTGGACGCGCACAGACCTGAGCCATCCGCTGCCACATGGTGGGCACGCAATGCGGTTTGATCTCTTGGATTTTGTCATGTTCGATTGTTTCATCCTATGCAGGCAACGCGCGGAGCAAGATTATTCAGCGGTGATCATAGAAGCCGCACGGGCCCGGTTTGCAGATCTGGGTGATGGAGATCGCCTGAAACTGTCGAACAATATCGTCGCTGGTTTGCCGGGGGCGAACGACAATTGGTCTCTTGAGGACGTGAAACGAAACCTCGACGCATATGTTGGCGTGACGCCCGAAACCCTCCGCTCCAACCTGGTTGAATTCCTTTCCGAGGTTGTTCCAACGGCCGAAGGCCTCGGCGTCCGGCTCTGTTGCCATCCGGATGACCCACCTTTTCCACTGCTTGGGCTTCCACGGGTCATGTCGTCGCAAAGTGATTACGCGACCGTGTTGGATGCCGTTGACAGCCCGGCAAACGGAGCAACGCTATGCACCGGGTCATTGGGTGTTGCCGAAGACTTCGACCCAGTATCCTTCATTGCTCAGCACGGCCATCGGATCCACTTTGTACATCTTCGCAATACCGTGCGGGACGGTTCAAGCGACCGCAATCGCCATAGTTTTTCTGAGTCTGAACATTTGGCAGGAGACACAGATATGGTTGCAACAATTCGCGCCTTGATGGTCGAAGAAACGCGGCGCCGCAATCAGGGGCGATCAGATTATGAGATTCCCATGCGCCCGGACCATGGCCACGCTTTGCTGAACGATCTCACTCGTCCTTCCCAGCCCGGCTACCCGCTCATAGGCAGAATGCGCGGCCTCGCCGAACTGCGCGGTGTTATGCACGGTTGCACTTTGATTTCACCTGGGTCCGATGCCGATATTCGCGGCATTTAAGTGAGCGTCTGCTCCTCCGGACTGATCAGACCTTTTGCCGGGCTTGATGATACCAGTATGTGATCAGAAGACGAAAGTAACCTATCGGCAGAAGTCCGCTGTGTGCGCGCTTTGGGTCTTGAGCGTTTGGAAATGCTGCGCTTTGCATGAAGGTCCGGTTCGAGGAAACCGGTTGGTCGAACTGTCGGCGCCTAGATGTCCGTTAATGGGATGTACCGGCTGCTTCACCCAGGAGGTTAGCCATGCCGCAGATGCGAGGTGTTACTGCGTCAGCAATAGCTGCGACTGCACAAGTCCGGTTTGTCGGCCCTCCCGCATTTGGTGTCCCTCGCAGCTAAGGTCCGGAGCGCGCCCATTCTAACCAATGCTGCAAATTGCACGGATGTCTGCACTTGGATTGATGGATCGTTAGAAAACGGCAATCCGAAGGATTTGGTAATCTTGCGAACGCGTGGGGCTAGGTCGTGTTGACAAAAGGGATTCACAGCGCCCGCTGATCGTGATTCAAGCCGGTATCTGCGATGGAGGCCAGCT
>NZ_JBXWQK010000019.1:0-8777 GCF_059612345.1 Ruegeria sp. CDSA020
TGAACTGGCTGTGTTGATATTATTCGACCTGGTTGCGGGAGTAGGATTTGAACCTACGACCTTCAGGTTATGAGCCTCATGGTCGTATGTTTGCTTATGTTTGCTGAAGTGATTTCTTATTAGTTTTATCAGTATGTTATTCCTATTTTAACTTATTTCCCACACTCTCCACATTGTCCAAATTTGCTCTCTAGTGTAGCACCAATGTAGCACCAAGGATTCTGAGCAGCATGGCAAGCCACCACCTGAATTTCACCAAAGCCGCCCTACTGAAAGCCCCTGCCGCCAAGAAAGGTCGGGATTATTACTACGATGAACGCGAGAAAGGATTGCAGATGGCGGTGACCGCCACCGGCACCAAATCCTTCTATCTCTACAAACGCATTGACGGCAAACCGGAGCGGGTGCTGTTGGGGCGCTTTCCCGATTTGAGCGTCGAGAACGCGCGCAAGCTAGCGGCAGAAGCCAAAGGCAAGATTGCCAGCGGCAAGAACCCCCAGAAAGAAAAGCGTGCCATACGCGACGAGATGAGTTTTGGGGCACTGTTTTCCGAATACTTGGATAAATATTCCAAGGTGCATAAGCGCTCTTGGGAATACGATGAGCGGGAGGTAAACAAGTTCCTCTCGCATTGGTTCAAGCGTAAGATATCCAGCATTGAGAAAGCAGACGTTGACCGCCTTCACGCCAAGGTTGGCAAAGAGAATGGGCAATACCAGGCAAACCGCCTGTTGGAGCGGATTAGGGCCATTTTCAATAAAGCGATTGAATGGGGATGGGATGGCACAAATCCTGCCGACGGCATCAAGAAGTTCAGGGAACAAAGCCGGGACCGATTTTTGCAGCCGGACGAGTTACCCCGCTTCTTTGAAGCCCTGGCAAATGAGCCCAACGAAACTGCGCGGGATTTCTTCATGCTGTCGCTGCTGACCGGCGCGCGGAAATCCAATCTCCTGGCGATGCGGTGGAAAGAGATCAATTTCTCCACCGAGACCTGGCGGATTGAACAAACCAAAAATTCCGACCCTCTGACCGTTCACCTGCCAAAACAGGCGGTCGAACTTCTGAAGGAACGCAAGCTCATCTCGGAAAGCCCCTGGGTGTTTCCAGGCTCTGGTGCCAAAGGTCATTTAGCTGACCCTAAGAAAGCCTGGAAACGTATATTGACTGAAGCAGGGATCGAAGACCTACGTATACATGACCTGCGCCGTACGTTAGGTAGCTACCAAGCAGCGACAGGGGCAAATGGCTACATCATCGGCAAGTCCCTGGGTCACCGCAGCCAGCAATCCACCGCAATTTATGCCCGCCTCAATCTGGACCCCGTCCGAGAATCCGTGAACAAAGCGACTGACGTAATGTTTGGGTATATGCGACAGGATGACAGCTAATCGAAGCGAGCAACCAGCATGGCAATGGCTCAACGAAAGCGATGACATTGATCGGGACACCCTCATCCTCTTTAATGACGCGAAACTAGAGCAATTGATTGGGATTATGGGCCCTCGAGCAAGGCTCTGGGCTTTGAAACGGGGCCTTCAGATCACGGTCAGGCACTATTTGGCAGCAAGGTTTTTTGCGACAAGGCGCCCGCCCGGAAAAGCCGAATGGAAACGAATGGTCCGCTTTGGTGAGGCCGCCAAGTCTTACGCAAAAGCATTAGAAGGCCTTATGGCCAACGGAAATGCGGATCAGCGGCTCATCCTCGATCTAGCCAACCCACCGGAAGGTCGCAGAGGACCGGGAGAGTTGCGGTTCAAGCGCATGTTCGAACGGGGCGGACCGCGCAGCCCTTTGCGGCAGCTACACCAACTTGTTGAGGCGACAGCCGCAACGGCAGACAGGTTAGCGATTGAACCGTTCGCTGCTGACAGTGAAGACGCAACTTCGCAATATCAAGACATGATAGCTTGGTTCGCAACACCAGACGACAAGAGGCGCGTAGAAGCATTTTGCTTGGCTGACGCGCTAAAGTCCTTTCGGCGCGTTTGGGTTATGAACAGCGATAAGCCGTTCAATGCCGGAAAATACTACTCGGATATTGGGGGCTTTGTGGGCGACGCGATCCAAGCCGCGCATCTGGTAATGACCACTCTTGACCCGCTGGTGACAGAAAGACGAATTGCGACCGCCATTCGCGATATCAACAAAATCTGAAATGGGTACAAAAACGAGAGGGGCAAACCGTAAGCGTTGCCCCCTAAGAACATGGACCCAGTTTTGATGGGAATTTATTCAAGTTCGCCGCACACTTTTCTCCATACACGCAACACTATGGAGAAACACCAACATGTTCAAAAGCAAGACAAACCTCCTGACCCCGCAAGACGTGGCAATCCGCCTTGGGGTCTCGACGACGACCCTAAGCACCTGGCGGTGCACCAAACGTTATCCGCTGCCTTACGTGAAGGTCGGACGTCTGGTGCGCTATCGCGTCTCGGACGTGGAGGCATTCGAGATCTCCCGCCTGCAGGAGATGGCCGCAAATGACAACTGATACTAACCACCTGACTGGGCAGTGGAGCTTTGCGGCTCCCGCCCAGGCACACCCGCTTATTAGCGGCACTCCTAAGTGCGCGCCCTCTAGCCCCCGCATAACGACGAGCTAATCCCATGAACATCGATGTAAGAACGGAAGTCAGCCGCAAGGCTGGCAACGGAGAAGGCTTGCCTGCTAGTCAGGTAGTGCCGGGAACCGACCACCGCGAAACCTCAGACGGCTATCGCGGCGTGATTATCGACCTGGGCAGATACCGCGTCGCGGTCTGCCGCGATGACATTCAATGGATGTTCCAGCGGCGACGACCCGGATTTGCGGGCGTGGGGACGGCGTGGGACACGCTCGGCTACTGCCGCCCTGATCCGACTCCACCGCTCGCATATCGGCGCTGAGCCGCAAGTTCTCCGCGACCTACAAGAACGCTTCAAGCGGGAGGGCGGTGAATGACGGATGCCTGCACACTCACTGTCGCCCTTGGCGGCAGATGGTCGGGCAACCGGGGCACGGCTTGTTGTCCCGCCCATGACGACCAGAGCCCAAGCCTGAGCCTGGCGGATGGCGCGGACGGGCGGTTGCTCCTGCACTGCCATTCGGGATGCGACTTCGCGGAAATCCTGGCAGCGCTTCGCGGGCGCGGTCTGATCGCAGGATCGGCTCCGTTCAAACCTGTTGGCGTGTTCTGCCAGGAAGAGCGGCGAGAAGCTGAACGCGCGTACCTGGTTAAACGCTCCGGTCAGGCGCGGAGCCTGTGGCAAGAGGCGTGCCCGGTTAAAGGCACAATTGCTGAGGTTTATCTAAGGGGACGCGGGATCATCTGCGCCCTGCCCTATACGTTGCGTTACCTAGGGACTTGCTGGCACCAAACGGGTAAGCGTTACCCAGCCCTGATCTCCTATATAACTATTAGGGGGAATAGGCCGGGATTTGCCGTCCATCGCACCTACCTAATAAGCGACGGATTGGCAAAGGCTAACGTGACCCCCGCCAAGGCCATGCTGGGACCCGCCAAGGGCGGCGCAGTCCACCTATCTAAAGGCCCCGGCCCGCTTGTCGTCACCGAAGGGGTTGAAACCGGTCTGTCCCTTCTCAGCGGCGTTCTCGATCACCCCGCCCAGGTCTGGGCGGCGCTGAGCGCCAGTGGCATGGCCGCACTCGATCTGCCCTCACAACCTGGCGAATTGATCGTCGCCCCCGATGGTGACCCCGTGGGCCGTGACGCTGCCGAGACCTTGGCAACCCGCGCTCATGCGCTTGGCTGGCGTGTGTCCATTCTTCCCCCGCCTGACGGCTTCGACTGGAACGATGTATTGACTAGAAAGGCGGTGACCGCATGACCCCCGCGCCCAAACTTCACAGCTTCACACCAGATTGGCCCGCCCCAGCCCCGCGCTTTCTGCGTGACGAACTCCCGTCACCGCCCAGGCTTCCGCTGGAAGAGGTCTTTGGCGCGCGGTGGGCGGACTGGGTCACCTGCGCGGCAGGAGCCAAATCCGCGCCGCCGGACTACGTATTGGCAGCCCTCTTACCCGGGGTAGGCGCGGCGATAGGGAATACCCGGTGGGTCATGCCCTGGGCGGGCTGGGCCGAGCCACCCATTCTTTGGACCATGGGGGTAGGCAACCCCTCCAGCAACAAGTCGCCCGGCCTGGACGCCGTGCTTACGCCCCTACGCCAGGTAGAGCGGGAACTACGCCGCGCGGTAGAGACGGAGCGCGCCACCTGGGCCGAGGCTGCTGAACTTGCCAAGATCGCGGAGAGCGCCTGGAAGGAAAGCGTCAAGCGCGCTGTGAAGGACGGTGAGGAAACCCCGGCCCGGCCGGACGAGGCGAATGTTGGACCCGAGCCATTCTTGCCGCGCCTAGCAATTGCAGACGCTACGGTAGAACGCCTCGCCGTTATCCTGGCGGAACAACCACGCGGAACACTTCTCACCCGCGATGAGCTGGCCGGATGGCTACAAGGCATGACGCGCTATGCGGGCGGCGGCACGGATCGCCCCTTCTGGCTGGAAGCCTATGGTGGGCGTGGTCATACCGTGGAACGCATGGGGCGCCCTCCTGTACATGTTGATCAGCTCTCCATCGGTGTTGTCGGCGGCATTCAACCTGACCGGCTGCGAAGCTTGCTTTTGAAGTCGGATGACGATGGCTTGCTTGCGCGCTTTCTGCCGCTCTGGCCGGACCCTGCCCCGATCCGTCGCCCCCAGGGGCTGCCCGATGAAGATTTCATTGATACCGCCTTGTCGCGGCTGCACAGCCTGAACATGGCAACCAATGAAAGGGACGAGTTGCGTCCCTGGCTTGTCCCCTTCTCAGACACGGCACGGGATCACCTCGACACATTCCGCCACGCCGTGCGCAGGTGGGAAAGCGAGGCGGAAGGCTTGTTGCTTTCATTCATCGGGAAGCTCCCAGGTATCGCCGTGCGTCTCTCCTTGATCCTAACCTATCTCGATTGGCTGGCCGGTCAGGATATGGAACCCACCGAGATCGACGCGGGAACGTTCGCCAGGGCGGTTCTGTTGATCCAAGACTATGCCTTGCCTATGGCAAAGCGCGCGTATGCAGATGCCAGCCTGTCAAAGCCTGAACAGGCCGCGCGGCGGCTGCTAACTGTGATCCAGGAACATGCCTGGGAGCGTTTTTCCTCGCGGGAGGTCATGCGCCTGGACCGCAAGGGGCTGACGACAGCGACCGACCTTAACCCGGCGCTGGCCGTTCTCACCGAGGCGGAGGTGATCCGGCAGGTGGAGGGGAATGCCGGTCCGCAAGGAGGGCGACCAAGCAAGTTGTTCCTGGTCAATCCGGCTGTATTGCGAGCCACCTCCTGACCGCTGACAAAACTGACTTAACTGACAAAACCATGATTTTGGCCACTTGGTCCGGGGTTTTGTCGGTTTTGTCGGTTTTGTCAGCGTGGTCGTTCATGCGAACTATTCAAATGGGGAAACTCTTTCTGCCAAATGGAAAATTGGGTCCGTTAAGATGTCCTTGTCGGTCAAATAGCCTATCTATTCACCTTCTTTCCGCCCGCAAATTCTGCAGGGTTTGAAGGTGGATACTGGTGGACGGGCAGACAGCAAATGGACAAGGATTTAAAAGAGAGAGAACAATCCGCCTTCGGTTGAAATCTGAACTTGAGATCAATGGCGTGATCAGAGCCAAAGTCAAAAAAATTGTTTATCCACAGTGGAATGAAGACATATTTCTAGATACAAGCCTAGGCGACCGCCACTTTTCCACAGTCTGATTTAGGACTCTGAGTTCGTATTCAAGGAGAGAGTACTTAATGCCCAAAGCCTCAAAGCGTCGTGAGGATGTTCACCCTACTTTGAATGAAGAGGGAAAATACATTTGCCTAACGGACGGAACTCCGCTTCCGGCAACCCCTGAAGAATCTGTGCGGCAAGAGTTCATCGCGATCCTCATGAATGAGTACGACTATCCAGCAAATCGAATTCGAAGAGAGGTCCCTATATATCATGGCAGCAAACAGCTTATTGACAAAGAGGGAAAACCGGTCCGAGCTGATCTCGTAGTCTATTCAAATCGCAATGCAGCGGCGAAGCGCGATCAGGGGCGCATCACTTTCGTTGTTGAATGCAAGAAGCCAGAAGAAACGAGTGGATATAATCAACTTGTTAGCTACATCTTCTCAACAAATGCACCAGGTGGGGTCTGGACTAATGGAACTGAGGGCGACAAAGCCGACACGAAATTCTACCGAGTAGATCGCAAACTCCACGAGTTATTGCCGGTTACTGAAATACCACGCGCGGATGAGAATTGGGGAGCGATAACGCGCCGCAAAAAATCTGAACTCGATAAGCCCCACAACATCCGTCGACTGTTCAAGTTGTGTAACAGCAAATTGTACGGCCGAGGGATGGAGAATTACGACTACGACATCACCATGGACATGGTGCGTATTCTTCTCGCAAAAATCCACGATGAATCGGCGCCAGGTGACTTTCCAGCCTTCTATATCACGCAGGAAGAATATGAGACCACGGAAGGGCGCACGACTGCGGCAAAACGCGTGCGCGGTCTATTCGATGAATTTGCTGAACGCTACAGAGAAGTCTTTCCTGAAGGAGAGAAAATCGAGGTTCCTGACGAAGCGATCGTAGAAGTAATTACCGTGTTGCAGCCCTGGTCGCTTGTCGTTGGCTATGAAGATGCCGATGATTGGGATGTTATGGGAGCTGCATATGAGCAATACACTCATCAAAACCTGAAACGCCAGCGCGGCCAGTTCTTTACCAACCGCCTTATTGTCTCCGCGATGGTGCGTATAATTGATCCACAAGTTGGCGAAAAAATCCTCGATCCCGCCGGTGGCTCCGGTGGATTTGTTGCCGCCGCATTTCGGCATGTCCGACGCACCGTCATTGAAACGACTAAGGCCGGAACAGCGCAAAGAGAACGTCAACTCGACAACGCCAAGAATGATGTATTTCTTTCTGAGATATCCCCGCGCCTCGTGAAGCTCGCTAAGACAGCAATGCTACTCAATGGCGACGGTCACGCTGGGATGACGAAAGGCAATTCACTTGGCTCATATTCTGTTCTCGATCCATGGATAGTCTCTCGGTGCTCTCAAGGTGTGCCAAAAGTCATTTTGACGAATCCGCCTTTTGCAGGACAAGGCGATTCTAGAGTAGCCGATCCCCATATCCTTGCTAATTTTGAAACTGCAAAACGTTTCGTTGTTGAAGATGGGCAAGCAAAAATTGGTGAGGCGTTCATGCCCCAGCAAGGACCCGAACTCCTGTTCTTTGAACGGTGTTTGGACTGGCTCGCAGACGGCGGTAGAATGGGAATAGTTCTTCCTAAATCTTTCCTAGACACAACACAGGCGCTGATTGCGCGACAAATGTTGTTCGAAAATGCATTTCTCGACGGCGTTATCACCCTGCATAAAGATTCTTTCCAGCCTGATACAGGTGTACGTACCTGCATCATTTTCATTACAAAGAAAACGGAAGAGGAAAGAAATGAAGACGATCCTGACTACGAGATATTCATGGCCGCCTCGCAAAAAGTTGGCCAGGATTCTGAGGGGGTACCCGTTTTCCGGATGGCGGATGATGGGACCATCACGGACGAACTCGACCAGGATCTCGATGATATTGTTGCAGACTTTCAAGCAGCAAGGGACGGTACGCTTACTCCATCACAGTTCCGGTACCCAGTTAAGCGGTCTGAAATAACGAATAAGCTCAACATCAACCCTCAATTCTATTCCCCACATTTGAATGAATCGATAGAACAGGTGCGCTTATTTGAAGAAATTTTGGGTTGGAGTGTTACAGACCTAGGCCATATCGAAGCAGGCGTATCTATTTTCAAAGGACCTCGGCTGAAAACAGAAAATGTTATTGTGCACTCAGAAAGTGATGGAACCAATGTGGTCGGCTATTTTACACCTTCAGCAATGCTTCAAGACAAACGCGACTCGGCTAAGTACGTTGATTTAGCTAGAGCAAACAAAAAGCAGTTGAAAGACTTCAAGGTCGTCACAGTCCGCCAAGGAGACCTTCTTCTAACACGGTCAGGATCGATCGGACGTCTAGCCTATGTCTCGTCAGAAATGGACGGGCAAATTGTTTCAGACGACATGATACGTGTCCGGATACCATCTGAACATATTCGCGCTTATGTTGCTGCTTTTCTTCTTTCCAGCAATGCGCACGATCAGATGATGAAAAACGAATACGGTGCGATTCAACAACATCTAGAGCCTAGTCATGTGAGGGATTTGTTGGTTCCTGTGCCGGACAATTGGGAAAACGCCAAAGATCTCATTGAAAATGGAAGAGCCTTTATTTCCGCTAAAGAAGCATCTGACACCGCAATGGCACAATTGCAAAAGAACGGCTTTGATGGCGGAATGAACCAACTTCTTGAGAACGATAGTCGCACTCCACCAGAAAAAGGGAAATAGCTGCTTCTCTTGAATCACACAAATTGCACGCCGCGCCACTTGCTAAGGTCGCGGCGCCTACAGCCAAGTTTGTGCGTTGCGGCGCGTTCAACTTGAAAACCGGGATCCCAACACGCTTGGACGTTAATCTCTCTGGAACTAAATCTGTAAGAGATACCTACGAAAGTAGCACCGTTGTAGCACCGGGTGAGGATGCCCTAAACGCAAGAAGCGCCCCATTGGGCGCTAAGTGCTTGATATTCGACCTTAAAGTTTGGTTGCGGGAGTAGGATTTGAACCTACGACCTTCAGGTTATGAGCCTGACGAGCTACCGGGCTGCTCCATCCCGCG
>NZ_JBXWQK010000020.1:0-4557 GCF_059612345.1 Ruegeria sp. CDSA020
ATGACGGATATTAAGCGCACGCCTTTGCATGGTTTGCATGTTGAGTTGGGTGGGAAGTTGGTTGATTTTGCGGGCTGGGAGATGCCTGTTCAGTATCCCTTGGGGATTATGGGTGAGCATGCGCAGTGTCGTGAGAAGGCGGCGGTGTTTGATGTGTCTCATATGGGTCAGGTGATCCTGCGGGGTGAGGATGTTGGTGCCAAGCTTGAGGCTCTGTGCCCGCAGGCCTATGCGACATTGAAGCCTGGCAAGGCGCGGTATGGATTTTTCACCAATTCGGATGGCGGGATCATGGATGATCTGATCGTGTCGAATGCGGGGGATCACTTCTTTGTGGTGGTGAACGCGGCGCTGCGTCATCAGGATATTCCACATATGCGCGCCAATCTGGACGGGGTTGAGGTGATCGAGATCTTTGACCGCGCGCTTGTTGCGGTGCAGGGACCGAAGGCCGAGGATGTGGTGGGTGCGCTTTGCCCTGCGGCGCGGGATCTGAAGTTCATGGAAACCGTTGTTGCCGACATCCTGGGGGCCGAATGCCGGATCTCGCGTCTGGGCTATACCGGCGAGGACGGGTACGAGATCTCGATCCCCGAGGACCGTGCGATAGAAATCACCAAGGCCTTCCTGGCGCATGAGGATTGCGAGGCGGCGGGCCTGGGCGCGCGCGACAGCCTGCGGCTGGAGGCGGGGCTGTGCCTGTATGGCAATGACATCGACCAGGGCACCTCGCCGATCGAGGCCAGCCTGGGTTGGGCGATCCAGAAACGCCGCAAGGAAGAGGGTGGGTTCCCGGGGGCCGATCGCATTCAAAAAGAACTGGCCGAGGGTCCCGCGCGCAAGCTGGTGGGCATCAAGCCGGAAGGCCGGGCACCGGCGCGTCAGGGCGTGGACATTCAGTGCGCGCAGGGCAATACAATCGGTCAGATCACCTCGGGCGGGTTTGGCCCGACGGTCGGTGGACCTGTGGCGATGGGCTATGTGGCGGCGGATCATGCCGAACCGGGCACGGCGGTGAATCTGATCATCCGGGGCAAGCCGCAACCGGCACAGATTGTGGCCACCCCCTTTGTCACCCAGAATTACAAGCGTTGAAGTCAGGAGAGAGACAACATGGCAACCTATTATTCCGAAGAGCACGAATGGCTGACCGTCGAGGGCGACACCGCGACGCTGGGCATCACCAAACACGCGGCTGAACAGCTGGGCGACGTGGTGTTCGTGGAACAGCAGGAAGCAGGCGACGAGTTCGAGAAGGGCGGCGAGATTGGCGTGATCGAATCCGTCAAGGCGGCGTCCGAGCTTTATGCGCCGGTTGATGGCGAGATCGTCGAGGTCAACGAAGCGCTGGCCGACAATCCGGGCGCGCTGAACGACGACCCCGAGGGCGAGGCCTGGATTTACAAGATCAAGATCACGGATGCGTCGCAGCTGGAAGATCTGATGGATGAGGCCGGCTATAAGGCGTTTATCGGCTGATCCTCTCCGGGGCCCCGGTTCCGGGGCTCCAATGCTTTGACTTATGCCGCCGAATTTGGGCTTTGCCCGTTCGGGCCCGAAGCTGTCCTTTGGACAGGTGCCGGGACGGCCCTCACCCCTCCGCCAGAGGCTGCTGCAGCCTCGGCCGGACCTGACCTTTCGACAGGAGCGCTACACATGGCCTTCAAACTCACCGATTACGAAGCCTATGACTTTGCCAACCGTCGCCATATCGGGCCCAGCCCGACCGAGATGCGCGACATGCTCAAGGTGATCGGCTTCACGACGCTGGATCAGCTGATTGACGCCACCGTCCCCCCTGCGATCCGGCAGAAGGAAGCGCTGGACTGGGGTCCGGCGATGACCGAGCGCGATGCGCTGTTCCACATGAAAGAGGTGGCGAGCAAGAACAAGGTTCTGACCTCGCTGATTGGTCAGGGCTATTACGGCACCACCACGCCTGCGCCGATCCTGCGCAATATCCTGGAAAACCCGGCCTGGTACACGGCGTACACGCCTTATCAGCCCGAGATCAGCCAGGGCCGGCTTGAGGCGCTGCTGAACTTCCAGACCATGGTCAGCGATCTGACCGGGCTGGACGTGGCCAACGCATCCCTGCTGGACGAAGCAACCGCTGCTGCCGAGGCGATGGCGATGGCCAAGCGCGGTGGCCGGTCCAAGGCCAATAACGCGGCTTTCTTCGTCGATAAAAACTGCCACCCGCAGACCATTGCGGTGATCAAAACCCGCGCCGAGCCTCTGGGCATCGACGTACAGGTGGCTGATCCGGATACGATGGACGCGGGCGCGGTGTTTGGCGCGATCTTCCAGTATCCCGGCACGCATGGACATGTGCGCGACTTCACCGCCGAGATCGCGGCGCTGCATGAACATAAAGCCATTGCCATCGTTGCCGCCGACATCCTGTCGCTGGCACTGCTGAAGTCGCCGGGCGAGATGGGCGCGGATATCGCCATCGGTTCGACCCAGCGCTTTGGCGTGCCGATGGGCTATGGCGGCCCGCACGCGGCCTATATGGCGACCACCGACAAGCTGAAGCGGTCGATGCCCGGCCGGATCATCGGCGTCAGCATCGACAGTCGGGGCAACAAGGCCTATCGCCTGGCGCTGCAGACCCGCGAACAGCATATCCGCCGCGAGAAGGCCAACTCGAATGTCTGCACCGCGCAGGCGCTGCTGGCCGTCATTGCGTCGATGTATGCGGTTTATCACGGCCCTGATGGCATCAAGGCCATTGCGCAATCGGTGCACCGCAAGACCTCGCGCCTGGCCGCCGGTCTGGAAGAGGCGGGCTTTGCCGTGGAACCGGAAGTGTTCTTTGACACCATCACGGTCGAGGTCGGCCATCTGCAGAATGTAGTGATGGAGGCCGCCGTGGCCCGCGGCGTCAACCTGCGCAAGGTCGGCGACAGCAAGGTCGGCATCAGCCTGGACGAACAGACCCGGCCCGAGACCATCGAGGCCGTCTGGGGTGCCTTCGGCATCGATCGGGCGGATGACAGCTCGAACAAGCAATACCGCCTGCCGGATTACGCGCTGCGTGAAAGCGAATATCTGACCCACGAGATCTTCCACAAGAACCGGGCCGAGGCCGAGATCACGCGGTACATGCGCCGTCTCGCCGACCGCGACCTGGCGTTGGACCGGGCGATGATCCCGCTGGGGTCGTGCACGATGAAGCTGAACGCCACGATCGAGATGATCCCGGTCACCTGGCCCGAGTTCGGCAATCTGCACCCGTTCTGCCCCGAAGATCAGGCACAGGGCTATCACGAGATGATTGCCGATCTGAACGACAAGCTGTGCCAGATCACCGGCTATGACGCGATCTCGCAGCAGCCCAACTCGGGCGCGCAGGGCGAGTACGCAGGCCTGCTGACCATCCGCAACTATCACGCCGCGCGGGGTGAGGCGCATCGCAATGTCTGCCTGATCCCCACTTCGGCCCATGGCACCAACCCGGCCTCGGCCCAGATGGTGGGCTATCAGGTGGTGCCGGTGCAAGCGGATGAGAAGGGCAACATTGATGTCGCCGATTTCCGCGCCAAGGCGGAAAAGCATTCTCACCATCTGGCCGCCTGCATGATTACCTACCCGTCGACCCATGGCGTGTTCGAGACCACCGTCCAGGAGGTCTGCCAGATCACCCATGATCACGGCGGTCAGGTCTATATCGACGGCGCCAACATGAACGCCATGGTCGGACTGTCGCGTCCTGGTGACATTGGTGGCGACGTCAGCCACCTGAACCTGCACAAGACCTTCTGCATCCCGCATGGCGGTGGCGGCCCCGGCATGGGTCCGATCGGCGTCAAGGCGCATCTGGAGGAACACCTGCCCGGCCACCCGGAATACGGCACCGCCGTCGGTCCGGTCTCGGCGGCACCGTTTGGGTCTCCGTCGATCCTGCCGGTCAGTTGGGCCTATGTGCTGCTGATGGGCGGTGCGGGTCTGACCCAGGCCACGAAAGTGGCGATCCTGAACGCCAACTATATCGCGGCCCGGCTGCAGGACGCCTATCCGATCCTGTACACCTCGGAAACAGGCCGGGTGGCGCATGAATGTATCCTTGACACCCGTCCTCTGGATGAGGCGGCCCATGTCAGCGTCGACGATGTGGCCAAGCGTCTGGTCGATTCCGGCTTCCACGCGCCCACCATGTCCTGGCCGGTGGCCGGAACCCTGATGGTCGAGCCCACCGAGTCGGAACCCAAGGACGAGCTGGATCGCTTCTGCGACGCCATGCTGTCCATCCGGGCCGAGGCGCAGGACATCATCGACGGCAAGATCGATGCGGAGAACAACCCGTTGAAAAACGCCCCCCATACGGTGCGCGATCTGGTCGGCGACTGGGACCGCCCATACACCCGCGAACAGGCCTGCTTCCCCCCGGGCTCCATGGGCGTCGACAAATACTGGTCCCCCGTCAACCGCGTCGACAACGCATACGGAGACCGAAACCTCATCTGCACATGCCCACCAATGTCCGAATACGAAGACGCAGCTGAGTAAACAGACGACAACCAGATCAGCCCCCGCACTGGCCAGGGGCTGATC
>NZ_JBXWQK010000021.1:0-3862 GCF_059612345.1 Ruegeria sp. CDSA020
GCAATGAGAGCGACCTGCAAGCGGCCCTAATAAAAGTGGGTCGGTAGCTCAGGTGGTTAGAGCGCACGCCTGATAAGCGTGAGGTCGGAGGTTCAAGTCCTCCTCGACCCACCACTTTCCTTCCAACCAGATCGTTAAGCACTGTTTTGAGTGTTTAACCGTCCGATTGGACGACGCTTCTTCGGAAGCTTTGACATCGTTTAGAGAGAAATCAATCAACACTGTTTGATCGTGCCGAGTGTGGCACTGATCTCGGTCGTTTCCATCGTATGATGGAAGGCGCAGTTTGGGTCTAGCCGGCCTGGAATGCGTATCACGACTGAAACGAACAGAGTTGTCCAAGTCTAATATACTAACCCGAGCGACCTGCGTTGATCAGCTGCACGGCTGAGAGACCATATGGGGTTGCTCATTTGTCCTCGTCCAAGAGACGGGGGCGGGAAATGTATGTTTTTGGTTCAGAAGAATGACTGCCTTTAGTTACCAGCTGGGCGGTCTCGATTGATTTGATTACTAGCGCAGCTTTGGTTGTGTGCGGTCAAACGCACTCAAGTAGCCGTAAGGTCGGTAGTGCCAATATCAAGTCTTTCTTTTTCTGGATCAAATCAAGCGCGAGAAGGGCGTTTGGTGAATGCCTTGGCAGCAAGAGGCGATGAAAGACGTGATACTCTGCGATAAGCCATGGGGAGCTGAGAATAAGCTTTGATCCATGGATTTCTGAATGGGGCAACCCACCTGAAAGTTTGTTATTGTTGGCTTTGCCAGTCAATAATGGGCTTAACCAGGTATTTATGACCTGAATACATAGGGTTATAAAGGCAAACCCGGGGAACTGAAACATCTAAGTACCCGGAGGAAAGGAAATCAATTGATACTCCCCTAGTAGCGGCGAGCGAACGGGGACCAGCCGAGCCGGATAAGTGAGAAGAACATGTTGGGAAGCATGGCCATAGCGGGTGACAGCCCCGTATTCGAAGCTTTGAGGGACGTATTAAGTAGGGCGGAACACGTGAAATTCTGTCTGAAGATCGGAGGACCACCTTCGAAGGCTAAGTACTCCTTGCTGACCGATAGTGAACCAGTACCGTGAGGGAAAGGTGAAAAGCACCCCGACGAGGGGAGTGAAACAGTACCTGAAACCGAACGCCTACAATCAGTCGGAGCCTCCTTGCGGGGTGACGGCGTACCTTTTGTATAATGGGTCATCGACTTGGTCTCACGAGCAAGCTTAAGCCGTTAGGTGTAGGCGTAGCGAAAGCGAGTCTTAATAGGGCGCATGAGTTCGTGGGATCAGACCCGAAACCGAGTGATCTAGGCATGGCCAGGTTGAAGGTAAGGTAACACTTACTGGAGGACCGAACCCACATCCGTTGAAAAGGATCGGGATGAGCTGTGCCTAGGGGTGAAAGGCCAATCAAACTCGGAGATAGCTGGTTCTCTGCGAAATCTATTTAGGTAGAGCGTCATCCGAATACCCCGGGGGGTAGAGCACTGGATGGGTAATGGGGCCCCACAGGCTTACTGATCCTAACCAAACTCCGAATACCCGGGAGTACTAGATGGCAGACACACTGCGGATGCTAACGTCCGTAGTGGAGAGGGAAACAACCCTGACCTACAGCTAAGGCCCCCAATTCATGGCTAAGTGGGAAAGCAGGTGGGACGACCAAAACAACCAGGAGGTTGGCTTAGAAGCAGCCATCCTTTAAAGATAGCGTAACAGCTCACTGGTCTAAATAAGTTGTCCTGCGGCGAAGATGTAACGGGGCTCAAGCCATGAGCCGAAGCTTAGGATGCCGTAAGGCATGGTAGCAGAGCGTAGTGTGACATAGTCTCATTCCTCCTTCACGTCTTCGGGCGTATTGGAGGAGAGAGGCTTTCGATGAAGCCGGCGCGTGAGCGATCCGGTGGAGAGATCACTAGTGAGAATGATGACATGAGTAGCGACAAAGAGTGTGAGAGACACTCTCGCCGAAAGTCCAAGGGTTCCTGCTTAAAGCTAATCTGAGCAGGGTAAGCCGGCCCCTAAGCCGAGGCCGAAAGGCGTAGGCGATGGGAACTAGGTTAATATTCCTAGGCCGTGGAGTGGTGACGGATCTCAGAGGTAGTTCATCCTTATCGGATTGAATGGGCTGCTGAGAGGTTCCTGGAAATAGCCCTCCTATAAGACCGTACCCTAAACCGACACAGGTGGACTGGTAGAGAATACCAAGGCGCTTGAGAGAACGATGTTGAAGGAACTCGGCAAAATACCTCCGTAAGTTCGCGAGAAGGAGGCCCGGTTCCTAGGCAACTAGGGGCTGGGGGCACAAACCAGGGGGTGGCGACTGTTTATTAAAAACACAGGGCTCTGCGAAGTCGCAAGACGACGTATAGGGTCTGACGCCTGCCCGGTGCCTGAAGGTTAAAAGGAGAGGTGAGAGCCTTGAATTGAAGCCCAGGTAAACGGCGGCCGTAACTATAACGGTCCTAAGGTAGCGAAATTCCTTGTCGGGTAAGTTCCGACCTGCACGAATGGCGTAACGACTTCCCCGCTGTCTCCAACATCGACTCAGCGAAATTGAATTGCCTGTCAAGATGCAGGCTTCCCGCGGTTAGACGGAAAGACCCCGTGCACCTTTACTACAGCTTCGCACTGGCATCAGGATTGTGATGTGCAGGATAGGTGGTGGGCTTTGAAGCAGAGACGCAAGTCTTTGTGGAGCCTCCCTTGAGATACCACCCTTCGCACTCTTGATGTCTAACCGCGGTCCGTTATCCGGATCCGGGACCCTGCGTGGCGGGTAGTTTGACTGGGGCGGTCGCCTCCTAAAGCGTAACGGAGGCGCGCGAAGGTTGGCTCAGAGCGGTCGGAAATCGCTCGTTGAGTGCAATGGCAGAAGCCAGCCTGACTGCGAGACTGACAAGTCGAGCAGAGTCGAAAGACGGCCATAGTGATCCGGTGGTCCCGAGTGGAAGGGCCATCGCTCAACGGATAAAAGGTACGCCGGGGATAACAGGCTGATACTGCCCAAGAGTCCATATCGACGGCAGTGTTTGGCACCTCGATGTCGGCTCATCTCATCCTGGGGCTGGAGCAGGTCCCAAGGGTACGGCTGTTCGCCGTTTAAAGAGGTACGTGAGCTGGGTTTAGAACGTCGTGAGACAGTTCGGTCCCTATCTGCCGTGGGTGTAGGAGACTTGAGAGGAGTTGCCCCTAGTACGAGAGGACCGGGGTGAACGATCCACTGGTGGACCTGTTGTTGCGCCAGCAGCAGTGCAGGGTAGCTATGATCGGACAGGATAACCGCTGAAGGCATCTAAGCGGGAAGCCCCCCTCAAAACAAGGTCTCCCTGAGGGCCGTGGAAGACCACCACGTCAATAGGCCGGAGATGTAAGCGCAGTAATGCGTTCAGTTGACCGGTACTAATCGCCCGATAGGCTTGATTTGATCCAGTAATGGAAAGACAAATCAAAAACATACACACCTTAAACATGGATAACTTCGCAGCACATAGCTGCGGTGTTGATTGATACACTACCGTGCGGCAACGCGCCTTTATCTGCGATAAAGATGCTGCCTGCCGCATAGTCGCTTTCTTGCAAAGCAAGAAAGTCGACCGAGGGATTTTCCTCGGTTTGGTGGTCATAGCGCAAGTGAAACACCCGGTCCCATCCCGAACCCGGAAGTTAAGCACTGCCGCGCCAATGGTACTTGGGCTTAAGCCCCGGGAGAGTAGGTCACCGCCAAACCTAGAAAAATCCCAATTCTCTCTAAACGATACAATTACTTATTCGACCTTGACGCGGGATGGAGCAGCCCGGTAGCTCGTCAGGCTCATAACCTGAAGGTCGTAGGTTCAAATCCTACTCCCGCAACCA
>NZ_JBXWQK010000022.1:0-2703 GCF_059612345.1 Ruegeria sp. CDSA020
GATCCACTGGATCAATTGCTAACCTCTTCACCTCGTCAGGCTCATAACCTGAAGGCCAAAGGTTCAAATCCTACTCCAAAAAACAACTTTAGAACGAAAATTACAAATACTTACACGCCGATCAACGCCAAACATCCCGCAAAAAATAATGCCTATATCCCTCCGTCAGAGCCTAAAACATCGCCTGTGACAATGGAATAAACGCCTCTTTTATGGCTTTGAAATCAGACTATCGCATGAATCGGACCTTTCTCGACGGATTCAGGCATTACTCTCCAATTCGACATCTCTGACGCTATATCAACCTTGATGCCCGTCAAGTTTAGCGCGCGCTCAAGCATCAGGCCCAAGCAGCAATACTTGGATATCTGCAACATTGGTTCCGGTCGCACCAGTCATCAGAAGATCACCCGATAGTCCCAATGCCCGGTGACTGTCGTTGTTTGCTAACAGCGTGGACGGATTTTGCCCCGCATCGCGGATACGATCGAATGTTCCCACATCCACAATCGCACCCGCTGCGGGGGTCGGACCATCACGGCCATCTGTTCCACCGCTGAGGAAGATCCAGTTGCCGGGAATAGCTTCCCCTTGCGCCAGTTGGGCGACGCGCAGCGCTAGTTCCTGATTGCGCCCACCAAGACCCGTACCCTGCAGCCGGACGGTTGTCTCCCCTCCGAAAAGTAGAGCGACCGGGCGGTCGGAAGCCACAGAACGGGCCGCTTCCAGAATCTGACGTGCAGCGTCGGACACGTCTCCTGTCAGTGCTTTGGAGGCAATTTCAGCCCGACAAAACTGCGCCGCACAGCGATGCGCAGCCTCAAGGCTTATCGTGTTCGACCCGATCAGATGATTTGTCGCTTCAACTGCTATCGTCTGTTCAGGAAGGCTGTGTTCTAGATGGTCCCGCACGGACTGGGGCAGACGCTTCCAGATGCCAGCTCCAATGCAGATCCTGCGGGCATCGGCTTGGGTTCCGATGGGTGGAGAAGTGGGGCCGCTGGCAACGGCACGCAGGTCATCTCCGATCACATCCGACAAAATATAGGCTGTGACCGGTGCAGGTGAACCGTGTCGCAGAAACCCTCCGCCCTTGAGCTGGCTCAGATGCTGGCGCACCAGGTTCATGTGCACGATGTCCAATCCGGAAGACAACAAGAGCTCGTTGACCGCAATCTTATCCGATAGGGACAATCCGTCCACAGGTGCCGGAACCAGGGCCGATCCCCCGCCAGAGATCAGCGCTATGATCTGATCTTGCTCGCGTGCTGTGCTGAGCAGATCAATGATCTGCCGACCGGCTTTGAGGCCCCGTTCGTCCGGAACGGGGTGTGCACTGTTCAACACAGTTGCACCGGGTACGACCGCTTGGTTTTCGGAATGGGTCACGGCCAGAGCGACATGATCACCCTGAACGTTTTGCAAGGCTTCCGCCATCATGGCTGGAGCGGCTTTACCAATCGCGATCAGGATGCTGCGCCCACCCTGTTTGGGCGCAGGCAATGGGGCTGATTGCAGTCGTCTGCTCAGGGATACCGCCGGATCTGCCGCGGCTATGGCTTCGGCAAATATGTTGGCGGCACAATCGCGTTGAGACATGGACGATTGTAAAGTCATGAGGCGATCATGCTGCTGCGATTTGACGAGCCTTTTCAACCATAACTTCAGCTTGACGGATCGAAGCATAGTCGATCAGGCGGCCATCTAACGAAACCGCTCCCTTTCCCGCTGCTTCGGCTTCGGCCATTGCTTCGAGAATGCGTTGTGCCTTGGTGACTTCGGCGTCGCCCGGCGACATAACATCGTTTGCCAGTGAAATCTGGCTGGGATGGATGGCCCATTTGCCCTCGCAGCCTAAAACTGCCGCGCGCTTTGCGGCGGCTTTGTAGCCGTCCGGGTCTTGGAAGTCTCCAAATGGGCCGTCGATTGGGCGCAAACCATTGGCGCGGGCAGCCACAACCATGCGGGCAAGCGCATAGTGCCACATATCTCCCCAATGGGTCAGGCGTCCTCCGTCCGTATCGGCGTCAGTCAGAACGGAATAATCCGGATTAACACCGCCGATAATAGTCGTCCGCGCGCGGGTCGAGGCGGCATAGTCGGCTACGCCGAAATGCAGGCTTTCGTTACGTTTCGACGCCGCCGCGATCTCACTGACGTTCTGCATCCCTAACGCAGTTTCGATAATATGCTCGAATCCGATGCGTTTTTTGTACCCCTTTGCATCCTCGATTTGCGTGACCATCATGTCGACGGCATAGACATCTGCCGCGGTGCCGACTTTGGGGATCATGATCAGATCAAGTCGCTCGCCAGCCTGTTCAACCACATCCACCACGTCGCGGTACATGTAATGCGTGTCGAGCCCGTTGATGCGTACCGACATGGTCTTGCTGCCCCAGTCGATGTCGTTCAGAGCCTCAATGATGTTTTTGCGGGCCTGTTCTTTCTCGTCCGGCGCGACGGCGTCCTCCAGATCAAGGAAGATGACATCCACGTCCGATTGTGCGGCCTTTTCGAACATTCCGGGTTGGCTGCCAGGCACGGCGAGTTCGCTGCGGTTTAGGCGGGCAGGAGCCTGTTCGATGGAATGAAAGCTCATGGGTTGGTGTCCTTCAGTTTACAAGTTTGGATAGATAGGGAATCTGGCGCAGAGGTTTGCGACTTCGGCTTTGACTTTGGCCTCGGCCTCACCGTTACCGT
>NZ_JBXWQK010000023.1:0-2207 GCF_059612345.1 Ruegeria sp. CDSA020
GGGGTGATGCCATTTTCGTCCTTCAGCTTTGCAACCTGATCGGCAACCTGTGCCCGCACCGTTGCTGCAAAGGCCTTACCGTCGATAACCTGCGCTACCATTCTTCGATCCCTTCTTCCCAAAAACGGATCGGGCGCTTGGGGCGCCCGGTCAGTCAGTCGTTGCCGAGCACACGTTCCTCACGCGCAATCGACCAGTCAATCAGAATGCGCCACAGCGTCTCGGCCAGATCGGGGTCCATCCCCGCCGCCTGAGAGCTGGCACGCACCTTTTGCACCACCTCTTCAACACGATCCGGAATACGGGCCGGCAGGCCCTCGCCCGGCTTCAACTCAGACGCGCGATCAATGTAGCTGGCGCGCCTCACCAGCATCTCGATCAGGTGCCGGTCCAGCTGGTCAATCTGAATCCGCAGATCCTGCATCGTTGCGCAGTCTTGCGGCGGTGTCAGAGTGGGCATCGTGATCTCCTCGTGGCCCGGAGCATTCTCCGGATCACGAGATGTCTTATCTGGCGACTTAGAACAAGCCCTCGATCTCACCTGCGTCATTGAGGCAGATGCTTTCGGCCGCCGGTTTGCGCGGCAGGCCCGGCATAGTCATGATCTCACCACAGACCGCCACGATAAATCCGGCACCCGCGCTCAGGCGCACCTCGCGCACCGGAACCGAATGGCCGGTGGGCGCGCCGCGCAACGAGGGATCGGTCGAGAAGGAATACTGCGTCTTGGCCATGCAGACCGGCAGGTTGCCGTAACCGGCTTCTTCCCATTCACGCAGCTGGTTGCGGATCTTGTTGTCGGCCAGAACCTCGTCCGCGCGATAGATGCGCTTGGCGATGGTTTCGATCTTCTCGAACAGCGGCATATCGTCGGGGTAGATCGGCGCAAAGTTCGCTGTGCCCCCTTCGACGATTTCGACCACCTTCTCGGCCAGCGGCGCCGAGCCTTCCGACCCCAGCTCCCAGTGACGCGACAGAACCGCTTCGACCCCGTGGTCAGAGCAATAGTCTTTCACGGCTTGCACTTCAGCGTCGGTATCGGTGACGAAGTGGTTGATGCCAACCACAACCGGCACGCCAAAGGATTTGACGTTTTCGATGTGACGACCCAGGTTGGCACAGCCCGATTTGACCGCGTCGACGTTTTCCGCACCCAGATCAGCCTTGGCCACACCGCCATTCATCTTCATCGCACGCACGGTGGCGACCAGCACCACAGCCGACGGCGCGATACCCGCTTTGCGGCACTTGATGTTCATGAATTTCTCGGCGCCCAGATCGGCCCCAAAACCCGCTTCGGTCACGACATAGTCAGCAACCTTCAGCGCGGTCTTGGTCGCAATGACCGAGTTACAGCCATGTGCAATGTTGGCAAACGGGCCACCATGGACAAAGGCCGGGTTGTTTTCCAGCGTCTGCACCAGGTTCGGCTGCATCGCGTCCTTCAGCAGCACCGTCATCGCACCTTCTGCCTTGATGTCGCGGCAATACACGGCTGTCTTGTCGCGGCGATACGCGACGATGATGTCACCCAGACGCTTTTCCAGATCTTTCAGATCATTGGCCAGGCACAGGATCGCCATAACTTCAGAGGCCACGGTGATGTCAAAGCCGGTCTCGCGCGGGAAACCGTTCGATACGCCACCCAAGCTGGCCGTGATCTGACGCAGCGCGCGGTCGTTCATGTCGACCACACGACGCCACGCTACACGGCGAATGTCGATCTCGCACTCATTGCCCCAGTAGATGTGGTTGTCGATCATCGCCGACAGCAGTGAATGGGCGCTGGTGATGGCGTGAAAGTCACCGGTGAAGTGCAGGTTCATCTCTTCCATCGGAACAACCTGCGCGTAACCACCACCCGCAGCGCCGCCCTTCATGCCAAAGTTCGGGCCCAGCGAAGCCTCACGGATACAGATCATCGCGTTCTTGCCAATCCGGTTCAGACCGTCACCCAGACCCACAGTCGTCGTCGTCTTACCCTCACCCGCAGGCGTCGGGTTGATCGCCGTCACCAGAATCAGCTTGCCGTCCTCACGGCCCTGAACCGAATTGATGAAGTCCTGGCTCACCTTTGCCTTGTCATGGCCATAGGGCAGAAGATCAGCAGATTCGATGCCGATCTTCGCACCAATCTCCTGAATCGGCTTCTTCTTCGCCTCACGCGCAATTTCGATGTCAGATTTATAGCTCATTGGGTTTCGGTC
>NZ_JBXWQK010000025.1:0-1266 GCF_059612345.1 Ruegeria sp. CDSA020
GTTTGGATAGATAGGGAATCTGGCGCAGAGGTTTGCGACTTCGGCTTTGACTTTGGCCTCGGCCTCACCGTTACCGTCCTCGCCATTTGCGGCCAGACCGTCGACCACTTCGATGATCCAGTCGGCGATCTGGCGGAACTCGGCCTCGCCGAAGCCGCGGGTGGTGCCTGCAGGGCTGCCAAGGCGGATGCCGCTGGTCACCATCGGTTTTTCGGGATCGAAAGGGACACCGTTCTTGTTGCAGGTGATATGCGCCCGGCCCAGTGCCTTTTCAGTCGCGTTGCCTTTGACGCCTTTAGGGCGCAGGTCCACCAGAACCACGTGGGTATCGGTGCCGTGGGTGACTGTGTCCAGCCCACCTTTGATCAACTGGTCCGACAGGGCCTGTGCGTTGGTGACCACCTGGGCGATGTAGTCCTTGAACTCGGGTCGCAGTGCTTCGCCAAAGGCCACGGCCTTGGCCGCGATGACATGCATCAGCGGGCCGCCCTGAATGCCAGGGAAGATGGCCGAGTTCACTTTCTTGGCGATCGCCTCGTCATTGGTCAGGATCATGCCGCCCCGCGGACCGCGCAGGGTTTTATGCGTGGTGGTAGTAGCCACATGCGCATGCGGGAAGGGCGATGGGTGTGCGCCTGTCGCGACCAGACCGGCGATATGGGCCATGTCGACATGCAGATAGGCGCCGACCATATCCGCGATCTCGCGCATGCGGGCAAAATCAATGATGCGCGGAATGGCCGACCCGCCTGCGATGATCAGCTTGGGCTGATGCTCTTTCGCCAGCGCTTCGATCTGGTCATAGTCGATCTGGTTGTCCTGTTTGCGCACACCGTAATGGACGGCGTTGAACCACTTGCCCGACTGGTTGGGTGCGGCGCCATGGGTCAGGTGGCCCCCCGCATCCAGGCTCATGCCCAGGATGGTGTCGCCGGGTTTGATCAGTGCCTGGAACACGCCCTGGTTTGCCTGAGAGCCAGAGTTCGGCTGGACGTTTGCAAAGCCGCAACCGAACAGCTTCTTGGCGCGGTCGATGGCCATATTTTCAGCGATATCAACAAATTGACACCCGCCATAGTACCGCCTGCCGGGGTATCCTTCGGCGTATTTGTTGGTCATCACCGAGCCCTGCGCTTCCATCACGGCAGCAGAGACGATGTTCTCGGACGCGATCAATTCGATCTCGTCGCGCTGACGGCCCAGCTCGGACGTGATCGAGCCGAACAGCTCTGGGTCGCGCGCTGAGAGAGACTGGGTGAAAAAACC
>NZ_JBXWQK010000026.1:0-1049 GCF_059612345.1 Ruegeria sp. CDSA020
GGCATAACCATCTCGGTGCCAGCTGCCAGGGTCACGGTGCCGGTCACGTCAGTTGTACGGAAGTAGAACTGCGGACGGTAGTTCGCGAAGAACGGCGTGTGACGGCCACCCTCTTCCTTGGTCAGGATATAGGCTTCGGCTTCGAACTTGGTGTGCGGTGTAACCGAACCCGGCTTACACAGAACCTGGCCACGCTCAACACCTTCACGGTCGATACCACGCAGCAGCGCGCCGATGTTGTCGCCCGCTTCGCCGCGATCCAGCAGCTTGCGGAACATTTCAACACCGGTACAGGTGGTTTTCTTGGTGTCGCGGATGCCGACGATTTCGATCTCGTCGCCAACATTGATCACGCCACGCTCAACACGACCGGTCACAACTGTACCACGGCCCGAGATCGAGAACACGTCTTCGACCGGCATCAGGAACGGCTGGTCAACAGCACGCTCAGGCGTCGGGATGTACTCGTCCACGGCAGCCATCAGCTTGCGGATCGATTCTTCGCCGATTTCCGGGTTGTTGCCTTCCATCGCGGCCAGTGCCGAACCGGCAATGATCGGAATGTCGTCGCCAGGGTAATCATACGAGCTCAGCAGCTCGCGGATTTCCATTTCAACCAGCTCCAGCAGCTCTTCGTCGTCAACCTGGTCAACTTTGTTCATGAACACGACCATGGTCGGGATGCCAACCTGGCGGCCCAGCAGAATGTGCTCGCGGGTCTGAGGCATCGGGCCGTCAGCCGCGTTCACAACCAGGATCGCGCCGTCCATTTGCGCCGCACCAGTGATCATGTTCTTGACGTAGTCGGCGTGGCCGGGGCAGTCAACGTGGGCGTAGTGACGCGCATCGGTCTCGTATTCCACGTGGGCCGTCGAGATGGTGATGCCGCGGGCCTTCTCTTCCGGCGCGCCGTCAATCTGGTCATACGCTTTGAAGTCACCAAAATACTTGGTGATCGCTGCGGTCAGCGTCGTCTTGCCGTGGTCAACGTGCCCAATCGTGCCAATGTTGACGTGCGGCTTATTACGCTCAAACTTTTCCTTTGCCAT